>JBFIHZ010000380.1:0-3725 GCA_041601535.1 Lysobacterales bacterium | reverse complement strand
GGCTTGCTGGTGTTCGTTGAAATCAGCCTGTTGCGCAACTCACCGGGCGCGTTCCGGGAGTTCCGCCGCGAAGCGAAAAAGCTCACCGGCATTCTGGAATGCCATTTGGTCAGCGGCAACTTTGACTACCTGATCAAGGCGCGGGTCAAGGACATGTATGAATACCGCGAACTGCTGGGGGAGAAAATTCTCGCACTGCCGGAGGTAGCTGATTCGCGCAGCTACGTGGTGATGGAGGAAATCAAGGAGTCCACCCTGATCCCGCTGGTCAGCGGCTGAAGCCACAGCCCGCCGGCAAGCGCGGCAAGGGGCTTGGCGCAAGCTAGAACGTCAGCGTGACAATGATCACGTCGGTGTAACTGCCTTCGATCAGGTTCTGCTGCGCCGGTATGCGGCCATAGACATTGTGGCTGGCCGCAAGCCCACTGCCGGCCACGGTGGCCGAACCGGACGTACCATCACCCCAAATGGTAGTGCGGCTGACGCTGGTATACAGGTTGTAGTTCATCAGCGTTCCCCCATTGGCCATCTGGCGCTGGCTGTAGCTGCCACCGCCGGAACTCAGTGCCACGGTATAGGAAGCAGAGGGGTCACAGCTGACATCCACCCGCCCCACCCCATCCAGTGGAGTCGGGCTGAACACGTCATAACTGCCGAACACAACCGATTGTGCCGACACGGTGCAATCAGCCCAGGCAGGACCACAGGCCAGCAGCGCCGCGGCCATTAGCCAGCGCAATGGCTGGCGTTTGGAACAGTCCCGTTGCGGGATGTACGTGTTCATGGTTTGACTCCTGCACACAGGTGATTGCCCAGTTTGGGCAGTGGATTATCGGTCTCCGGGTACGCCACGGTGAACTCACAGCTCTGACCTTTCCAGCTGACGCGCAGCCGTTCCCGCTCCGCCAGACCGGTGATGTACACCTCGCCACGCAAACCGGTCACAAACTGCTGTTGGTCAGCCAAGCGGGTGACCATGACCCCCACCGGCAGCGGATCGCCATTGTCGAGCACCACGCTGAAGATGGCACCGCGCGCACGCCGAATCGGAAACTCCAGCGCCAGGCCGCTGCGGAAATAGGGCACCACGTTCAATTGCCGGCCATCAATCTGTGCATCCATGGGCAGGTCAGCCAGCTCTACCGTCACCGGGTTCTCCTCGTAGGCACGCAGGCGCGGCAACAGCGCTGTTCCATCCGCCCGGGTGCGTGCCACTTCCTGGTTGTCCGCGTAAATACGCACGTTGGCGTAATCGCCCACTTTGACCACCGCGAAACTGTCGGTTATGCGGCGGCTTAAATGGACGCTGCCGCCCATCACAGCCAGGCCACCACTGATACCGGCGTTGTAGCTGGTCTGCCCGTTAAATCGCGACACCTCGGCGGAATAAGTGCCGTAATCCGTTTGCGCACTGAGGCCGGCTTCAAACCGGTCGGAGTCCAGCGCACCGGCCGCCAGCCGGTAGCCAAAACCTGTACCCACCGGCAGGTTGCGCTGTACCTGCATCAATAACTGGCTGGCATCGTCTTCGTAGTTGTAGCTGGCGCTGGCGGTGGTGCTGCGGCCCAGTGCCCGGGTAAACGTCAGCGCGTACAGCGTGTGGCTGTCCTGGCCAAAAAACCGCATCGCCGATGCACCCAGGAACCCCAGCCTGCCCAGTGACACCTGGTAACTGACACCCAGGCTTTCAAACGTTTCCCGGTCGCGGTAGTGCTGATAAAGGTAGTTCAGCGACAGCGAGCCAAAGCGCTGCAGCGGCGCGCTGATGAATACCTGGCTGAGCCGTTTGGGTGCGCGCTCGCCCGCCTGCTGGCCCAGCCGGGTGAAATTCTTGCTGGCCAACTGCGTACTGAAGCCGAAGCTCAACCCCAGGCCGCTGCGCTCAAAACCAATGTCCAGCAGCCCGCCACTGCCCAGCGCACTGTGGCTGCCAGCCACCGAGGCGCGCACCACACCCAAATTGCCCCACAGATAAGCACCGCCCACACCGACGGACTGCTGGCCGGATAACAGCTCGGCGCGCAGCTCTGCCGTGAGCTGGTCAGTAACTCCCCAGCGGTGCGTGCCGGCGGCCATCCAGCGGCCGTAAGCAAAGCTTTCAAGCCCGTAATTGTCACGAATGGCCCCCACTTCATAGGAGAAATCGCTCAGACCCTGTTTCAGCAACCGGCTGCTGGCATAGAAATTACCGCTGAATACCTGTTCCCGCCCCAGCATGTCGCGCAACACCATTTGCACATCACCCTGCCCGGTCACCACCGGCAAGCTGTTAACGGTAAATGGCCCGGTGGGCACTTCATCCCGCATGCGCAACACGCCATTCACGTACAGGTCCAGCGTGGACGGCAGCACCGCCTCACCGCTCATATCAGGCAGGGGAAACGTAATGAACCCAGGCTGGGTGGCAAAGTTGGTGCCCCATTGCGCGCCGGCGAAGCGCACCGAACGGCCCCAACTGCCGGCGCTGCTGATGGCATCCCCCAACCTGAGGGTTGCGCGCATACCGGGCATATCGCGGGTCCAGGTGGTTTCCAGCCGGGTAAAGCCAAACTCATCACCGCCGCCGGGGCTGCCGGGCCGCGGCTGCTGCCGGGCCAGGAAACTGCTGATGCCCACGCCACTGCCGCTGAAGAAGCCGGCTTCAAACAGCCCACTGCTGCGGTTGATGCCTGCGGCGCGGCTGGCGAACAGGTCGTAGTTGAAAAAGCCGCCCGCCGAAGACGGCATCGGTTCTGCATGCTCCGGGTTCACACCGCCCAGCTCGGTGCGGACAAACAGGCCGGGGCCGGCATCAATGCTTAAAGTCAAGCTGGCTTCATCCAGTTGGTAACCCAGGCCGGGCAAACCGTCCAGCACAATGTATTGCTGGCCCATGTGGGTGATGGATGGCGCATGTGGCAGATGGAAATCCCAATTCGACAGGTCGTCACTTTTCGCCAGCAGACTGCCATCCGGCCGTTGCAGCATCAGCAAGGCGTATGGCGCGGGAGTTCCATTCACCCGCACTTCCAGCCAGATTTCCGTAATGCCCTGGCTGGAGAGACTGGCCGGCTCTGCCATCAGTACTGGCGCCTGGCAGCAGAACAACAGCGCCAGCAGCCCGGCCAGCATGCGCCACCGTCCAAGCGGCAGACCTGCGCGGGTGGTGCACGGCGAGTTGCCGGCAGCACCAGTCAACCACTGCCGATTGAGCCAGCGTACAAACATCAGGCCAGGCGCAGCTGCTGGCCGGCGACACGGGGCAATATAGATGACACAGCCATGGGATGGTTGACGTAGCCGCGCCCACGCTGCTGTTGTTTACTGGCATTCATCCTTGAACTTGCCATTGAACTGCTCCGTTTGGCTGTTACTGCCCGGTTCGGGCGGTCGCCAGCTCATCCAATCCGTGGATCACTGGCTGCCCTCTGCATGGCATTGTTTGTGTGGGTTCCTCGGCTGTGCCTCAGCTGTTCAGGACCGCCCGCTCAGGGCTCAGTCACATCCACTAGTGCCCGGTGGTCGCCCGCATGGGTCACTGCGTGCAGGGTCAGGCGATCGGCAAAAGGTTCTGCCAGACCCAGGCTCCACTCGCGGCTTTCGCCGGCTAGTACGTATTCCGACGTCGCCTTGTCAAGCAGCGGGCTTTCGGCATCATCGTACAGACTGAGGCGGGTCACCTTGACATGGGCATTGCCGGAATTCCTGACACTCAATGCGAGCGTGCCGGCTGCGTTCCGCGTCGC
>JBFIHZ010000379.1:0-3736 GCA_041601535.1 Lysobacterales bacterium | reverse complement strand
TGGAGCCGCTGTCCTGGGTCAGGCGGTCATCGGTGATGACCTGGCGGGCGGCGTGTACTTCCATGCGTTCAAACCAGCCGCTGCCGCCCAGCCGGTAGCGTGCATGCAGGAACTCGCGGCGGTTGGGGCGGAATTCATACAGCTGGGAGCTGGGCTCAGGCTGACCGTAACCGCCCACCAGTTCATCCAGGCGTGGGGTGGAAGGCTGCTCCAGTATTTGCACCGACAGCATCAGTTCCGAGGTCTCGTTCAGCGCATAACGCCACTTGGCATCACCGGCTCGCACCCGGTAGCCGCTGGGGCTGATGGTCTCGCCGCCACCGCTGCTGCGGTCATCAAAGTTCTGCCAGGTCACACCGCCACTGACCACATTACCTGCCTTGCCGGCGGCCAGGCTGGCCCGTGTGCTGACGGAGGAATCCACGCTGTCGAAACTGCCGTAAAGACGCGCTTCGGTCAGCCACTCGTCGGTATAAAAGTCGGGCTCTGCGGTGATCACCTGCACCACGCCGCCCATGGCATCGGCACCGTGCAGCGACGGGGCAGCGCCACGCACCACTTCCATGCGCTGTACCGCAAAGGCGTCCACCAGGCCAAGGTACTGATTGGGCGCGTTGCGGAAGAATGCGTTGTTCAGCCGCATGCCATCCACCAGGTGCAGCACTTCCGAACCTTTCAGGCCGCGAATGATGGGGATGCCCTGGCCGGGTGTGGTTTGCTGGAAAAACGTACCGGTCTGGCCGCGCAGCGCTTCGGCCAGCACACCGGGTGCCTTGCGGGTGATGCTGTCTGCGGTGACCACCGTTACCGCTTCGGCTACATCCAGCTGCTCCGCCGGGCGGCGCGTGGCCGTTACCTGGAAACTTTCCAGCTCGATGATGTCTTCATCGACGGTGCCCGCCGGGGCCTGAGCTGCCGATGGGTCAGCGCTGTTCTGGGCCAGCAGCGGTCCGCCGCAGGCCAGCGCCAGCCAGGCCATCACCGGCACAGTCATCAAACGGCTGGTGAAACTCCCGCGGCGGCGGGACAACAGGCCGGCGTAGGGGCGAACTGGCGCGCTCCGGGCCGCTATCGGCCCGGTGTAAACACGTGACATGCTTCAGTCTCCAGCAGGCACGGCACGGCCAGGTGTCCACGGTACGCCAGCTTCATCCAGAGCCTGGCGCAAGGCCGGTAATTCGGTGTTGCTGATGTCCTGCAAGCGTTGCCGCAAGGGCGCAAACGCCTGTTGCGCGATGTCCAGCGAGCGGCGGTGCGTGGGCGTGGGTCCATAGGTTGAACGGAAGGTGCCCAGTGAGGCCACTTCGGCGCGGCGGTTGATGGATACCGGCCCCGGGTCGTTGTACATGCCACGGCGGGCGTTACCATTCAGTTTTTCCTGCATCGACAGCAATTCCAGCTCCAGCTGCCGGCTGCGCTCGCGCAGCTCTTCACCGGCATCGGAACGCAGCAGGGTTTGCTTGATCGCGGCGGTTTCAGTCAGGAAAGCGGTAATCGCGCTGCCGGCACCATCCAATTGCCGCGACAGGTCATCCAGCTCGCGGGTAAAGGCCACCACCGTTTGCGGGTCTGCGCCCTGCAGTCCGCGGTCACGCAACGGCACGACATCAAACGCCTGGCGTTCAGACAGCACGGTCAGCGTGCCATTGACCCGTTTGGCCAGTTCCACCGTGTACTGGCCGGGTGCGGCCAGCGGGCCAGGTATTTCGATATAGGATTCAGCAGCGTCTTCCGGCGTCCAGGCCGAGGACAGGGGGTAACGCAGGTCCCAGGCGATACGATGGAAACCGGCCTTGGCCGGCGCGTCCAGCCGCCGCACGATATTGCCTTCGGCATCACGCACCGTCAGAACCATGGCCGGCGCTTCTTCGGTTTCTTCGCCTCGAAGGGCCTGCCAGCCCGGCGTGGGATTGTCCTCGGCTTTTTCGGCACGCTTCTTTTCTGCCTTGTTGCGCTGGTCTTTCAGGCTCAGCAGGTCCTGCTTGAGATAATAGGTAAATACTGCGCCAAAAGGCGGGTTGGGTGCTACAAAATAGCTGTCACCGAGTTGCGCCTTGCCGCCGGTTTCAAAATCACCCAGCGTCAGGCGCGGCAGGTACCACCAGGCATCCCGCGAGGGAAACAGCAGGGCTTCGCGCTGCAGGTCGTTTTCCGATAAGGCGCGCAACGGCGAATAATCGTCCAGTATCCAGATGCCGCGGCCGAAACTGGCGCCGACCAGGTCGTTTTCACGCTGCTGGATGGCCAGGTCGCGGAACGATATGGTGGGCAGGCCGCCCGACAACGGGGTCCAGTGCTGGCCGCTGTCCAGGCTGAAATAAACACCGGTTTCGGTACCCACGAACAGCAGGCCGGGTTTGACGTGATCCTGTACCAGTCGCCACACCAGCGTGCGCTGAGGCAGGTTCGAGCTGATGCTGGTCCAGGTGCGGCCGCGGTCCTTGCTTTTCAGTACATAGGGCTTGAAATCACCGGTTTTGTGATCGTCGACCACCACGTAGACGGTGTTGGCGTCGTGCAGGTCGGCCTTGATGTCATTGACGAAAAAGCCGTCCGGCACGTTGGGTAAGCGTTCGATGGCGCGCCACGACTGGCCACCGTTTTCACTCACCTGGACCCGGCCGTCGTCGGTGCCGGCATACAGCAGGCCCTCGACCAGCGGCGATTCGGATAATGAGGTGATGGTGCCGTACATGGACATGGCGTACAGGTCCCAGGGGGCATCAATGCTCCACACCCGGCCCATAATGGGTAACTTGAGGCGGTCGCGCTGGTGCGTCAGATCGCTGCTGACCGGTGTCCAGCTGTCGCCGCGGTCATCCGAGCGCCATACGCGCTGGCTGGCATAATACAGCCGGGCCGGATCGTGCGGGCTGATCAGGATGGGCGCATCCCAGTTGAAGCGCTCGGTGTTTTCATCGGCCGCGGGCTGTGGCTGGATGTAGACGATTTCGCCCGTGACCCGGTCAAAACGCACCAGGTTACCGCCCTGCCATTCGGAATAAACGATATCGGGGTTGGTCGGGTCAACCGCCGGCTGATGGCCGTCGGCAAACACCGTGATAAACCAGTCGCTGTTGCGGATACCATGAATATTGTCGGTTCTGGACGGGCCACCCTGGGTATTGTTGTCCTGGGTGCCGCCGTATACGTTGTAGAACGGCTCATCATAGTCCACTGCCAGCTTGTAAAACTGGGTCAGTGGCAGGTTGTCCATAAAGCGCCAGGTCTGGCCCAGGTCGTGTGATTCATACAGGCCGCCGTCGGTACCAATCAGCAGGTAATCCGGATCGTCCGGGTCAAACGCCAGGGCGTGGTGGTCGCCGTGTTTGGCGCCGTATGGCTGTGCCTCAAACGTGTTGCCGCCGTCGTCGGACACGTACAGCGAGGCATCCATCTGGTAAATGCGGTCAAAGCGGTGCGGGTCGGCGAAGATTTCCTGGTAATAATGCGGCCCGGTGCCACCGGACAGGTAATCACTGCGCTTCTGCCAGCTTTCGCCGCCGTCTTCGGAACGCCAGAAACCGCCGCTGCGGGCACCCAGTTCGATGGTGGCATACATCACATCTTCATCCAGCGGAGAGATGGCCAGGCCGATTTTGCCCATGTCCTCATCCGGCAGGCCTTTGGTCAGTTCACGCCAGCTGGCACCACCATCGGTGGATTTGAAAATGCCGGATTCCGGTCCGCCGTTAATCAACGCCGCTACCGTGCGCAGGCGTTGATGCTTGACTGC
>JBFIHZ010000378.1:0-3744 GCA_041601535.1 Lysobacterales bacterium | reverse complement strand
CACGGGGAAAATTGCTGAAACAATGCGGGAACGTGCAGGGCCTCATAGGCCTTGGCCGCGGTTATCTCATTCTGCGATGCATGGATCTTCATACCCAGGCCTCCTGCGCCGGCTTACACTCCGGAACTGCGACGCGTCGTGCAGCGGACCATCCGCTTGATCTGAATTTTAGACGCCAGGTGTGAAATTTCCACTGACAAACCCGGGTGCGGCGTTGTGCGCCAGGTGAATCGTTACACCCAATCAGCCATAGCTGAAGACATCCAGTTTGTTGCCATCGAGGTCACGGAAGTAGGCTGCATAGAAGCCGTCGCCCCCTTCGGCGCGTAATCCGGGTGGTCCTTCGTCGGTGCCACCGAGTTCAAGAGCCTTGTTATAGACTCGATCAACCTGCTCATGGGAATCGGCAGCCATGCCGACCATCACCCCATTGCCCACGGTGGCCGCTTTGCCGTCATACGGCTTCATGATGCACAGCATGGGTTTGTCCATGGCACTGCCCCAGGCATAGCCGCGGCCGCCAAACTCCATCATGCGAGTAACGCCCATTTCCGCCAGCAATGTGTCGTAAAACGACGCAGCGCGGGGGAGATCATTTGTGCCCAGAACCACATAGCCAATCATCGCCTTCTCCTGTTCAGGATAATGTTCGGTTAAATTACCTGCACTCGGTACAGGGCCGTCACAGCCGCAGGCTTGAACACCATCAATTGCTGGCGCCGGTTGTACTCAATCAGCGAATGCGTGTGTCCAATTCGCTCAAATCAAGGCCAGCTTCACGGTAGTAGTTCCTGCAGTGCTCCAGCAGCGAAAAGCCATCTTCGAGCGCGGCAAAACCTCCGTCCACCGGTTTGTCGAGATAAACAAGGCCACCTTCCACCATGAACATAATCACCGCGGGCTCGGGTGAATCTTCCATTACCACGAGGGTATGCGCTTCACCCGCAGGCTCATAAATAAACGTGCCGGGTTTTGCTATCCAGTCATGCTCCAGGTAGCGCCAATGGCCGCGCAGGGTATATCCGCGGACGGTGCCAACGTGGTAATGAACGCCCAGTTGTGCGCCGGGCATGCCTTTGAGTATGACGCTGAACCCGCCGGTGGTTACGTTGAACTGACAGGGCTGGAACCAGACACCTTCTGCATAGGGGACCCACAGGCGATCATTTTCCGTATCGATGTCGGCAATATAGTGCCCCCGGTTTCTCTGATCGGGCTCCAGGCCATCGCTGGAGCTGCTGAATGTCTCAATTGGCATAGGTGCTCCCTGATTTGCGGTAGGGGTTGATGTTGAATGTAGCGTGCGACGATACGCTCGCTCCAAGCGGTTTCGATTACTCGAAAACGGCACTTTCGCTGTCCCGAAAGGTTGTTTCAAACGCTCAATCTAAAACATGGTGTTGCTGTTTTTTGAGTTCTCCGGAACAGCCTGCACAACATTCCAGTGTGCAGCGAATTTGCCGTCTTCCGTGCGGAAAATGTTAACAACCGCCCGGCCGGGGTCCTCCGCATACTGCGTGTTTACCAGGCCGGCTTCATCGTCATGATGACCAGCGCCGCCAGTGGTGTCAGCAGTGCCACAGCGCCCCAGAACTCCCACTTCCTGGTCAGCTGCTGATACGGCGTGTAGTCGAAGTTGTCAGCCTGGGCCATGGCAAGTAGCTGGCGTTGCAACGGGGCGACTCGCAACATGAAAGCCAGACCCGAAACTGTGAACAGAATGATCGGCCACAGAATCCAGCCGGTGCGCAGCAGCGGGTAGCCACCCTGAATGGCCAGCAACACACCGCTGACGAGAATCAAAATAACGCCGGGGATTGTGAACAGCCGGTCACTGAAAATGATTCCGCCCATGGCATGGCCGATCACCGTGGGCTCACGCGTACGCGCAGCGTAGCGGTGCCAGAACAGCCCGGTGATGATGTTGCCGAGGAAGATCACCACCGCGAATACATGGAGTGCCTTCAACGAGAGGTACAGCATGCCAATCTCCTGTGCAGCGCTTAACGTTTAAAACGCCGGTTCAATGATGTCGACGACTCTTTTGGTAAAAAATCACAATTCTGCCAGGTCCTGGTGGTTTGACCGGTTAACCTGTTAATACGCACCCTGCGAATAAGTCAACTCATAGCTGTGGGAATAGACTTCGAAGATGAGTCCGAACGGATCTTCCACGTAGCACATTCTGTAGGGTTTTTCGCCGGGGTAGTATTCGCGAATAGGCATGCGTTGTTTGCCCCCATGCTCGACGATTTTAGCAACCAGGCCTTCAATATCAGGGTCCTGCACACAAAAGTGAAATGTGCTTGTCTTCCAGTATTCAAAATCTTTCGGAGCTTCATTGTTTCTGAACTCAAACATCTCAACTCCAATCCGGTCTCCAGTAGACATATGCGCAATTTTGAACGAACCCCAACCCGTACCAAAGACATCAATACACATCTGGCCAATGGGTGTGTCTGACTCTTCGTTAATAACGGTTGGTTCCATTATGTGATACCAACCCATTACGTCACTATAAAACCTGGCTGCTTTCACGACGTCAGGAACAGAAATCCCGATATGCGAGAACGTTCTTGGATATGCTTTCATAGGTTCTTTCCTCTTGGTAAAGCCAAATACTTCGCGTCACCGGCCTTACGTGGCCGGTTACAGGGACCGTTCACGGCGTCAGCTTTGAATGAATTGCCAAATACCCGGTGGCGAGAGGAGAAACGTCAGCGCTCCAGAATGGTGACAAACCCGCCAAATATCATCCGTTTTCCATCAAACGGCATTTTGCTCATGTCCCAGGCCTGCAATCGGGGATCCTCCATTACGGCTTTGTTGCCGGCATCCCGGGCCTCCCGGGATGGCCAGGTAATCCACGAAAAAACCACATCCTCGTCATCCTTGCACTGCACAGCCATAGGCAGGGAGGTAAGCTCACCAGCCGGCACATCGTCTGCCCAGTTTTCCACGACTGACAATGCGCCATGGTCTTTGAACACAGTTGCCGATTCTTCAGCCAGGCGTATGTAATCCGACTTGTTCTTTCTCGGAACCGCAAGCACGTACCCGTCTACGTAAGACATAAATTCACTACCTCCGTTTTGGTTGATGATGCACAGCAGCCGGCTGGCAACGTTCTGCGGGCTTTCCCCAGTACTATAGACGTTCCGCGCCGATGATGGCTTGCGCCTGGTCAACTCCGTAGCTGCGGGTCAAGCACCCGGTTTGGAAACGTAACCGCAGCAATTCCGGCGCCGCTCGTTCACGTGAATTCTGACGTCCCGCTTCGGCGGCGCGGTTGTGAACCGCACGGGTCGGCCGGAAGCGTAGATCAGGTCGCAGTTTTCTTGCGGCTCCAGCGGTCTCCGGCGGCGCGGATGTAGTGCCGCAGCACGTAGCCCCAGGGAACCGCGATGGGAACCAGGACGATGCCCATCAGACAGGCAAAAAATGTTTCCTGCCGGGCTGGATCAAGCGTTCCGTCAAGCCACGGACCCAGCCCGAAGGCTGTAACCCATATGACCTTCCACGCGAACTCGAACAGCAGGATGGGCAGCATCTGCACGGGGTAGCGCAAGCCCCACAACGACACAAGCGCAAGCGCGCCCAGCATGCTGCGGACAACGCTGCCCATGTGCGAGACCTCGCCGGGCGCCAGTATACCGGGCCAAACGGTAATGGCCAGACCAGCTGCCATAAGCAGATACATGGCGCGAAGCAGATAAAGTCTCAAAGTTGTGATGTCTGACATTT
>JBFIHZ010000377.1:0-3747 GCA_041601535.1 Lysobacterales bacterium | reverse complement strand
CTGAGCGTTGCGGGTGGAAATGACATGGTTGCGAATCGACGGGCCGCTGACACCCAGTATATTGAGGTCGTCCGGCAGCAGCAGGTTCAGCTCGCGCAGCACACCGGATTTGACGTCGTTCTCGATGCTGACCTGGCCTTTCATCGTGACTTCACCGATCGACACCAGCATATCAACCTGGGCATTGAATTTTCCCTGCTGGCGTTCCGGCGTAACGGTGTTCACCGCCAGCTGAGCCGCGGCGCTGTGGTACTTCCAGGTGTGTGATACGGCCTGCTGCAGGCTGTTGCGGAAAAACGCCGGCAACTGGTTCTCGCCCACCTCGGACATGTCGGCGTGCCGCAGTGGCGCCAGCGCCAGGTCGGCACCAGACAGCAGCGCCAGCATGCCTTTTTGCCGGGCTACACCGGCCGCGCGCAATAGCGGAATCGCGATGGGTGCGGCGCTGTCACGCAGCAATTGTTCATAGGCCACGTCCAGCGTGAACTCACCGCTGACCGCGCGGTTGAGAAACACGCGTATCAGCGCCTGTCCGCCGGGTGCGGGTTCGTCCGCCGTGGCGATTTTCGTGTCTGTGGCCGCGCTTTGGACGCTTGCACCGCGCTGGTCGCCGCCCTGGTTTTCGGCCTGGCTGTCGTCCCGATTGCCGCTATCCGCGGCACTGTGGTCTTCCACTATCACCCAATCAGCGATCGCCCCCTCCGCGGAACTGACGCTATTGACCTGGGCGCTCAGCGGCAGCGTGAACTCCAGCACGTTGGTCTGGCCGCGGGTGATGTCGTAGCGGATGGCGGCCAGGCCATACAGCACCCCCTCGGCGGCATGCAGCGCCTGGTAAACCACCGCGTTGGCGCGCCGCTCCACCGCGATGTCTGCCGGAATCGCTTCCATCCAGCTCAACGCCAACTGACTGCTGAGCGGCGCATAGAACGTGGCAATGGTCTCATTGTTCTGAAACGTACTTTCGACATGAATGGCAGCACCCTGTCCTTTACGGATGACCGGATCGGAACCGCCCACCGGGCTGGCGCGCAACAGCTTATCGCCCTGCAAGGTCAGCTGGAATTTCGATACCGGCACATCCGGAATATCAAAATGGCTGGATGGCACGCCGTCGGGATGGCTCACCGGCGTGAGGAACTCCAGGCTGATGCGGTGTTGGCCAAGCCCGGCCAGCCGCACCGCGAAGCGGCCGTTCTCACTGAACACCGTGGCCGGCTGGCCGTCCACATGGACATTCACCAGGGTGGTGCCGGTGGACAGCAGCGGCACGCTGATCACGCCATCCACCAGCATCTCGGCGTCGATCTGCGCCTGCCAGGCAATCGCGCCCTGGGCCGCTGCCAGGGTGTGGCCCGGCTGGGCCGGCAATGCAGTTGGTGATTCATCGCCCGCCTGGAATCGGCCGGTGTATATCGCCTGGCTGAGAATGTACTCGCGCGGTACCGCGGCGCGCCATGACACCGTCATGCTCTGGCTGGGCGGCAAGGTACCACTGGCACGGGTTCCGTCTGCGGGGCTCGAACCCTGGCGGGTTTCCAGGTTGGCCACCGGGGCCACGGCCAGGTCGATATGGGCTTGCGGAATATGCAGATCAAAACGCGTGGCGGCGGCCCGCGGGATGGGCAGGGTGGTGATGAATGTTCTGTCGGCGTGCCGGGCATCCACGTGGTAAACCAGCTCCAGCGTGGCTTTCTGGCGTTTTTCCGCCAGCCAGAACAAACCTTCGGCACGCTGCACCAGTTGCACCGGCTGGCCGTTTACCTGGGCGCTCTGCAGCGCGGCGCCGGGGCTGAGCATCGGCACCAGGGTCCAGTCCGCGGCAAAGGTTTCCGCCTGTACCCGGGCCGTGACCGTGGCGGTAAATCGTCCGTCCACCTGCCGGAAGTCCAGCCGCAGCGCCGCTTCACCCAGTGCATAGTCGGAAGGCGATGGCAGCGGCCGGGTCTGCGCCTGCTGCAATAGCGCCTGGTACTGCTCCAGCGGCAATGTGACCTGGCCGTTGGGTTCAGCTGCGGCGATTTCGCTGGCCGCCGCCAGTGCCGGCAGCAGCATGGCGAGACAAAACAGGGCTTTTAACACGCAGGATCCGCGTCCTCTGCGGACAACCCGGGCAACGCGAGCAGTGGCTGACAGCGGCAACCGAAGGTACTGGTTTGCCGAGCCGTGCGTGTAGTGCACTTCGGATAAGAACAGACGGTTCATGATTTACTCCTTCGCGCGGCGGTCAGCCGTGCTGTCGGGCAGGGCGCCGTGGGTCTTGACCCAGGCGGCCAGCCGTAACGAGTCGGACAGGAAATTTTGCTGTGCGCCTGACCGGGGATAGTCCAGCGCGGCGATATAGCGCTCCAGCGTGGCCAGGTCATGTGCCAGGTCGGCATCTTGTGACCATGCCGGTATCTGCTGACGCAAACGGGTGATGGTGGCGTGCATCTGGCGCAGGTGGGCGATGGCGGTCTGGGGCTGCCGATGGCCCAGTGCCGTGGCGGCCTGCCGGATGGCTGCAATAAAGTGATGGGTCAGCAGGTTTTTGAGCACGCTGAGTTCGGCCGGACCGCGGCCAGGCTCCCCCGCAGGCAATTCCAGCTGGGCCTGCAGGCTGCCATTACGCAGGTAAACGAGGTCCTTGTAGCGCAAGCTGACCTCGGCAATGGCACCGGGGCGGTCGGTGACCAGGTCCAGCAATACCGTGACGCTGTCCCCCGAATAAATCGCCGGGATAACGATCTGGATACCCTGCTCGTCCTCACCCCGGTCGGCCTGTATGCCCAGGCTGGCGCTGAGACGCTGGTCCATGCTGTGCTCGATATCGCGTACCCGTTGGGCGCGGCGGGCGTCCAATGGCTGCGAACCGACCACGTTGACCAGCTGTACTCCGGGCGCCAGGCGGATGGACAACCTGGCTGCGCGAGCCACCGCCCGGCTGGCGGCATGCAGCTCGTCCTGTATCAGTTGTTGCGCTTCATTGGCTGCTTCGAGGAACCGCCGTTGACCCAGGCCGGCCAGCACCAGCTGGTCAACCGCTTGCGGTTCGGGCCTGTGGCCCAGCGGCAGCACGCTAAGCGTGATGCCTGAGCGGGCACGCTGATGGACTGATTCGATCAAATTATCCGTTGACCCCAGTTCGCTGGCCGTGATCAGCAATATGGAACGGGCGCCCAACACGTTGTCCTCAATCTGGCCAGGCGCAGCGCCCGCCTGCACCAACTGGCCGGCGCGCTCCAGCGCCTGGGCCAGGTTCAGCGCCGCACCGGCAGGTGCACGAACCGCTTGTTCTGCCGTGGAATCCGCGGCGGCAGGCTGGCCCAGGATCAGCTGCCGGGCCTGCTGCAGATGACCAAAGCGAAAATCGGCCGGTTCAATGATCAGGCTGCGCGGGCCCGCCACAACCAGTGAGAACGCATCACCGGCCTGCTGGCTTTGCAGCAGAGCATCCAGCAGCGCCCGTGCGCGGATGCGCACCGGGTCGGGCACATCGGCGGGCAGGTCCATAACCACGGCCAGGTTTATCGCCGGGCGCTGGCCGCGGCGGTGTTCAATACCGCGCAGGCCAACCTGCAGGCGCAGACGCTGGGTGCCATCACCGATGGCCGTGGTGTCGCTCATCAGGTTCAGTGACAGCGCGTTATTGTCCGGTGCATCAAACGGCTGCTGCACCGGTTCAACGGACTGCTCCAGAACTCCCCTGGCGGGCAGCCAGGAACGGTCTGACTGCGCCAGCCGCGCGCTGAGCAAACGGATTTCCGG
>JBFIHZ010000376.1:0-3777 GCA_041601535.1 Lysobacterales bacterium | reverse complement strand
TCCAGCGTGGCCTTCGTGGCGGTGATACCGGCCAACCTGGCGGCCGGCCAGTACTTTATCGGCGCGATTGTGAATTTCAACGACAGCAATAACGGCAACAACACCAACGTGGACGCCACCGCCATCACGGTGACGGCGGTGGGCAGTTTCCAGATCAATGCCGGCCTGAACGACACCTGGTTCAATCCGGCCACCGCCGGCCAGGGCTTTTTCATCACGGTATTCCCGGACATCAAGAAAATGTTCCTGGCCTGGTTTACCTACGATGTGCAACGCCCGCCGGAAGAGGTCACCGCCATGCTGGGTGAGCCCGGCCATCGCTGGCTGACGGCGTTTGGGGATTATTCCGGTGATACCGCCACGCTGGAGGTGGAAATCACCGAGGGCGGTGTGTTCGACTCGGGCGACCCGGCACCCAGCCAGTCCATCGACGGCAGCATGACGGTGACCTTCAGCGGCTGCAATGCCGGTGAGGTGGCCTACAACATACCGTCGGTAATGGTCAGCGGCACGGTGCCCATCCAGCGCATCGCACTGGACAATGTGCCCAAATGCGAGGGCCTGGCGGCCGCGCAGTAAGGCAGCAGAAAGGGTCTGGCAGGCTACAGGCTTGGTGGCGGCCGGCCGTTATCACGGCGGGCTGCCCGCTGTTGGGCAAGCCGCTGATTGGCAAAAAGAATATGGCGAAAGCGGCGCGTGTTGGCGCCGCCCGCTCAGTCTTCCAGCAGTTCGGCGTAGGCCTCGGCCGTTAACAGGCCGTTGATTTCATCGGGCTCGTCCGGCTTCATGCTGAACAACCAGCCATCGCCGTAGGCATCCGAATTGACCAGCGCCGGGTCATCTTCCAGCGCGCTGTTGACTTCGATGATTTCACCGGACAGCGGCGCGTAGATATCCGAAGCGGCCTTGACCGACTCGACCACGGCGCAGGCATCACCCTGGGCGTAGCTGGTACCCGGCTCGGGTAGTTCCACGAACACCATGTCACCCAGTTCCGCCTGGGCATGGTCGGAAATGCCGACGACCACACTGCCGTCGTCCTCCACGCGCACCCATTCATGGCTGTCCCTGAATACCAAATCGCCAGGTATCTCACTCATTACCGCAGTCCCTCATTGAAAAATCCCTAAAAAAAACCTCAGCCGCATTCTACGCACTTTAGGCGGGTGACAAAACCCCGTCACAGGCTTTGCCGTTGCGCACAAACGGCGGTCTGACGATGCGTGCCTCCAGCAACTTGCCGCGAATGTCCACCTGGCACGCATCTGCATCCCCCACCGGAATGCGCGCAAACGCGATGGCACGCTGCAAGGGCGGCGAAAACCCGCCGCTGGTGGTCTCGCCCTCGCCCTGCGGGGTCACCACCTTCTGGTGGGCGCGCAGCACGCCGCGGCCTTCCAGCACCAGCCCGACCAGGCGGCGCTGCACGCCGGCGGCTTTTTGCGCTTCCAGCGCGGCGCGGCCAATAAACTCACGCTCGTCTTTCATTGCCACGGTCCAGCCCAGCGCCGACTCCAGCGGGCTGACGCTTTCATCCATATCCTGGCCGTACAGGTTCATGCCGGCTTCCAGCCGCAGGGTATCGCGCGCGCCCAGGCCGGACGGTTTCACACCGGCGGCGAGCAAGGCATCCCAGAATGCTTCGGCCTGGTCGGCCGGCAAAGTGATTTCAAAGCCGTCTTCGCCGGTATAGCCGGTGCGCGCCACGAACAGGTCGCCACACTGCGCGGCAAAGAACGGTGCCAGCCCGCCGGCTTGCGCGGCCGCATCCGGCGGCATTACCGACATCGCCTTGTCACGGGCGGTGGGGCCCTGCACCGCGATCATGGCCAGCTGTTCGCGCTGCAACACCTGCACCGCGTAGCCTTCGGCCTGCCGGCGCATCCACGCCAGGTCTTTTTCCCGCGTGGCGGCATTGACCACCAGCCGGAAGCGGTCTTCGGCCAGGTAATAGGTGATCAGGTCATCGATCACGCCGCCCTGCTCATCCAGCATGCAGCTGTACAGCGCCTTGCCGGGTTCGGTCAGCCGCGCCACATCGTTGGCCAGCAGGCGCGACAGCCAGCGGCGCGCATCCGCGCCCTCGATATCCACCACCGTCATGTGCGAGACATCAAACATGCCGGCGTCGTTACGCACCTGGTGGTGTTCATCCATCTGCGAGCCGTAATGGATGGGCATTTCCCAGCCGGAAAAATCCACCATGCGGGCGCCTGCCGCCAGATGGGCATCGTAAAGAGGGGTGCGTTGCATGTCGGCCTCCACCAGATTGCAGGGCGCGGGCCGCCTGCTGGCCCGCGCCGGTATCAAAATTGGAGGCTTACTATAGCGGCTTGGGCCAGAGTTTCAATGAACGATGTCAGTCGGCCAGGCGGGTGTCCACTTTCACCTCGCGGTGCAGGGTCAGATGCACCGGGCAGCGGTCGGCAATTTCCAGCAATCGCTGCACCTGTTCCTCGCTCAATTCGCCGCTGAACGCAATCTGCCGTTCAAAGCGGTCGATTTTGCCTTCGGTGGTTTCACAGTCGGCACAATCTTTCGCATGGATCTTGCCGTGCACCACCTGCACCTCCACCGCTTCCACCGGCCATTCCTTGCGCCGGGCGTACATATTGATGGTCATCACCGTGCAGGCCGCCAGCCCGGCGGAAAGAAAATCATACGGCGACGGGCCGGTATTGCCGCCGCCATAGCTCTCCGGCTCATCCCCCACCAGCGCATGGCCGTTGGCATTGATCGCCACCTTGAACACATCGGCGGTGCGGCCGCTGACCACCACCGCGCCCTCGGCCGCGGCCGGCACGGCGGCGGGCTGCGCGGCGGCGGGTACGGCCTCTTCCACGTAGCGTGACGCCCAGGCGGCCAGCACGCGGCCGGCATAGCGCGAATCGCGTTCGCGGCTGAGCAGGTGATCGGCATCGTCCAGCGACACGAAACTCTTGGGGTGCAGCGCGCTGGTGTAAATACGCGCCGCCTCTTCCACCGGCACCAGCTGATCGATGGGCGAGTGCATCACCAGCAAGGCGCGGCGCAACTGGCGGATGCCATCACGCACCGATTGCGAGCGCACATCGTCAATAAACTCCTTGCGCAGGGTGAACGGCACACCCCCCAGGTTGACCCGCGCCTCGCCGCTTTTCTCGATGGCCTCGACATCGTCCTGCAACAAATGCAGCACGTGCTCGGCATCCGCCGGCGAGGCGATGGTGGCCACCGCCTTGACCGAGTCGATGTGGTGGGCCGCCGCCAGGCAGGCGGTGCCGCCCAGCGAATGCCCGGCCAGGATGGTCGGCGCCTGGTGCTCGCGCGCCAGGTAATCGGCCGCATCCACCAGGTCCTGCACATTGCTGGAAAAGTGCGTGGCAGCGAAATCGCCCTCGCTCTGGCCCAGCCCGGTGAAATCAAACCGCAGCACCGCAATGCCCTCGTCGCACAGCGCCTCGGCGATATGCACCGCCGCCTTGATGTTCTTGGTGCAGGTAAAGCAATGGGCAAACAGGGCCTGCGCCCGCGGCTTGCCGCCCTGCAACTGAGCGGCATCGGGGCGATGAATCACGCCGGCCAGGCTCTGGCCGTCACGGGTCTGGAAGGTGATTTTTTCCTGCATAGTAAACACCGTTGCTTTGTGTGGGTGGGGTTGTCCGGGCGGCGGACGCACAGCCGGGAGACCGGCGCGGCGCCCGCGGGCTTTCAAAAACCAGCGCGGCCGGACCTGCCCGCAGCGCTGCAGGCGCAGTTCGCTGGCCTACGCCACGGGCCCTGGCTGAAAGAATAGCG
>JBFIHZ010000375.1:0-3779 GCA_041601535.1 Lysobacterales bacterium | reverse complement strand
GGCGGTCCAGCGCATGCGGTCGGTGCTTCCTTCGGCCCGGATTTCCTGAGTCCAATGCTGGTTTTCGAAAGGAAAAGCAGCAGTGCAGACATTGTTGATCGTGCCATCACAGTCTTCGATGTTATCCCGGCTAATGTCCAGGTACCCGGTAATCGAGGTGAGGCTGAATCCGTCCAGTTGCCAGTCCGCGCGCACCAGCATGTGGGTCGAATCGGAGTCAAGTTTCTGCGGGTTATCGGTCCACACTTCGCGGGGCGCTTCAACACCAATCTGGTTTTCATTGAACCCCACCGCGTCAACACCGTCAGGATCGACATATGCCAGCCCGGTCGCCGGATCAATGGTCACCGGGTCGTGGTCGGTGTAAATGGGTATCAGGTCGCGCTCGCCATATTGCAGCTTGGCAGTCAGGCGAAACGTATCGGTCGGCTCCCAGGCCAGCTGCCCGCGCACATCTATTGCGCCGGCATCGGCACCGTCCGGGAATGGGCCGCGGTTCTTGATGTAGCCGTCGGCTTCGTGCACCAGCCACGAGAACCGGCCACTCAAGGTATCGGTGATGCCGCCACCAATCCCGCCTTCAACCCGCACTTCATTAAACGATCCAACCTGGCCGTCGATATATGCGTCGAATTCCTGAGCGGGCGTATTGGTCACATAATGAATCAGCCCGCCCGTTGAGTTTCTGCCAAACAGTGTGCCTTGAGGGCCTCGAAGAATTTCCACTCGCTGCAAATCGTACAGACTGAAGTCAACCGCTGTCTGTGGCAGTAAGTAGAACTCATCGGTGTAAGCCACTACCGGGGATTCGTGCGCATCGCCAAAATCATTGAGCCCTACACCACGAATATACAAACTGGCCGCCGCACCTCGTCCCTGGGTTGAGAAATTCTGCACTCCCGGGGCGTGCGCAACAATTTCTGTGCTGTTCTTGAAACCAAGCTTGCGGATTTGTTCACCGCTGAGTGCCGTAACGGAAATACCCACGTCCTGCAGGTTCTGCTCGCGTTTCTGCGCGGTTACCACCACTTCTTCAAGAAGTACGGACTGCGCTGCGACAGGCGCGGATAGGGCGAGTAGGGATGCTGCGAACCACTTGCAAATTTTGGACATGAGAACTTCCCTCGGCTGAAATTGATTGTGTTTGCGGGTGGACAGCGCAAGCTGGTCCAGGTGCGTAATTGATAGTAGGTCAAAGAAAATTTCCTGGTCCAATCAGTGGTTCGAATAGCCCGTTATCACTATCACTTATGGCGTGAAAACATTACTTGCTTTTTTCCGCGTGATCTGACGAAACTAAAAGGGAACGTGTATTCGGGCTCCGTGACTCTTGAGGCTTAGATATGAATGACCCAGGCGTATTTACCGCGCAATCGCTAGTTAATTCTGCACAATCAGAACGCTGAAGTTATGATGCGCAACCTGAGAAACGTCGACCTGAACCTGCTTAAAGTGTTCGACGCAATAATGGAAGAGCGCAACATAAGTCGCGCGGCTGAACGGTTGTCGGTTTCTCAACCAGCAATCAGCATGGCCTTGGGTCGGCTGCGTACATTGTACGAAGACGAACTGTTTCTTCGTACAGCAAAAGGTGTCGCACCGACTCCGAAAGCTTACGAGTTGGAAGGTACTGTCCGCGAAGCCATCAGTTTGATTGGTGCCACGCTGGACTCAGATGACATTTTTCGGCCTGAAAACTCACACCGGGTTTTTCGAGTGGCGCTAACTGACTATGGCGAGTTCTACTTTCTGCCTCATATCATGAGAGAACTGGGTAAACACGCACCAGATACTGATGTCGTTTGCTTGCCTGACCCAGGTGCCTCACTCACCTTTGACATGAAGTCCGGCGTGGTCGATCTGGTGTGGGATTGGAAATGTATTGAGGATTCGAATTACGTTGCGGAGGAGATTTTTCGCGATAAAAGTTACTGCATAACGCGTAAAAACCACCCTCTGATCGATGGTGAACTAACACTGGATCGTTTCCTGGAGTTGGAGCATGCTGTGCTGCGTCCGACACAGACTCATATCCCAAAGATAGAGCAGCACCTGGACCGCATGGGATTGGAGCGCAAGATAGTTGCCGAAGTGTCACATGTGCTGGTCATCCCTGCCATAGTCGCCAGTACCAACTTGGTTGCCATCATGCCTGAGCGCCTGGCGCGTCTGTTTGCACAACAACTTAGTTTGGACATTTTCCCGAACCCGGTACACGACGATTACATCAGCGTATATCAGATGTGGCATCGCCACTTCCGCAAGGATGCAGGTCACATGTGGTTCAGAGAAATGTTGAAAACACTAGCCGAGCGATACTGACACTCGTTGTGTTTTGGACAAACAACAGCCAATTTTCCGATAACAACCCTATTTCCGATAATTCCCGGAGCAAGAAACATGAATACGCAAACCACCGCACTTCAGGCGCCAGTAGTGCATGCCTCTCATTTCGTCATGACCTCACTGGTTATCGTGGTGGTTACGGCATTTTCCTCTCAAATGGCGTTGCCGCTCTGGGTGGGTGCCATCATCGACGATCACGGACTGACAGCCGAGCGTGCGGGCACCATTGCTGCGGTCGAGTATGCGGCGGTGGCGATAGTGTCGGTGCTTATAGCAACCCGCGTACACCGGTACAACCTCAAGCAATTGAGCATTATCGGAATGGTGTGTTTGTTAATTGGTAACGGGGCAGCCACGTTTGCTGGGGATTACATGTCGTTGATGTGCACTCGCGGCCTGGCTGGGGCCGGAAAGGGTCTGGTTATCGCCGCCATTTTTTCGCTGGCAGCGCGCACTGAAAATCCAACCAAATCGTTCGCCATTATCAATGGTGCCTACACGGCGTTGGCTACCATCATTTATCTGACATTGCCTACTCCCATTAGCGCATACGGCGCGTCAGGCGCATTCGCCTCGCTTTTCGCTGTGGCCCTGGTCGGCGCTTTGTTTCTGTTCTGGGTGCCGTCGACGCGGGCCGTCGAACAGACCGGGGTGGGCAGTTCGTCAACATCAGGGCTCACGGTGTCACTCAGCGGGTTCCTGGTACTCATTGCATTGATCATGATGTGGACCGCCAACGGATCCATTTGGACTTACGTTGAGCGCATTGGTCTGGGGACCGGATTGTCACTGCAACAGGTTGGCACTATTCTCTCGGTGGCTGCAGCAGTCGCCATTCTTGGACCCATAACGGCACATTTACTGGAAAACCGTTTTGGATTCCGCAAACCAATTATTGCCGGCGCGGCCCTCAAGATTACAGCGGCTTTGGTGTTGTGTAACCTGGCCGCACCTGCTGCCTACATCCTGGCTGCACCGTTGTTCGTGCTGGCGGCATTGTTTATCGTGCCCTACCTGATGAGCCTTATGTCGAAAGCCGACCCGGCGGGGCGTCTGGCTGCCGCTGCTGGCGGTCTGTTAACAGCGGGTTCATCACTGGGCGCCTATCTTGGAGGTGTCACGCTTACTTACTCAAGCACCTTCGTGTTGGGGCTCCTGTCGTCCAGTCTTTTGCTGGGGGTGATGCTACTGGTACACATCGCGGTGCTAATGCTCGACAAATCTGCTGATTGAGGCGTATCGCCTCCGGCCGCCCGGGTTACGCTATCATTTCAGGCACAGTTCGTCGGCGTTTTCGGAAGCTGCGCCTTATGAAAGCTGGCGGGCGCAGTGCCGGTCAAACAAGGGTTACCCCCTATCCCGGGATGGTCCACCCACACAAAGCAACGGTGTTTACCATGCAGGAAAAAATCACCTTCCAGACCCGTGACGGC
>JBFIHZ010000374.1:0-3787 GCA_041601535.1 Lysobacterales bacterium | reverse complement strand
GATCAGCTCTTGCAGGCCGAGCCGCTCAAGGCCGGCGCAGGCCAGGATAATGGCATCGTACTGGCCGTCCTGAAACTTGCTGATGCGCGTATTGATATTACCCCTGAGATCAATCACCTCAAGATCCGGGCGGGCCGCGCGCAACTGGCACTGACGCCGCAGGCTGCTGGTGCCCACCCGCGAACCGGCCGGCAGGCTGTGCAGATCCGCGCCGCTGTTGCTCAGCCAGGCATCAAACGGATTGGCACGGGGCAGCACCACATCCACCAGCAGCCCCGGGGTGGGCTGCACCGGCACGTCTTTCATGGAATGCACCGCCAGGTCCGCCGCGCCATCAAGCAAGGCCACTTCCAGCTCTTTCAGGAACAGTCCCTTGCCGCCGATGGTGGCCAGCGGCTTGTCCAGGATGCGGTCTCCCTGGGTGACCAGCGGCAGCAACTCCACCTCCAGGTGCGGATACAGCCGGCCCAGCAACTGCTGGGTGTGGCGGGCCTGCCACAGGGCAAGTTCACTTTTGCGCGTGGCAATTTTCAGCGATCGGGACATGACAAAACCTGGTTTGGGACAAGAGGCTGTTAACTATCGGCGCGGCGTTAAAGATCGCTGAGCAGTTTTCGTAAGGCTGCGACATTGCGGCGGCTGACCTCGGGGCGGTGATCGGTGCCACTGAGCACCGCCAGCGCATGGCCATGATTATCGCGTTCCAGCCCGCGCAGATGGCGGCGCGAAATCAGTGCATTGCGGTGAATGCGGAAAAACGCTTCCGGAAAGCGCTGTTCCAGTTCAGTAAGGGAATCATCAATCACGGTTTTGCCTTTCTCGTGCACCACCGTAGTGTATTTGTCTTCGGCCAGCAGGCAGATCACGCGCGGCAGGGGGGTTAGCAGCACCTTGCCGCCCACGGTGGAGCGCAGAAACTGTTCTGGCTCGGCGGCTTCGCGGTTACCCAGGTAGCGCCGCGCCTTATCCAGCGCCTGTTCCAGCCGCTCGCTGCGCACCGGCTTGACCAGGTAATCGATGGCCTCGGCTTCAAACGCTTCCAGTGCCTGATTCTGGAACGCGGTGCAGAAAATCACCGCCGGCTGCATGCCGCTGCGTTGCATGTTCTGCGCCAACGCCATGCCGTCCATGCCGGGCATGGAAATATCCAGCAGCACAATGTCCGGCTTGAGTGCGGCGATACGACCCAGCGCCTCGTGGCCGCTGGAAGCCTCCCCCGCCACTTCATAAGCCGGCAGTTCGCTCAGCAGGCGGCGCAGACGGTCGCGTGCCGGAGCTTCGTCGTCAACTATCAGTATGCTCAACATAAGGCAGGCTCAAGATAGCAAAAAATTGTTCCCCGTTCTCATAGGTCACCAGGTTGGCACGCGCGCCAAAGGCCAGCGACAGGCGCTCGCGGATGTTTTCCAGCGCCATGCCATTGCCCTTGAAATCAGACCCTTGCGGCGCCACCGGATTGCTGATGGTAACCACCACCCGGTCACCCTCGTTGCGGCCATAGACCGACACTTCGCCGCCTTGTGGCCGTGACTGTATGCCATGCGTGACCGCGTTTTCCAGCAGCGGCTGCAGCATCAGCGGCAATACCGAGGCGCCCTCGGGCAACTCGTCCACCCGCCAGTTTACCCCCAGGCGCTCACCCAGACGGCGTTGCTCCATGTCCAGGTATTGCCGCGCCAGGCTCAGTTCATCGGCCAGGCTGATAAGCTGGTCGGCGCGGCGCATGCTGCCGCGGAAAATATCCGCCAGGTCCAGCGTGGCCGCTTCAGCGTTCTTCGGCTCGCTGTGAATCAGGCTGGCGATGGTGTTCAGGCTGTTGAACAGGAAATGCGGCCGGATGCGCGCCTGCAGCGCCTGCACACGCGCTTCAGACTGCGCCAGCATCTCCGCCCGCCAGCGGGCGCGGATCAACAGGTAACGGAAAAATACCGCCCCCACCAGCCCCACCGCGAACATGTTTTCCAACACGAACAGTTCGGCCGTTTCCAGGTCACTGAAGCCTTCCACCAGCGAACCCGCGTGCCAGGCCGCGTAACTGAACACGCAGGTCAGCAGCACCGCCATCAGCCAGCAACCCACCCAGGCGCCACGCGCCGTCATGTTGTTGGTCCAGCTGCTGGTCACGCACAGGCCGGAGGTGCAAAACAGCGCCAGCCATTGCGCGTACACGGTGGAAAGGCCCAGCCAGGACCAGCCCGGAAAGCCGTCCTTGCCCAGCGCAATCAGCACCACCGACACCTCGGTGATCACCATTACCGCCACCACCAGCCGCCAGCTGCAGAACTCCGGTGGATATACGCCGCCACTCGTTTCCGGTTGCTCAGTCTGCTGCAGCACGGTGGCCATGCGGCTTAATCCAGCACACGCCGCAGCCAGGTTGCGATATCCGCGATTTCCTGCGGGCATACCGCGTGCTGCATCGGGTAGCTGTGCCACTCCACGGCGTAAGCCATCTGGCGCAGCGTATTGGCGGCGGTCTCACCCATACTGAATGGCACCACCGGGTCCATCACGCCGTGTGCAACAAAAGCCGGCAAACCACCGTTGTCCGCGCTGGCCTCATCCGCCAGACGCTCGGCGTGCAACAGATAGGTAGAAAGCGCCATCACTCCGGCCAACCGTTCGGGCCAGCGCAGTGCCAGTTGCAGCGCAATCGCCCCGCCCTGCGAAAAACCTGCCAGCACAATTCGGCTGGCGGCCACGCCGCGTGAGCGTTCCCGCTCAATCAGGCGCGCTACCTGTTGCATGCTCTCGGCAATACCGGCGGCGTCATGGCCGCGGTCGGAGTCGATGCCAATGATGTCGTACCAGGCGCGCATCGGCATGCCGCCATTGAGCGTGACCGGCCGCACCGGCGCGTGCGGAAAAACAAAACGGATGGCAGGCGCACCAGGCCAGCGCAGGTGCGGCACGATGGGCTCGAAATCATGCCCATCCGCGCCCAGGCCGTGCAGCCAGATAACCGCCGCATCGGGAGCCTCCGCCGCAGGCCGTGGCTGGCCGTCGGAAGACTGCGCCGGCGCAACTACCTCCACGCATTCCAGCAAAGCAGCCGAGTCCGCCCGCCGCCGGCCTGTAGCATCATCCCTTGCGCCATTTTCCGCCCCTGGCCGGGGTGCTGATTCGATATCATTCATGGCGTATAGTGTAGCAGCCTCGGGCCTTCATCCCGACGACAAATTCAGCCAGCGCCCGGCGCCAGGCACCCACTTCAGACTGACCGGACCGAATGATGAAAAGCTACCCCCCCGAGACACCTCGTCAGCGCGGCCGCCACAGTAATGCCCGCCTGACCACGGCAGCGGCTGCCGAACGGGGCGCGCCGCCATCGTGGCGCGGCTACGGCCCATTGGCTGTCGGGCTGCTCTGCCTGGCCGTACTGGCCGGCTGCGGCCAACGCGGCCCGCTGTACCTGCCAGAAGATGCACCGCCCGCACCATCAGGTGAAACCGTACCCACCTCGCCAGACGAAAGCCGGGAAGATGACGCGCAAGCCTGAACTCGCTTTTCACAAGATGCACGGTGCCGGCAACGATTTTGTATTGCTGGACCTGCGCGACACCGACCAGCACATCAGCAGCGAAACCGCCAGCCGGCTGGCGCACCGGCAAACCGGTATAGGCTGCGACCAGTTACTGATCCTGCACCCGGCCAGCCGCGATGACGCGGCCGCGCGCTATGAGATACGCAACAGCGATGGCAGTGCGGCCGGCCAGTGCGGCAATGGTGCGCGCTGTATCGGGCTGTACCTGGACATGCAGGGCGAAATGGCCGCTGGCAACGTGCT
>JBFIHZ010000373.1:0-3812 GCA_041601535.1 Lysobacterales bacterium | reverse complement strand
TCACTGACCTCACCCGGCGACGGCCTGCGCCCCTCGGTGCGTATGACCGCTACCGGCGGCGACCGGCTGGACTACCGCTTTGCTGCATTCTACGAGCAAACATCGGGATTCTACGATGCCGATGGCGACCGCATTGCGCCCATCCCCAACGGTTTCAGCGGTCTGGCGGACTCGGACATCTACAGCCTGTTTGGCCGGGTTGGCTACGATATCGATGACAGCAACCGCATCGAGCTGACGGCCAGTTACTACAACCAGGGGCAGGACACTGACTATACCCTGCTGCCCGGCGATGCCAGCGAAGGCATCAAAGCCACCGCCATCCGTAAATCACCAGACGACGTCGAAGAAGCCAAGCAAGAACACGAAAACAAGCTGGTCAACCTGTCGTACATCAACTCCGATTTCTTTGGCAACCAATTAAGGTTCCAGCTGTATTACCAGGAGTCGTACAGCGTCTTCGGCATGGAGTTCAACCGCTACCCGCTGACCGACAAGCCGGATGGCCAGTCCAACACCAGCTCGGAGAAAGTCGGCTACCGGCTGGATATCACCACGCCACTGCCGTTCCTGGGTGACAGCGCCGAACTGGTCTGGGGCAGTGACTTTCTGAACGACGAAACCATATCCGGCCTGGAAGACGGACGCGTGTTCGCACCCACCCAGGAAATCGACACGCTGGCCTTCTTTGCCCAATTACGTACCTCATTCTGGAACGACCGGTTCAGCTTCACCGGCGGTATCCGTCATGAAACCACCGACCTGACCGTGCCGGATTTTGAATCACTGTTCACGCTGGCCAGGGTTACCGGCGGCACGCTGGATTATTCAGCCACGCCAATCAACCTGGGACTGAGCTTTGCGGTGACCCCGGCCGTGGAAGTCTTTGTGGGTTATTCCGAAGGTTTTGAAGTGGCTTCCATCGCACGCACCTTCCGCGCCACGCCGTTTGATGTGAACATCAACATCACCACACCCGATGCCAATGAAATCGAGAACATCGAGGCCGGCATCCGCGGCAACTGGGATAATGTCTCAGCCACCTTCGCGGTATTCAACGTGGAATCCACCGAAGGCCAGAGTTACCGGGTGGATCCGGCCAACCCCAACCAGGCTTTGCTGACCACGCTGGCGGATGAAATGTACGGTTACGAACTGACCCTGGACGCCGACATCAACGAGAACTGGCGGGCCGGTGGTTCCTACAGCTGGATTGAAGGTAAATCCGATTCCAACAACGATGGCCACTACGACCGCTGGCTGCAGAACCGCCGCATTCCGCCACCGAAGATCACCGCCTATGTTGAAACGGACGTGGCTGACTGGCAGATTCGCGCCCAGGCCGTGCACTCCGGCAGCCGCTCCAAGTTCCCCGGCAGCGCCTCGTTCTGGGAAGGTGATATCCACAGCTGGACCGTGGTGGACATCAGCGCCACCGGTCAAGTAGGACCGGGTACGCTGTCACTGGGCATCAACAACCTGTTCAATGAAGATTACTTCACGCATATTTCCGAATCTGCCCAGCAGGACAACCGTTACTCGAAAGCACTGGGCGCTACCGCCTTGGTCCGCTACCGCTGGATCTGGTAACGTCTGGCTGACCGCCCGCTTGCACGTACTGCAACCGGGCCAGGACCCGGAAACGAGGCCGGTAGCATAGCCATGCTGCCGGCCTCACCGGTTTAGCCGAGCCCATTTCAGTTCAACCAGCAGGCCAATACCCTGATGCAAGTATCGACCTACCCGCCAAACCGGCCGCAGCGCGCAGCGTCCGTATGAGCCCGCAGTTCAAACAATGGATACGCAGTTTTCATAAGTGGCTGGGCCTGCTGCTGGGACTTTACCTGGTGTTTCAAAGCCTGACCGGATGCCTGCTGGCTTACCGTCCGCAACTGGAAGCCATGCTGCATACGGCGCAGCCGGTGTCCGCCGCCGAACGGGCGGACTTTCCGCTGCAACAGGCCATTAACAGGGTGCGGCAACTGCACCCGGACGCGCGTATTGACCGCATTTACTACCCGCTGTCAGAGCACTCACCCTACCTGATCCACCTGTCGCCACGCGATGATGGCGGGCCGGTACTGCTGGCCGCGCATGCCGGCAGCGGGAAGGTAGTTATCGCACCGGCGTTTAGCCGCTTTATGGAGTGGGTGTTTGACCTGCACCACGAACTCGCCGTGGGTAAAACCGGAACGACCGTGGTGGGCACGCTGGGTATCGGTTTACTGCTGTCGCTGATCAGCGGGTTGTTGCTGTGGTGGCCCAGGCTGCGCAACCTGGCGGCCTCTTTCCGCATCAAGTTTCGCCCCGCCAGCGTTCGCGGCCTGTACGATCTGCACCGCGTGGTGGGCAGCATCACCGCGGTGTTGATGCTGGCATCAGCCTTGAGTGGCGTACTGCTGGCCTTTGCCGGGCCCTTGCGCGCCCAGTTTGGCGTGACCGGCGCGGTGGTCGCGCAAGTGCAGGTTCCGGCGCAGGCAACAACGCTTGAGGCCGACCGGCTGGCAGCCGTGGCGCAGCGCGAGTTTCCGCAGTCCGAGTTGCGCGATCTGCGCTTCAATGCCACCAGCCAGCAACTGGACAGCGTGACCCTGTTCCGCCAGGGCCGCAACCAGTCCGGGCCGTTCCACCGCGTCTGGCTCAATCCGTACAGTGGTCAGCCACGCGGCGTTTCCGATGGCCGTACACTGTCAGCAGGCAGTGCATTTTTTGCCTGGATGTATCCCATCCACACGCAATTCGGACTGGGCCAGCCCGGCCGCCTGGCGGTATTGCTGGGTGGCCTGGGTGTGTTGTTTATGAGTGTGACCGGACCCTTGCTGTGGTGGCGCAAGCGGCGTGCCCGCCAGGCCCGCCGCAGCCCGGCGGGGCGCTGACTGGCTGCAGGCATGGCTTAACCCGGCCGCTTCTTGCCGCCGTTGCTACGCAAACTCTGCACAAAGCCCACCATACCGCTGATGGAAATTGCCGCCAGCGCCAGTGCCGCCAGCAGCGCCAGCAGGCGGTAAGGCCAGCCACCCACGGTGACCGCATGCAGCGGATACATCCAGTTCGCCGCACGCTCGCCGCGGGGTTCAAGCGTGGCATCCACCGCGCTCAGCACGCGGCCATCCAGCGCACTGATATGCACCGTGGACCGGCCATAGGGATGCGGTTCGCCGGCTTGCCGGAAGCGGAAGTAATGTGCGGCATTGTCTGCCGTTGCAGGTGACCAGGACATCAGTTGCGCACCCGGCAAAGCAGCCTGAGCACGCGCGATCACAGCTGCATCCACCGCGGGAGGGTGCGCATCAGTGGCAACACGCGCCGGTGCGGGTGTGGCGGCTTCAGACCACAACACGGCGCTGAACAGGCTGCGGGAAGCCTGCCCGAATACCACCCCGGCACCGGTCAGTGAAAACAGCAGCACCAGCACGGCGGCCAGCACACCCAGGTCACGATGCAGCCGCACCATATGGATGCGGCTGGTGCGTTTGGGCCATAGCGAACGCCACTGGAACTGGCGCCGCACCGGCCACCACAGGTACAGGCCGCTGAGCGCCATCAGCCCGCCCAGCAGGCCGGTAACCCCGACGATCTGTTTGCCGGTGTCCCCGGCGGCCAGTCGCATATGCAACTGCAGCAGGAAACTCGTTGGCGACTGGTACCACGCCCACTCATCGATAAGCACGTGGCTGCGCGCATCCACCAGCGCTTCAGCGCCCTGCAGGTACACGTGATAAGCCGTCAGGCCGGGCCGTGGCGTCCTCACCATGGTTACCGGCCGACTGGCCGTAGCAACAATGGCCTTGAACGCCGCCGCATGTTGCTGC
>JBFIHZ010000372.1:0-3841 GCA_041601535.1 Lysobacterales bacterium | reverse complement strand
GTCATATCGCTTGCCGTCGGAGGCGATCACTTCCCCCAGCAGAATGGCGCGGCCATCACCCAGTTGCGGGTTCCAGCTGCCAAACTGGTGGCCGGCATATACCGTGGCAATGGGGTTGGCGCCATCAGGAACCGCGTTACCCGCCATCATGCGCACACCTTCCTCTGATGCCAGCCAGTGCGCATCAAAACCCAGCAAGGCCGCCAGTGGCTTGTTCACACGGATCAGTCCGGGGTTGGCGACCGCTTGAGGGGATTGACGGACAAAGAATCGGGTGGGCAGGCGCACATAGCTGTTGTCGAAGCATGGTGTTCCGTCGATGGTCGGCTTATTGGCTGGGATGGTCATTCAAATCAGTCGGTCTGTAATCGATGGTATTGTGTCATTGTGTTACCTGTCGTGCCCGGGTACAAGCCGGGAAAGTTTCCTCCGTCCGGCAGCCAACCAGCCCACCCGTCGATGTTCGATCGAGGCCGTCAAGTCACGCTGGCCCGCGTTGCACTGGCTTTAGAGGCAAGAGGCATTTCATGTACGCGGCGCTTGATGCTCAATTATCATACTCACTCTGCTCTGATGATCATGGTGTTCATGCCGGGTTTATTGGTTCCTGTCAGAATCGGATAATGGGCGGCGTACGGTATGAGGCGCTGGGTTCTGGTCGTCGGGCCATTGCTGGCGGGCGGTGGAATGTATCCTGGCTTTGATTTGCATTAAACTGTCATTCGAAATCAGGATAATGACCGCTTTATGATTGCTACGCCACGCCAAACCCAATTGCACTTTCATTGTTGCCGGGAGCTCCCGAATGCCTGAAGGTATGCCGGTAGCACCTTTTGCACCGCAGTTTTCCTCACCGTGTTTGTGCCGTAGTGGCAAGGCGTTTGGTGACTGCTGCGGCAGCCGCGCCGAGAACCGTGAGCCACCGGTTGGTGTTCACGTCTGGCCCGGGTTTCTCCCCCGTGATGAATGCCGCAAATGGGTTTCGCGGCTGGAACGCCAGCCCCGCCTGCGCGCCACCATTACCGCAAATCAACGTTCAGCTTCAGGCGCGCTGGCATTTATTGAGGATCCATCCCGCGTTTGTCACGACGTAAAACCGGGCGTGCTGCGCAAACGCGTGAATGACCAGTTGGCCGCAGGTTTTCAGAAAGCGGCGGCGCTGGCTGGCAATCAATTGGCATGGTTTGAAACACCCCGCATCCTGCGTTATCAATCCGGTGGTTTTTACCTGCGCCATTCCGACAGCTGTCAATGGGATGCGGCCAGCCGCAGCTGGTTCAAGGTGCATGACCGTGATCTCAGCCTGCTGTTGTACCTGAACGATGACTTCAAGGGTGGCGGTCTGAGCTTTACCCATTTCAACTACCGTTTCCAGCCAAAGGCGGGCGACCTGTTGGTGTTTCCGTCGGATAATCGTTTTGAACACCAGGCTGAGAAAGTGGAATCCGGTTTCCGCTACGTAGTGGCCAGTTGGGCGGCATTTGCGGGCACCCCGAAAGTCAATCGCAGCCCACCCAAAGGAGTTATTAAATTCTGATGAGGCACGGCGATCAACGGTCAACCGGCAAAGCACTCTGCCGGGCTGCCGGAAAACTGAAAGCATCTGTGCCAGAAGCCGGGACAGTAATGTCCGCCTGACGATGAAAGCAAACCGGCCGACACCGGCAAAAGGTCAGGCCCAAACCATGGAAAAGGAGAAGAAATGCACGCCAAGATAAATTCCAATCGTTTACTCACCGCGCTGGCAACCGGGGTTGTTGCCGCGCTGGCGTCCGCGCCTGCACTGGCCGAAGATGCCGCCCTGATTACCGGTTACAGCATCAGCAGCGAGAAGCCGCCGGAACTGAATATCAATCAGGATGCCCTGGCGCAGATGGAACACCTGACCGATATTGGCCTGGGGGTGGCGCTGGATACGCTTGGCATTCTGCCGGGCTCGGACGAGTTCCAGGATATTACCCAGGCCGTGGAGGATTTTTTCAATTCGGCCAGGCCTCAGGACCGCGAACTGGAGTTCCAGTCCCATGCCATCCTGTACCTGCCGTGCATGATGTATATGGTCACGCCAACCAGTGCCATGTCCATCCGTATGCCGCCCGGACAGGAAACTGCCTTTATGGAGGTGTATGACAGCACCTCGGAAGACGGCGCGTTTGTTCTTGAGCTGAATCGTGACTTGACCGCGACTGCGGCCGTTACCGGACAAGGCTGGGAGTCGGGCATCCAAATGACGCCTGGTGGAGGTTCGGAAGATTTGCTGGGGTATACCGCGCAGGAGTATAACTTCAAATACACCGGTGGCCTCGGTGGTATGGCCAGCGCCGACGGTGGTCCCGGAGGGCGGCCTACCATGGCCGGCCTGGGCGGACTGGCTTCCAAAATCACGGTTACCACCCAGGGCACCGCATGGGTTTCTGATGATGTACCGGGTACTGACATCGTGCGGTCTTTTTACCAGAACTTCAGCAGCCAGATTTCATCCAGTCAGGGTGAGAATTCCTTTTACGGGGGGATGATGAAAAACATGGTGGGTATGCTGCGGCACGGCATGCCCCTGCATACCAGGCAAAAGACCGAATCGAAGATTGCCGGCAGAACCCAGATAGCTGGCGAATCCGAGTCATGGGTCACCGGTGCGCGGGTGATTTCCAGGGATACGGCCATGTGTTCAAGCAGCATCATTCCGGAAGGCGTTGAAGTGATGCAGATGGGTGCGCCTCCGGGTGGCGGAGGTTGTGATTGCAGTTGCGAAGCATTTTCACACTTGCAGGAAATGGGCAACAGTCGTGGCGGCAGTTCTGACCCGCAAGCCCAGGCGATGGCCTCGTGCATGATGGAGTGCGCCAGCGAGTTTATGTCCTGCGCGATGCAAATGGCACGTTAAGCTGGTTTACATCAACGGCCTGTGCCGTTCTGAAGAGTTCCCCGACCGGGCCCGGAAGCAGCTTCCGGGCCCGGCTTTTTTTGACACCGGCACGGTGCCGGTATGGCACAGACCCGCCCTGTTTCAATCCTGATAGCGGGTGCCGCGGCGCCCGCGCTCATATCAGTCTTTGTGCTTTTTGTGTTTACCCTTGCCCTTGTGCTTGTGCGCATGCTTTTTCCGGTACTCGGGCACATATATCTGTTCGTACCAGTCGTTTTCGACAAAATATACACGCTGGTTGCAGGCATGATACTTGTGGCAATGATCTGCCCAGTGCCTGGCATGCCCTGGCGGCACATGCAGATAAACCGGCGGCGGGGGCGCGTCGACACGATGGATAATCACCGGTTCCCGGTAGATCAGCCGGGGACGCGGGTAATCACCGATATCGATATGGCCGTAAAAACCGGGTTCGCCTATGCTCAGTGAAACGCCCACGTCCGCACTGGCCAGTGGGGCGGCTGTTAAGGCAAGCACTGCTGTCATCAGATAAGGTTTCATGGTGTGCTCCTTGTCTTTACTGTCGCGTAACCGGGGTGATCGCCCCGGTTCCTTGCAGAGATTCCTTCTCCGCTGTTTAGGCAGTTGGTTCCGCCATTCGGTTCTGGAAAAGTTTTGGCTAAAACCTGTAATGCAGGTTGCGTGCCAGAACCGCGGCAGTGACGTGGCCAGGGCTTGACTTGGCAGTCTGGCGCCGGAAACTGACTCAAGGTGGCGGTGCCGGGGCGGTCACCTCTGTGCCACGTTCAGGCGAAAAACGGGCAAAGGATTGCAATTTTTACATTGCGGGGCCGGCTTCAGCAGCGCGCTGCGGCCGGGCCGGATGAAGCGCTCAGCCTTGGTTTGTGGCGTCTGCCGCCGCGTCAGGCCGCAAAGGTGCTTTGCGCCAGTTGCCGTGCCGCCCTGGCGGTGGGT
>JBFIHZ010000371.1:0-3890 GCA_041601535.1 Lysobacterales bacterium | reverse complement strand
CGCTCAGCGGCCAGCAGTGGTGTGGCCGTCAGTGACAGCAGGGCCAGCACCAGCATCAGCGCCGGCGCCAGAAGCGGGGTAGCCGCCCGCGGCGGCGGTATGACGGGGCTTGGGTTGATAGCTGTGCGTGCGTTCATGATGTGTCTCCTTGGACAGTCTGCCGGGTCTTCCGGCCATTAATACGAAGCTTTACGTAGATAATACTACGAAAGATTACGTATTACTACAGCAAAGCCACAAATAAGGGGCCGATGGGTGGTGGATAGGGAGCGTGGGCACGAGGCCAGACAGGGGCCTGTTGCTGACAGTACCACCGTGCGGTTCTTCTCCAGCCACAACTTTTCCTGCCCCTTGACGTCGACTGCAGACCGCACGTGCTGCCGTTCTGGCTCTGGCCCGGAGATTGCCCGAAAACTTACCCTGTCAGGGCGTAATTTTTTCAAAAATGTGGTCTAAACTCGGCTTGTTTACATCCACTGCTGTCCGGTTGGCTGCAGAATGATGCCGCCGGGCGGCCCTTGAGGAAGATCCCCATGAAAGAAAATAAAACAGCAGCGGCCTGGGTGTTGGGTTTATTTATCCTGCTGGGCCTGGCCGCGCTGGGCTATCTGCTCGGCGAATCCGCAATTCGTTATAAAGAATACGAACGCACCGTTACCGTAAAAGGCCTGTCGGAACGGGAGTTTCCGGCCGATATCGTAATCTGGCCCATCCAGTTTACCGAGGCCAGCAACGATCTGGGGGCGCTATATGCCACGCTGGAATCCAGCGCCAACCGGGTGCGGGAATATTTGGTGGCCCAGGGAATCGATGCATCCGAGATTTCGGTTTCAGCGCCGCTGGTAACCGACAAGTCGGCGCAGAACTGGGGTGATGCCAGCCGGGCCGAGTTCCGCTACACCGCCAGCCAGACCGTGACCGTGTATTCAGGCGAAGTCGAGCGGGTGCGCCAGTCCATGGGCGGCCTGGTGGAGCTGGGCAAACAGGGCATCGTATTCAACAGTGATCCCTATCAGAACCAGGTGCAGTATCTGTTCACCCGGCTCAATGACGTAAAGCCCGGTATGGTGGAAGAAGCCACCACCGCGGCACGCGAGATCGGCCGCAAATTCGCTGCAGACTCTGACAGTCGCCTGGGCAAGATCCGCCAGGCCTCACAGGGACAGTTTTCCATCGAGCCTCGCGATACCAATAACCCGCACATCAAGAACGTACGGGTGGTATCCACGGTGGAGTATTACCTGTCGGACTAACGGTTGTCCGTCCAGCATTGCCGCAAGAGGGATTGGCTAAAAAAAAGATGGCCCAATTGCGGGCCATCCCTGGAGTCCCCCCTCCAAACAGTTGGATCAGTGGCGGATCACCTGGTAGACGGTGGTGGAACCGCTGACTTCGCTGCCCACCACCAGCAGGGCTTCGCCATTGGGTGAGTCTTCCGGCTTTATAAAAACCAGGCCTTCCGGGCCGAGGTCGCCGGCATCGTGTTGTTCAACGTCTTCCACGGAGAAGTCGCGGTTGTTCACGTAGTTGACAAAGCGCGGTGACGCTGGCTGGCTGATGTCAAAAATCATGATGCCGCCTACCCGTTCCAGGCCGACGAAGGCATAGTGGTTACCGCCTATCTTGCCGATGACCACGCCTTCAGGCTCCGGCCCCTTGTCGTCACTGCGGTCATCAAATGAACTGTTCTCGTCATTGCTGCTGTTGAAATCATCCGGCAGCGCCAGCGCGGTGACTTGTTCCAGCGTGTCACCGGTGTCCGCCAGTAACTGCCCGTCGGCAGACCAGATGGTGATGGAACGGGCGCCGAAAGAGTGCAGCTGATCGTAATCACCGTCGTTGTCGATGTCGCCTTCGGTGCTGATGATTTTCAGCCGGCCCAGGTTTGCACTGGCTTGCAGCTCGGCCGCGTTGGGGAAGGCCACCGGGTCCAGTTCGATATCCTTGATGCGCGCTTCATCGAGGTGGGAAAAGCAATCGCCATCGTCGTAAACATGCCCGGCTGATGCGCAATCTGCCTCGCTGGCCTGGTAAATGTACTCACGGCCATCGCCTTCATTGGCGGTGACCAGGTAAGTGGATCGGCCGATCTTGTAGGAATCGATGCTGTCCGGCATATACGTGCCCAGTACCGGCCAGGGCTGGATGTTGATGGCATCATCCTGGTTGCTGGCGTCCAGCCCCGCGCCGGGTTGCGAGTGGTCTTTGTTACCCAAACCGACCAGCTTTTCCACCGTGGCTGAACGGATATCCACGATGGCCAGCGCATTGTTTTCCTGCAAGGTGACCCAGGCCGTTCTGGAATCAAACGAGGTGGTGATGTACTCCGGCTCCAGGTCCTGCGCCACGCTGGCGCCGGGGCCTGATATGCGTACGCCGGCAGGTGCAGCGCCGTTGAACTGGCCAAAGCCGGCGGTTTTCACACTGGCGGCCAGCACGCCGTTGCGCAGGTCGATCACGCTGATCGATCCTTCCGGGTCGATGCTGTAATCGTCGCTGGGCTCGCCTTCATTGGCCACCAGCACGTACTGGCCGTTGTGGGTAAAGGTGATCATGTCGGGCAGCGCACCGGCCGGGACATGGTTCAGATACTCACCGGCAGTGGTGTAGAACGCCGCCCAACCATCAGCCTGCTTGTGGTCGTTCTCTACCGCGATGGCCACCACGCCATCGCGCACTGCCACGCTGTTCACGCCACCACTTTCCGGCAGTTCCGCCGCCACGTCTATTACGCCGGCAAGGGCGGGAGCGGAAGGGTCAGCCAGGCTCAGAATGTCTACTGTTTTGGCATCTGCATTGATCACGAACAACTGCTGTGAAGCGGCATCAAAAGCGACGATTTCCGCAGCGCTTTCATCGAAAACGCCGGTTTCAAACCGTCCGATCTGCTGCAGGCTGATGTTTTTCTCAGGTTTGGCGAATAAGGCAGTGGAGCTGCTGGCAATAATGGCCAACAGGCTGGCAGCGAGGATTCTTCGTTTCAACATATCGGGGGCGTCTCCGTGTTTCCAGTGGTTGCTGGCCGCCCGTGTGGGATGGGCCTGCGCGGGAAGCACCCAAAATAGACGCGCCAGATTGTGGTTTGATGACAGTACTGTTCCGGTTTGATGACACTTTGCAGATGCCACCAGCCGGTGGCCCGGCGTGACCGAAAAAATTGCCATAGGCTTAGCCTGCCTGACGATAGGCGGCTGCTTGCTTATTGCGGGTGAGCCGATACCTGTGCGGGTTCTGTGGCAGCGGCCTCGTGCCGTTGCCACACGATGTCGCCTTCCAGCAAGGTCATCTGGCATTGCATGTTTTTGATGGCTTCGGGTTGGGCGCTGTAAAGGTCGGTATCCCATACGGCCAGGTCGGCGTACTTGCCCACCTCGATGGAGCCGGTCACATCGTCGAGAAACATCTGGTGCGCAGCCCACACGGTGAATGAGCGCAATGCCGTTCTGACATCCACTGCCTCATCATGGCCAAATGCGTCCGCACCGTGGATGCCCAGCGCGGGTTGCCGCATCATTGAAGCCCAGATGCCGTAGCGGGCGGCAAACGGCGTGACGTCGAAATCCGATCCGCCGCCCCACTGGATGTGCTTTTTCCGGAAGGTGCGTAAGGGGTTGAGCCGCTGGCTGCGCTGGATGCCAAAGTTGCCGGCATAGGTGTCACCGATCCACCAGGTGAAGGTGGCCTGCGGTTCCGGGTAGGCCGCCTGAAAGTTGCGCTGCAGGGCCGCCATGGTGTTGAGCGCAAGCTCGCTGGGAATATTGGCGTGGATGATGGAATGGCGCAGGTCCTTGCGCGGGTTGGACATCAGCGCCAGTGCGTAGGAGGCCACCACCCAGTCGATCGCCCGGTCGCCAATGGCATGTACGCCCAGGTGCAGCCCGGAGTCGTGG
>JBFIHZ010000370.1:0-3890 GCA_041601535.1 Lysobacterales bacterium | reverse complement strand
GGATGCAGCGGCCCGAGGCCGGCTTCAAAGGCCGGTTGACCCGCGAAGGCAGCCTCGCGCTGCGAGACCGTCGCAGCAGGGAGGCAAAGAACTATCCGCAACCGGAGACAGCGACCCGGGGCCGGCTTCGAAGGCCGGCTGGGCTGCGAGGGCAGCCTCGCGCCGCGAGGCCGGCGCAGCACGGAGACAATGAACTACCCGTACCCGGATGCAGCGGCCCGAGGCCGGCTTTAAAGGCCGGTTGACCCGCGAAGGCAGCCTCGCGCACCGAGGCCGACGCAGCAGGGAGGCAAAGAACTATCCGCAACCGGATTCAGCGGTTGGGGTTTGCTTGTCGGCTCCGCATCGTTTACCATTACATTGTATTAACGCGTTAATACATTATTACGATAAATCAAACACCCTGACCCCGGCCACATTCGTCCGGCACTATCACCCGGTGATTCAGCATGAAACATCATGATCAATCGCAAAAGCGCCAACTGAAATCGGCCGCCCGTTCCCTGTCGGAAGCGCTGGCCGCGCTGCAAACACCGGCGGAAGCACGGCTGTTTATCGAGGACCTGTGCACGCCGGCGGAAGTGGAAGCCATGGTCGACCGCTGGCGCGTGGCACAACTGCTGGACCAGGGTTATACCTACCGTGACATCAACGAGCTGACCGGGGTCAGCGTTACCACCATCGGCCGCGTGGCCCGTTTCCTGGAAATGGGTACCGGCGGCTATCGCACCGTGCTGGACAGACTGGGAAGTACACAATCATGAGCAGATTAAGAGTGGCCATTCAGAAATCCGGCCGGTTGTCAGAGCGTTCGCTGGAAATCCTGAAAAACTGTGGACTGAAATTCGCCCGCAGCAAGGACAAGCTGTTCTGGTTTGGCCAGGATTTCCCGGTCGACCTGTTGCTGGTGCGCGATGATGACATTCCCCGCCTGCTGCTGGATGGCGTGTGCGAACTGGGATTCGTCGGCGAGAATATCGCCGAAGAAGTGATGCTGGAACGCCAGGAGAAAGACAGCCTGAACTGCCTGCGCAAGCTGGGCTTTGGCCACTGCCGCCTGTCGCTGGCCGTGCCTGAGGACCTGGAGATCAGCGGTGGCGAAGAACTGCAAGGTAAGCGCATCGCCACCAGCTACCCGTCACTGACCCGAGCAGTGCTGGCTGAACGCGGTATCAGCACGCGCATTGTCGAGTTATCCGGCTCGGTGGAAATCGCCCCCGGCCTGGGTACCGCCGATGCCATTGCCGACCTGGTATCGACCGGCACCACGCTGCGGGCCAATCACCTGCGCGAACTGGAAGTCCTGTTCCAGAGCCAGGCGGCACTTTATTGCCCGGCCAAGCCTTTGGCGGCGGAAAAGCAACAATTGCTCGAGCGCCTGCTGTCACGCATCGAAGGTGTTTTGCAGGCGGCTGAAAGCAAGTACGTCATGCTGCATGCACCGCGCAGCGCGCTGGAAAAAGTCACCGCCTTGCTGCCCGGTGTCGAACACCCCTCGGTGATGCCACTGGAGGGTTCCGACCGCATTGCAATCCACGCAGTGTGCGGCGAAACCGTATTCTGGGAGCACCTGGAAGCACTGAAAGCCGTGGGTGCTTCGGCCATCCTGGTGCTGCCCGTGGAAAAGATGCTGGCATGACCGCGCCGTTACTGAAACCGATCCGCTGGTCCAGCCTGGACAGCGCCGGACAACAGCAGGCTCTGCGCCGGCCGGCCTTGGAGCAGGCCGGTCTGGAACAGGCTGTGGCCGGCATTCTGCAGCAGGTAAGGCAGGGCGGAGATGCGGTGCTGCGCCAACTGACGCAACAATTCGATAACTGCAGCCCGGTAAAATTCGAATATACAGCTGACGATCTGCAAGCTGCCTGCCAGCGCACCAACAGCGACTTGCGCGCCGCCATCAGCGATGCCAGTGACCGTATCCGCCGGTTTCACGCCGCCGATATGCCACAGGACCGCAGCGTGGAAACGGCCCCCGGTCTGACCTGCTCTGTCCGCTACCGGCCGCTGTCGGCTGTCGGGCTGTACATTCCGGGCGGCAGCGCACCGCTGATCTCCACCGTGATGATGCTGGCCATTCCAGCCAAACTGGCGGGCTGCGCCCAGGTGGTAATGTGCACACCGCCGGCCACCGACGGCAGCATCCCTGATGAAGTGCTGGCCGCCGCCAGCCTGTGTGGGGTGGACCGGGTGTTCTGTGTGGGCGGAGCACAGGCGGTGGCCGCCATGGCCTATGGCACCGAAACCGTGCCGCGCTGTTACAAGATATTCGGTCCGGGCAATGCCTGGGTCACCGAGGCCAAACAGCAGGTCAGCCGTGATGCCAGCGGCGCGGCCATCGATATGCCGGCCGGGCCCAGCGAGGTGCTGGTGATTGCCGATGAAACCGCTCTTCGGGCGGGGCATGCCGAGTTTATTGCCTGGGATTTGCTGTCGCAGGCCGAGCACGGGCCGGATTCGCAGGTCCTGTTGCTTACCGATTGCGCAGCATTGGCGGATGCGGTGATCTCACAGGTGGAACGCCTGGTGCCCACCTCGCCGCGGGCGGATATCCTGCGCCGCTCGCTGGCCGCGGCTCGCATCATTTTGCTGGATGACCTGGATACCGCGCTGGCACTGTCCAATGAGTACGCGCCCGAACACCTGATACTGAACACCGCCGACGCGCGCGGGCTGGCCAGCCGGGCGGAAAACGCGGGCTCGGTGTTTATCGGCCCGTGGACGCCGGAATCTCTGGGGGATTACTGCTCCGGTACCAACCACGTGCTGCCCACCTACGGCTGGGCCCGTTCTCATGGTGCGCTGGGCGTCGGCGATTTCATGCGCCGCATGACCTTGCAGGAAGCCAGCGCCGCTGCCCTGGCCCAGGTTGGCCCGGTGGCCGCCACGCTGGCCGAGGCCGAAGGCCTGCACGCGCATCAGATGGCCGTAGTGGCGCGGCTGAACCCGCTTAACTCCACCGCGGACAAGCCGGCATGAATGTGCAAGCACTGGCGCGGCCGGAAATCGTCGCGATGAAAGCGTACTCCTCCGCCCGTTCGGAAGCCCCCGGACAGGGTGTGCTGCTGAACGCCAATGAATGCCCGTGGCCTTTGCTGGATGAAGTCCAGGCCACGCAGACGCTCAACCGCTATCCGGACCCGCAACCGCAGGCGCTGGTTGAAGCCCTGGCCAATCTGTACCAGGTGCCGGCCGCTCAACTGCTGGTCACCCGCGGCAGCGATGAAGGCATAGACCTGCTGACGCGCGTGTTCTGCCGCGCTGGAACGGATGCGATTTTGCACTGCCCACCCACATTCGGCATGTACCGCATCGCGGCACAGACCCAGGGCGCTGCAGTGATTTCCATAGCGCGCAGCGCGGCAACGGATTTCGCGCTGGACACCGAGGGCGTGCTCCGGGCGGTGCGCGAAAACGACACATTGCGGCTGGTATTCCTGACCTCGCCCAACAACCCCACCGGCGATACCTTGCCGGACGGCTTTTTGCAGGACCTGCTGGATGCGGCCCGCGGCCGCGCCATCGTGGTGGTGGACGAAGCCTATGCGGAATTCTGCGCGGCGCCATCAGCCAGCACCCTGCTGGCGGGCAATGAACACCTGGTGGTGCTGCGCACTTTGTCCAAAGCCTGGGCCTCCGCCGGCCTGCGCTGTGGTACGGTCCTGGCCGGAGAAGCGGTTATTGGCCTGCTGCGCCGGGTGATCGCCCCGTATCCACTGGCCAGCCCGGTGACCGCGCTGGCTTTACGGGTGTTGCAGCCCGACCTGATGCAACGGCAGCATGAAATGTTGCAGCAACTGGCCGATAACAAGCGCCAGTTGCTGGGCCTGCTGCAAAACCGCCCGTTTATCCGCACCTGCTGGCCGGGAGAAGCAAATTTTGTTCTGATC
>JBFIHZ010000369.1:0-3908 GCA_041601535.1 Lysobacterales bacterium | reverse complement strand
GCTCCAGCACATACATGGCCGGCCCTTCACTGGGGTAACCCGGGCAGCGCTGGGTGCGGCAGGGGCGTGCGTTTTTCGCCACGCTGACCAGCGCAAGATTCTTGTCAAAATAGAATATATCCAGCGGGATGCGGGTGTTCTTCATCCAGAAGCTGCGCGTGGCCTCGGTGGGAAAAATAAACAACATGCCATGGTCATCTTCCATGGAATCACGGAACATCAGGCCCAGGGCCTGTTGTTTTTTGTCGGTGGCCAGCTCCACCGTAAACCGCTGGCCCTTGAGCACCACCTGCGGCTCGGCAGAATTGCACGCGGAACAAAACAGTAAAATGACAAGAGCTAAAACAGTGCGCACGGACCTGGCCTGTGGCTGATGGGACAATGCAACGAATCGTAACGCGTTACGTCTGCGAAATCACGGCTGTTATCACCAAAATGGCGTAGCAGCGGGCACAGATTTAACCTATGCTTCAGGTCTCACCTGGAGGATTGGCTCAATGGATACCTATGTCATTTTGCGCCGCGGCGCCTGGAGCGATGAACCGGAACTGGAAGATGCCGCCGCGGAATCAACCCGCGTGGCCGACGAGGAGATGCCGGGGCGGGTAAAGTGGATTCGCTCCTACGTGCTGGATGAGGAAGACGGCACCCTGGGCACGGTGTGCATCTACCAGGCGGAAGACGAAGACGCCATTATGGAACACGCCCAGCGCGCCGGCTTGTCAGCGGATGAAATCATCCGCGTGCTGAACACCGTGGTGGTTCGCGACGACCCGTAAAGGCGCGGCACCCCTGGCGGTTGCAGGGGTATCAAGCGCCCCCGCCAGGACCAGGCCAGCAATGCAGTCCGGCCGCATGCCGGCCGTGCGGCATTCATTCCCCGTCGTCACCGTTGCCACCCAGGTCAACGTTGAAGTTGTCCATGACCTTTGACAACTCGGCCGGGTCGAGGCTGCCAATCACATTGATAAACGCCGCTTCACCATCCTCTACCGCCATAACCGTAATGCCTTCCACCCGTCCGCCCTCGATTTTCATGAAGATGCGTACCTGCTCGTCCGCCTGATTCACTGTCACCACCGGCTCCCAGCCCATGCCGCTCAATCGCGAGGAGACGTTGCGGACATGCCCCAGGGCGCCGGCTGGCAAACCCTCGGTTTCGAAAACATTGACGCGCACGCCTTTCAGGCGCTTGAACAGGGCTGCCAGTTCCGGGTCTTCGCTGGCGCTGAAGGCACTGACCAGGCCCAGCAGTGACGCACCCACGGCGATTTCCACACTGGGTTCGCCGAATACCGCTGCCAGCTCACCAAAGTCCACGTATCCTGGCAGATCTTTCATGGCGTCTTCCTGCGCCCACACCGGCCAGGCCAGCAGCGCCAGGCCCACCATCAAGCCTGCTTTGATATTGAAAATTTTCATGCGTGTTTCTCCTTACGCGCATTCCCGGTATAGGGAATGTGTTTGTGTAACTGATCTCTGACCGGGGTGGCCAGCTCTTCGCTCAGCACGTGCTGGATTTCCAGCCCCGTGCGCAATCCGATTTTGTCCAGGTAGGAAAAAGCCACCTGCAGGTCCTGCCGTGCCTGGCGCACGCGTTGCGGGGTGGGCGGCGTTTCCGCCAGGGCCGGGGTTGCAGTAACCTCGCCCGGGCCTGGCACATCGAGCATCAACACCACGGCCAGCACCGCCACCGCAGCCGCGCCGCCCGCCAGCGCCCAGCGCGGCACGCCCAACCAGTGTCTGCCGGAGCCTTCGCGCTGTTCCAGCGGAATACGCCGCAGTTTGCGTCGCAGACTGGCCGGCGCTGGCTCAATCCCGAGCTGATCAACCTGTTTCTGCAATTGCCAGGCTTCCACGATGGCCCGTGCAAGGCGCTGGTCGGCGGCGGCCGCCGCTTTCAGCTTGGCGGCGGCACGATCGTCCAGGTCACCGTCCAGCAAGGCCTGGATATCGGCTTCGAATTGATCGGTATTGTTTGGGTCTTGCCCAGTCATGGTCTTACCTCCGCCAATTGCTCCCGCAACTGTTTTCTGGCCCGGTGCAGATAGGTTTTTACCTGCGGCAGGCTGAGTTCCAGCACCCCGGCCACTTCCTCGTAGCTGTGCTGTTGGATATCGCGCAACACCACCAGCGAACGGTACGGCTCGGTCAGGCCGGCGATACAGCGGCTCAGCCACTGCCCCAGTTCATGCTGGTGAGCGCCCTGCAACGGACCCGGAATTTCGCCGGGTTCATGCAGGTCGGTCAATTCTTCTGTGGGCCGCCGGCGCCGGATCCGGTCCAGGCAGCCATTACGCGTGACTTTCATCAGCCAGGGCTTGATTTTTTGCGCATCGATCGCATCCTGGTGGTGCCACAGCTTGATAAATGCCTCCTGGCAAACGTCCTCCGCTTCAGCCGGATCCCTGAGCAGGTAACGGGCAAGCGTCCAGGCCTGATCCTGGTATTCATCCACCCATTTTCGGAATTGTCTGCTCATATTCAGGAAGTAGACGCTCCATGCGGCATTTGGTTACAGACAACATAAGTGACTTTGACCCTTGAAAGGCAATTTTGCCAACCCCATCTGGCAGGACAGGCTGTGCAGACACGTGTTTGTCAACACAGACATGCTTAATAGCAGGCCGGCAAGAATCCGGCGCTATCCATTAAAACTGGTTTGAGAAAATTTGGGAGATTCTGAAATGAAACTTCGTCCTTTGCATGATCGCGTAATCGTAAAACGCATGGAGGAAGAAAAGGTGTCCTCTGGCGGCATCGTTATTCCTGACAACGCAGCTGAAAAGCCCATCCGTGGTGAAGTGCTGGCCGTAGGTAACGGCAAAGTGCTCGAAAGCGGCGAGCAGCGTGGTCTGGACGTCAAGAAAGGCGACACCGTCCTTTTTGGCAAGTATTCCGGCACTGAAGTCAAAGTGGATGGCGAAGAACTGCTCGTCATGCGCGAAGACGACATCATGGCCATTATTGAAGGCTGATCCGGCCTTCCTGCGAAATTTTTCCGAATTTCACAACACAGAATTTGCAATTGAGGAATAGAACATGAGTGCAAAAGACGTACGATTTAGTGAAGACGCTCGCAACAAAATGTTGAAAGGCGTTAACACCCTGGCCAATGCGGTCAAGGTGACACTGGGTCCTAAAGGCCGCAACGTGGTGCTGGACAAGAGCTTCGGCGCACCGACCGTGACCAAGGACGGCGTATCCGTAGCCAAGGAAATCGAGCTGGAAAACAAGTTCGAGAACATGGGCGCACAGCTGGTCAAAGAAGTGGCTTCCAAGACTTCCGACATCGCCGGCGACGGTACCACCACGGCTACCGTGCTGGCTCAGCGCATGCTGAAAGAAGGCCTGAAAGCCGTTGCCGCCGGCATGAACCCGATGGACCTGAAACGCGGCCTGGACAAAGCCGTAGCTGCAGCGGTTGAAGCGCTGAAAGCCCAGTCCACCCCGTGCACCGACAACAGCGCCATCGCGCAGGTCGGCACCATCTCCGCCAACTCCGATGAAGAAATCGGCAAGATCATTGCCGAAGCCATGGAGAAAGTGGGCAAGGAAGGCGTTATCACGGTTGAAGACGGTTCTGGCCTGGCCAACGAACTGGACGTGGTAGAAGGCATGCAGTTTGACCGCGGTTACCTGTCGCCTTACTTCATCAACGACCAGCAGACCATGAGCGTTGACCTGGAAAACCCGTACATCCTGCTGTTCGACAAGAAAATCAGCAATGTACGTGACCTGCTGCCGATCCTGGAAGGCGTTGCCAAAGCCGGCCGTTCACTGCTGATCATCGCAGAAGACGTGGAAGGCGAAGCACTGGCCACCCTGGTGGTCAACACCATCCGCGGTATCGTCAAGGTCGCTGCCGTCAAGGCTCCGGGCTTCGGTGACCGCCGCAAAGCCATGCT
>JBFIHZ010000368.1:0-3911 GCA_041601535.1 Lysobacterales bacterium | reverse complement strand
TGACCTGGTCTCTATGACCATGGGCACATGATCTCGGAAGTTCTTTCGTACATTATGGGTGCCGTTGTAACCCTCTGACGGCTTTGTGCGTCTAAGGGGGAGAATGCGCTTGTTGCCGGCACAAGACCGGCATCCGCAGCAACCGGTTCCCCTGCACTTCGGTGGCTGGCGGGAAAATTCCCGCCGCCACCGGTGCCTTTTTTGGCCAGGCCAGGGAACCGTGTACGAACACCAGAAACCGGACTGATCCGGACATGACAACGCAGGGGAAACACCGGGCTCATCCGGTGCATATTCTTTTATCAACAAAAGGAAACCCAATCATGCGTTTTCACCATATTTATCTGATCGCCCTGATGTTGTGCGCCGGCACCGTTCAGGCAACCGAAACCATTCCCCGCTCCACCCTGGATCAAACGCTTCTGGATGCGCAGAACGCGGTGGAAAACGACGATTTCGAGCAGGCTTTCACTCTGTACAACCAGGCCGCACAGTGGGGCCATAAAGGCGCACAGTACGTGCTGGGAGAGTTATATATTCAAGGCAAGGGTGTCGCGCGTGACCCGGTGGCGGGTTATGCCTGGCTGGAAGTAGCCGCTGAATCCCCTGACCGGGAATTTCGCAAAGCCCGCTCCGCGGCAGGCAAAAAGCTGACGGATGAACAGCGGCAGAAAGCCACCGAGCTGGCTGCACAGCTTGCAGCTTCCTTTGGCGTGGATGCTGCCGGCATTACCTGCCGCCGGGAAATGCGGGTGGGCAGCAACATCAAGGTGGTGAACTGCTATCACCGCACCACCAACAGTGGCGACCTGATCGTGCCCGACCAGCAGTCCGGGCTGGTGCCGGCCTCCTGAAAATTTTGTGGCTTCTGAGAGTCAAGGGTCAGAGTCCTGACCCTGACTCTGACCCCATGGCTTCCGCGGCGGTTAGATGTTTAGTGAGCGGCCGCCGTCCACCGCCAGGATCTGGCCGGTGACGTAAGGCGCGTCCAGCGCCAGATACGCTACCGCCGAGGCAATATCGGCTGGTTCGCCCAGCCGCTGCAAGGCGGTGCGGTCCAGTATGTTTTGCCGGTGCTCGACCGAGGATTCGTGCTCTGGCCACAGGATGGCGCCCGGAGCCACGCCATTCACCCGCACTTCGGGGCCGAGCTCCCGGGCAAGCGAGCGGGTCATTGCCGCGATACCGGCCTTGGACATGCTGTACACCGAATGGCCGTCCATCGGCCGTTCGGCATGTACGTCCACAATATTGACTATGCAGCCTGAAGCCGCACGCAGTGGGCCGAGCAAGCCCTGGCAGAGGAAATACGGCCCACGCAGATTGCTGTTGAACAGATCCTCCCACTGGTACTCCAGCGTCTCGCCCACCGGCGTGGGGTAGAAACGCGAGGCATTGTTCACCAGCACATCCAGCGCGTCGAAATGCTCGGCGCAATGGCTCACCAGCTGTTCCACCCCGGCAGACTGGGACAGGTCGGCCGCCACCGCGCTGGCGCTGCCGGCGCGTTCAGCATTGAGGCGGCCCACCAGTTCCTCCGCCCCGGCGGCATTGGAGTTGTAGTGCACCAGCACGTTGCAACCGCGCTGGTGCAGCGTGGTGGCAATGGTTGCGCCAATACGCGCGGCGGCACCGGTAACCAGTGCGGTTTTAGTGCTGGACTTCATGTCGGGCCTCGAACACACTTTGTCTCCATGTCATCCAGCATCCTGCCCGAACCGCCGCACGAGCTCAAGCAGTTGAGCCTGGCGCTCAGCGAAAAGTTACGCACCGAAATTGCCTCGGAAGGATTTATTCCGTTTTCCCGGTTTATGGAGATGGCCCTGTATGAACCGGGCCTGGGCTATTACTCAGCCGGGCTGCACAAGTTCGGTGAACACGGCGATTTTGTCACCGCTCCCGAACTCGGCAGCCTGTTTGCCGGCTGCCTGGCCCGCCAGGCCGAGCAGGTGGCGGCGCAGTTCCAGTCGGCCGGTGAAGACTATGACATTCTCGAACTGGGTGCCGGTACCGGGCGGCTGGCGGCTGATCTGCTCAGCCAGATGGATGCCAGCAAACAGCCCCGCCGCTACCTGATACTGGAACGCAGCGCTGACCTGCAAAACGTACAGCAGCACACCATTGCGGCCAGCGTGCCGGACTGGCAGGACCGGGTGAAATGGCTGAGCCGTCCGCCGTCCTCACCGTGGCAAGGCCTGTTGCTGGCAAATGAGGTGGTCGATGCACTGGCGGTGGAACGCTTCCGTATCGGCCAGGCCGGCATCGAGCAATGCTGCGTTGGCATACATAACGGCGCGTTTACCTTTCGCCACCGCCCGGCCGATGATGCATTGCGCAGCGCGGTGGCCGGGCTGGGGCAAGCACTGCCCACCGGCTATCAATCTGAACTGAACCTGCACTTACCAGGCTGGCTGCAGGCCGTATCCGGCCAGATGCAACGCGGAATCGCCCTGTTTATTGATTACGGCTACCCACGCTCCGAATTCTATCGGCCGGAGCGCAGCGACGGCACCTTGATGTGCCATTACCGGCACCGCGCGCACGACGATGTATTTTTCTGGCCCGGTCTGCAGGATATTACCGCCTTCGTTGACTTTACCGCACTGGCCGAGGCCGGCGAATCCTGCGGCCTGGAGCTCAGTGGCTACACCAGCCAGACCATGTTCCTGCTCGGCAGCGGCCTGGACCAGGTACTGACCCGCCAGGCGCGGCAAAGTGACGATGATGGCGTGCGCGTGAATATGGAAGCCCGGCAGCTCACCCTGCCGGGCAATATGGGCGAACGTTTCCAGGCCATGGCCCTGAGCCGCGGCATGCAAGAGGAGCTGAGCGGTTTTTCCTTGCGCGATCTCAGCCACCGGCTGTAGCCAACGCTCCCGGCCAGCTGCCCGGGCCGCGCACTGCGAATCAGCAAGGGGTCGAACCCGCAGCTAGGCCCGGGCGGTCTGCGCTGCGATCGCGGCGATGCGCGCCTGGCGCATTTTCTCGCCGATCTCCTCGCCGCTGAGCCCATTCAGGTCAAGTTCGGCGGCTTTAACGTCCAGCGCCGCCTGCAAGGCGTCGCGCACGCGATCGGCTTGCGGATAGGGCCGCCCGGACAGCCCCTTGCGCCCACGGTAGTCCGCCTCGCATGCCTGCAGGAAGGCATCGCAGCGTTCCGGCCGGCGCAGCAGGTCGGCCTTTTCCAACAGATCAAACAAACGCGAGGGGCGTAACTGCAGGGCATCGTGGCAGCGCAGATGCAAAGCGCACACCGCCAGCGCCAGTTGCCGATAGGCCGTGGGCACACGCAAACGCTCGCACACCGACTGCACCGCGGCCAGGCCCGTGCTTTCGTGACCATGATGGGAGGGCCACTCGGCCTTGTCGGTCAGGCCTTTGCCCAGGTCATGCAACAACACCGCGAAGCGCACCTCGTTGCTCCAGCCCTGGGCAGCCGCGTAATCCAGTGCCAGCAGCACGTGTTCGCCGGTATCTACTTCCGGATGATGCTGCGCGGACTGGGGCACACCAAACAAGGCATCCAGTTCCGGCAGGATCACCGCCAGGGCGGCGCATTCACGCAGCACCTTGATGAACACGCTGGGCGTGCCGGCCTTGAGCGCAGTATCAATTTCCGCCCACACCCGTTCGGCCACCAGGTGGCTCAGTTCACCGGATGCGCTGATGTCACGCATCAATGCCATGGTTTCCGGATGGATGGTGAATCCCTGGGGCGCGAAGCGCGCAGCAAACCGTGCCACCCGCAGCACCCGCAGGGGGTCTTCAACAAAAGCCGGAGACACATGCCGCAGCACGCGCTGCTCGATATCGCGCTGGCCACCGTACGGGTCCACCAGGCGGCCATCGGTACCGCGCGCCATCGCATTGATGGTCAGGTCGCGCCGCTCCAGGTCCTGTTCCAGCGTGAC
>JBFIHZ010000367.1:0-3914 GCA_041601535.1 Lysobacterales bacterium | reverse complement strand
TTCGTTTTCGGACATCGTCACACTCCAGTCGGGTCATTGGCGGGGCCGCTGTGGCCGGCACCCAGTGCAGCCAGACTGTGCTGCCACTGTCTCCATTCGGAAGCAGCCGCACTTTCCAGCTCATCAGCATTCAGTTGCGCCTTGCCGTACAGCGCACTGATTGCGTGGCTCGCATCGCCCAGGGACTCCAGGCGGGGCAGTAATTCTTGCACATCCTGCGGACGGCAGACCAGCGCCAGGTCGCAGCCGGCCTGCAGGCAAAGGCGGGTTCTCTGCTCCAGTCCGCCGGCCACCAGCGCGGCATGCATACCGAGATCGTCAGACAGGATCACGCCCTGGTAAGCCTGTTGCTGACGCAGAAACTGCTTCAACCAGAAGTCCGAGTAGCCGGCCGGCACGGCATCCACCTGGGGATAGACCACGTGGGCAATCATCAGCGCATCCAGCGCCCCGGCCAGCGCCTGGAATGGCTGCAGATCAGAGGCCTGAATTTCCGCCAGGCTGCGCTGATCGACCACGTCGTCGGTATGGGAGTCGGCCTGCACCGAACCGTGACCAGGAAAATGTTTGCCGGTAGTTTTCATGCCTGCATCGTGCATGCCGGCCAGGTAAACCCGTCCCAGCGCGATCACGGCACCGGGTTCAGCGTCAAAGGAACGGTCGCCAATCACGCAACTGCCGCGGTCGAGATCCAGCACCGGAGCGAAACTCAGATCAATGCCACAGGCCAGCATTTCACCGGCCATCACCCGGGCGTGCCGGTACGCCATGTCCAGCGCATGCTCCGGTTCGCTGCGGTAAAGCCCGCCCAGCGCACCCAACGGCGGCAGCGGCGTAAACCCGTCGCGCAATCTCTGCACGCGCCCGCCTTCCTGATCGATGCAAATCAGCAGCCGCGGCTGCCGCACTGCGTGTAATTGCGCGACCAGCTGCGTGAGTTGATCCTTGTCCGCAAAGTTACGGCTGAACAGCACCACGCCACCCACCGCCGGATGCAGCAGTTGCTGGCGGTCCGCTGCGCTCAGCTCGCAGCCAGCGATGCCGATCAGCAACGGCCCTGCAGGCAGACGCACTGTGTGCTCTCCTGCCGTCATGCCTGCCGCTCAAACAAAGCAATGGATTCGACATGGCCGGTGTGCGGAAACATGTCCATCACGCCCGCCTTTTGCAACACGAAGCCATGCTGTTCAACCAGGATGCCGGCGTCGCGCGCCAGGCTGGCGGGGTGGCAGGACACATACACCAGCCGCCGCGCGCCAGTGGCCGCAATGTAAGGCAGCATTTCCTCGGCGCCGGAGCGCGGCGGATCGATCAGCACCTTGTCATACGGGCTCTTGAGCCAACGCGCCTGGCTCTGATCTTCCATCAGGTTGGCCATGTGAAAACTGACGTTGTCCAGTCCATTTCGCCGCGCGTTGGCGCGGGCTTTCTCGACCAGCGCGGCATCGCCTTCGACGCCAACCACCTCGCCGGCAAGCCGCGCCAGTGGCAGGGTGAAATTGCCCAGGCCACAAAACAGGTCGAGCACGCGGTCGGCAGGCTCCGGCTGTAACAGGTCCAGCGCATGGCTGACCATTTTACGGTTAAGCTCGGCATTAACCTGGATAAAATCGGCCGGGCCAAACTGCAGGGTCAGATCGAATTCCGGCAGGTCAAACTCCAGCTTGGGGTCCGGCGGTTCAAGCGCGGTTACGCTGTCCGGCCCACCGGCCTGCAACAGGATGGCAATCCCGTGTTGCCGGGAAAACTCACGCCACGCCTGCAGGTCCGCTTCATCCAGATCGACCAGGTGGCGCACGATCAGCGCGCACTGGCGATCGCCACAGGCTACCTCGATCTGAGGAATCTGTTCCCGCGCTGCCAGCGAGGACAGCAGCGCGGTGAGTTGCGGCAATACGTTGGCTATGCGCTCATCCAGCACATGACACTCGCTCATTTCAGCAACATAGCGGCCTTTACGCTCCCGAAAGCCCAGCAGCAGTTTTTCTTTCTTGAATACATAACGCGCTGACAAACGGGCCTTGCGGCGGTAATTCCACTGCGGCCCCACAAGGGGTGGCAGCCATTCCTGTGGGCTGACCTTGCCGATGCGCTGGAGGTTTTGCACCAGGCTGTCCTGCTTGGACTGGATTTGTGCCGTGGCCTCCATGTGCTGCAAAGCGCATCCACCGCACAGGCCAAAATGCGGGCAGCGGGGTTCGACGCGGTGCGGCGAGGCCTGCAATACTTCCACCGCTTCTCCTTCATCATAGCGGCGCATGCTGCCGGTGTACTTCATCAACACCCGTTCGTCCGGCAGGGCACCGTGAACGAATACTTTTTTCCCTTCCTGCTCGGCAATGCCGCGGCCGTCGTGACTCAGGCCGAGAATCGAGACTTCAACTGGTTCAGCGGGAAACTGGCGTCTGCGACGTCGGCTCAATGACGGATTTTCCTGTACACGTATGGCAGTCCTTAAAAAGCAAACCGGGCCCGATCCGGACCCGGTTCAGGTGAAAAAATTAAACCTTACTTTTGTTTCCAGGCGCCGCTGCTGTCCTGGTAATACCAGCCCGGGCGCGCATTCTGCACCCATTGCCGGGCAAATGTCTGCTGGATATCATTTTCCCATTCCGGATGCCCGTTGGCCACGGCGATTTCGCGGTAAACGGCAGCACGGTCGCGGTTTTCTTCCGCCACGGCACTTTCCAGTGCGCGCCGCTCACTCAGCGACACCGCGGTGCGGTCGCGGATGCTGACCAGTCCGTCGGCGGTGAAACCGATGGCTCCGGCGTCAAAAAACGCAGCCAGCGTGTCGCGCTGACGCTGTGCCATGCGCGCCTTGATCGCATTGATCTGCGGGGTATTGATATCAATCTCGGCCTGTTGCGCCTGGGCGCTGGGCACCAGCAAGTCCACCATGCTGCCCACCATGGCCAGTAAACGTCCTGGCGGCGGCTGCAAAGGATCGAACAGCTGGCTGTCCGACGGCATGTCACCGAGCACATCATCAACGAATCTTTCCGCGGCCCGCTCAGCGGCGGCAGCAGGGAAATACACGTTGATGGTGACACAGGCGGCAAGCATCAGAAGGCCGCCCAAAAGCAGAGTGGTTTTTAATTTGCTCATGCAATCATCCTCATATCGCCCGCGCACTCAGGAGGGGCACATAATATCAGACAGCGGCGGCGGATATTGGTGCGATGGGCCATGCCGGGCATGGCTATCCCTTGTCGCCAATGCGGATGGAGTCTCCGTCCGAAGCGGCCGCCAGATCAGCCACCAGCTGCTGGAAATCCATTTGCCGGTTAAACGCGCGTATGGAAATTTTTGGCACACCTGCACCTTCCATGATCAGCACGCTGGTCTGATCGTCATCCAGGCCGCGCACCTGGCACACGTTATTATGCAGCACGCAACCCATGCCCAGCCGCTTGTAGGAAAAATTGTTGAACAGCCTGAGCACCGGCCCGGTCAGCGCGGCGGTCGCTCCGCCGCCGCCCAGCGTGGTCAGGTAGTTGACCGCCTGGCGCGAGATTTCTTCTGACTTGCCCTGGCTGGCCGGCGTGCCAAACCAGGCGTCGAACGCCACCGGTTTCCAGTCCAGCATGCGCAAATCGCGCACGTATCCATCAAGCCGTCCGCTGATCTGGCCAAACGAAAACACGCGAGTGAGCTGTGCCAGGTCAATCTGGCTGGCCTCTATATTGGCCGCCAGGCTGGGCAAAACGCCAAACGGACGCTCCACCCGCAGGTCGGACAGCAGTAACTGGCCATCAAACACATTGAATTCTATCTGCCCGTTCACCGACAGCACACCGTCTTCCAGGCTGACGCCGGGTATGGTGCCACTGATGGTGCCACCGAATGAGGGCCAGTCCAGCGCCTCGGTCAGCTGCGTCATATCGAGCCGGTCCAATGATGCATTGAGCCGG
>JBFIHZ010000366.1:0-3919 GCA_041601535.1 Lysobacterales bacterium | reverse complement strand
TCCGCGTGCCGGGTAGTAGCGTTCACTCGATAATCTCCGCCTGCTTTTAACCAAAAATGTGTCCGGGCCATGCCTTTCCGGCCGCAAAGATGCGCATGTGGTGATGCGTCAGCCCGCCCGCATGCTGTTGCTGTGGGCCATGGCCGGCTCCAGTATAATGAATGTCAGACGGCTCGGCAGAAAACACACTCCAGCCGGGCCTGAGCGGCCCGGTGTATCGGGTCAGACTGTCTGCCCGGCCAGTCAAATAACCTGTTTGACCGGCCTGCCGGCTGAAAACTTTTGACCGTCTTTCCGGTCTGATAAAACAGAACCCCAAGCAACGCCCAGCCGAGCTGGAACAGGAGAACACTCACATGAAAGCCACCATTCGTTATGCCACAGCACTGGCTCTGGCGACCATGCTTGCCGCATGCGGCAGCGCCCAGACGAAGGAGCTGACCCTGGAGCAAAAGCTGTCTGAGAAAAAACTGGCCCTGGGCCCGGAGATCGACCGCGTGAGGGATTATCGCCTGACCGGCTGGAACTACCTGGACCGTGAGCACGTCATCATTCACACCGGCCCCAGCAGTTCGGTGCTGATCACGCTGAAGATGCCATGCAACAACCTGTCCACCGCCGAAGACATTGGCTTTACCAACACGGTGGGCAGCCTGACCAAGTTTGACCGGCTGGTGGTACGCGACCGCACTTCGAACATGACCGAACGCTGCGTGATCGACTCACTGAACGAACTGGAGAAGATCCAGGCCAGCTAAGCGCTTGACGGCAGCTGCCGGCGCCCCTGCCAGGGCTACATTCTGGCAGGGTTGCCACCCGCCGTTTTCCACCAGGTTGCAGCTACCTCCATTACGCCAGCCACTCCCGGTGCACAGGCGCTACTGAGGACTATCGTCCGGATGCTGCCCCGCGCTAGCGGGGCACTCGCTTGCGGGATGCGCGCTTCTCTGCTTCAATCAGATAGACAGAGGAGGCACTGCTGATGCACCCCGGGTTCCGTTCGCGAGTCCGTCTGTTACACCTTCCGGTCATCACGGTGGTGGCTTGCGGGATACTGTATGCCTGCTCTGACACCCTTTTTGCAACCGAAACAAGCACCGCAGAGTCCGCTGACCTGGCCGGCTATACTCCACCGGCAGACCCGCTGGCGCCCATTACCGTTGGGCCGCGTGAGCTGCTGGGCAAGAAAAGCATGGGCGAGAAAGCCGCGGCCGGCCTGGTGGGCGGTCTGCTCGGCTCGGCATTGGGTGGCGGCGGTTCCGGCAAAGCGGCTGAGCGGCCGCGCACCCGGCGCGACCCCTCGCGCAAACAGGACTACATTGCACTGGAGCACGGCACCAACAAGCTTCGCACCGAAGCCCGTTCGCTGTGGACCGATGACGGTTTGCTGATCAGCGCACGCGTCGATAAATCTCCCGATCATGGCACCTTCCAGGCAGTGTTTCTGCAGAGCTGTGACGGACAACGCCTGTACCCGCAGGAATACGCCATTTACCAGCTGTGGTCCGAGCAATCGCTGTCGGTTTCCTGGTCAAAAACCACCTCATCCAATGGCCGGATGGTCAGCCAGCAAAGCGGAGGCTGGTCCGATACATGGAGTGAAGATTTCACCCCGTTGCAGATGGCCCACAGCCCGCTGCTGCCCGCCACCTGGCAGGAGCTGGGTTTTGACCGGGCTGAGGGCGGCGCCCGCGAGCTGGGCGCGACCTTCAGGCTCAGCCCGGCGCAACTGCGGCAGATGGACCAGCTGGCCCTGTTTGTGCACGTTACCGAGCCGGCGCTGGACCCGGTCAGCACCACTGCATCCGCCTGGTTGCTGCGCCCGGACAGCGCACAGGCACCCCGCTTGCAGGCTGGCGGCTCGTCGGCCGCATCCAGTGATGCAGCGCAATCCGATGGCTGGCAGCAGTGGCAGCAGCGCTGCGCCCACCCCGAACCCTTGCTATTGGCCGATGCCGGCGACGGATCACTGGCCAGCGCGGTCGGCGGCAGTATCGACGTAGCAAGCCCTGCCATGGCAGCAAAACTGGCCGGCGGCGACGTACCGGCCGGCGTGCAGTTCCTGCGGCCGAAGGGTACCGGCCAGACCACCGGCCACATCATTGACCTGACCATCCGCAACGATACGTCCGAACCCTGGGATTACACGGTGCCGGCCATGTACATTCCCTCCACCGGCAAATACCAGAGTTACGTAGTCCCCGGCGGCGAGCGCCATTCCATCGCACCGGGCACCGTCCATACGGTGCCGGTGAAAGGTTATTGCGGCGACGTGCGCCGGCCACCGGTACCCGCAGGCGTCGCCATGCCGCCGCTGGAAGACTGGATTGTGCCGGGCGCTGACGCGCCGGTCATTGCAATACCGGACCGGGAAAATGCAGCTCCGCCCGGCCGGGCCATGCTACCGGGCACCGATACCGCCTTGCCGCGTGCCGTTAACCCCGGCCTGGAACCGGAAGTCGCCGGACCCTTGTTGCTCGGCGCGCTGCGCGAAATTGAACAGAAAACCACCGAGCTGCAGCAATCCGGCGAACTGCGTACCCCGTTTTCGGGCAACCCGGAACGCGAACACCAGGCGGTGGTGCAGCAAACCATCTGGCTGTACGCGGCGGAACTGGAAGGCGAGCCCTATACCCGCGAAGAATTTACCCAGCGGCTGGAGAGCCAGTACGAGGACCGCACCGGGGTTCCCATCGCCTCCGCTTCCGATGAAGAGCAGCAAAAGCTGCAACAGGGCGCCGACAGTTTCTGGGATGCATTTGAACTGGTCGGCGTGGAAGCCAAGGTCATCAGCCATGGCCCCGCCGCAACAGCCGGCGAGACCGAACCGACTGAAGCACTGCCAGGCGTGATTGGCGAGCCGCCAGCAGAGAAAGTCAAACCACCGCCCTGCACACCCCGTGAAGACGTCAATCACAGTCCGAAAACCGTGGATGTGACCGTTGCGGACTCCTACGGCAACGATGAAACCCGCAAGAAGATCCGCGACGGCATCCGCAACGCGGTGCAATCGAATAAAGCGGCCTATGCCACTGCGACCCCGCCGGCCACAGCCTATTCAATCTGGGGCCATGACCATATAGGCGGCATCTCATCCGCTTACGCCAAGGTGGTATTCCTGGAAGATAATGACCAGGAATGGGTATGGTCCACTGACCCGATGGACACGCGCTCGCGTGGTACCGGCATTCACACCCTGTCCTTCAACCACGGCCCGGAATGCAAGTCGGTGGTGGCCGGCGCCGCGCTGATGTGGATCAAGGCCAGCTCCCATGCATTTGATCCGCTTGAGAACAGCATCGAGGTGTTCCGCGTGCTGGATGGAGTAAAGGAAGTCTCGGTTAAATACGTCACCGATAAATTTCTCCCACCAGGCCTGAGCGACGCGGCGGAAGCCGGCGTGGATGCGATTACCGACCCGTCCAGCGATACCTATGCCGGTGCCACCGGCAACGCCACACTGACCGTAGGCGGCAGCCGCGACCAGCAATCGGCCAACAATGCGGTGACGTACAAGCGCAAGGACAAGGAAGACAAGGCCGTCGTCGGTGGTGGCGAAACCATCAAAAAACTGTTTGCTTCCGACGTAAAACCCGGCTCACTGAGCTCGGTGCTGGAAGCCGAAGCGCACCTGCGGGCCGGCGCCACCGGCAATGGCCTGGCCAAGGCCTGGCTGGAATCTCTGTACGGAACATTGCTGATTGGCGTGTGTGAGTGCCCCGGCGGCAGCGCATTTCACGTGCTCTACGACAGCGGCCAGTTCATCCGCAGTGAAGCCGCCAAACAGGCGGTGGAACGCGCCAAACAGGAAATGCAGCAAGCCGCCGAACGCATCAACAAGTCACTGGCCAATGGCCAGCAGCGCACCGATGCAGCTTCACTGAAAGCCCGCGCGGAAGGCGAACTGAAGGCCTGGGCC
>JBFIHZ010000365.1:0-3919 GCA_041601535.1 Lysobacterales bacterium | reverse complement strand
TGGATAACCTCAATGATTATTACGACGTGCAGCTCAAGCAGGCACGCCTGGCCCAATTGCAGGACCAGCCGGGTTTCCGCTTCGTTACCATGGATGTGGCCGATGGCGCTGCGCTTAATGCGCTGTTTGCAGCCGAGCGGCCTGACCGCGTGGTGCATCTGGCGGCCCAGGCGGGGGTGCGCTACTCGCTGGAAAATCCGATGGCTTATGTCCATTCCAACCTGGTGGGATTTGCGGCTGTGCTGGAAGCCTGCCGCCAGCATCAGGTGGCGCACCTGGTTTACGCATCTTCCAGTTCCGTTTACGGCAATAACAGCAAGGTGCCATTTGCTGAAGCGGATGCCGTCGATCACCCGGTTTCCCTGTATGCGGCCAGCAAACGCTCAAACGAACTGATGGCGCATGCTTACGCGCATCTCTATGGTCTGCCCACCACCGGTCTGCGCTTTTTTACCGTTTATGGTCCATGGGGCCGGCCGGACATGGCGCCCATCAAGTTTGCCCGCGCCATCAGTCAGGGTCAGCCGATTGGTGTGTATAACCATGGTCATCACCAACGTGATTTTACCTATATTGATGACATCGTCAGCGGCGTGGCGGCGGTGGCTTTATCGGCCAGGCCAGCCTCAACTGAATCCACCGATACGCGGCCGGATTTGGCGGCTGGTTCCACGCCGTTCCGGCTTTATAATATCGGCAATTGCCAGCCGGTGAAGTTGCTGGATTTTCTGGCAGTTCTGGAACACAGCCTGGGGCGCAAGGCGCAACTGGAAATGTTGCCGGCACAACCAGGTGATGTGCTGGATACCTGGGCGGACTGTTCCGCGCTGGAAAGAGATTACGGCTACCGGCCATCCATTGGCCTGGACGAGGGAATGCAACAGTTCATTGGCTGGTTCAAGGGCTACTATCCGGCCTGAACAGGGCAAGGGTGACAATCAGACCGGTCAACATATGCCGGGATATACAACAACAGAGGCGGCAACAGGGACGTCTCGGCAAGCAAAGGAAACAGCATGCGTATTTCCATAGTGGGCAGCGGTTACGTTGGCCTGGTCAGCGGGGCAGGATTGTCAGAAGTCGGGCATCACGTGACCTGTGTTGACATCAACCAGGCGCGTATTGACGATTTGCGCCAGGGCCGCATTCCCATTTTCGAACCCGGCCTGGAGTCCATGTTGCGTGACAATGCGGCCCAGGGACGCATCGAGTTCACCACCTCGCTGAGCGACGCCGTGGCACATGCCGAAGTGCTGTTTATCGCGGTAGGTACGCCGCCGGGTGAGGACGGTTCCGCCGATTTGAGCCATGTGCTGGCAGTGGCTGAGGGGATTGGCCAGTGCCTGGAAAAGTCTTTGCTGGTGGTGGTGAAATCCACCGTGCCTGTCGGCACCTGTGAAAAAGTGCGCGCCGCGATTGCCGCGGAACTGAAGCGGCGGGGCAAGGAACTGCCGTTCTACGTGGCCTCGAACCCGGAGTTCCTGAAAGAAGGAGCCGCCATCAGCGACTTCATGAAACCCGACCGCATCATCGTCGGCACCAGCGAAAAAGAAGCCGAACAACTGCTGCGCGAACTGTATGCGCCATTCAATCGCAATCATCAGAAGCTGTTGTGCATGGATGTGCGCTCTTCCGAGCTGACCAAGTACGCGGCCAACGCCATGCTGGCGACCAAGATCAGCCTGATGAACGAGCTGTCCAATGTGGCGGAACGCGTGGGGGCTGACATCGAGCATGTGCGCAATGGTATCGGCTCGGATCCGCGCATCGGCTACTCGTTTATTTACCCCGGCGCCGGCTATGGCGGTTCCTGCTTTCCCAAGGATGTGCGGGCGCTGGAACAAACCGCGCGTCAGCACGGTTACGAGGCGGAGTTGCTGGGTGCCGTGGAGCGCGTCAATAACCGGCAGAAACACAAGCCGTTCGAGTTGCTTGAGCGGCACTTCAATGGCGACCTCAACGGCCTGCGCATCGCGGTATGGGGTTTGTCATTCAAGCCCAATACCGATGACATGCGTGAAGCGCCCAGCGTCAATCTGGTGCGGGCCCTGCTGCAGGCCGGGGCCGAGGTGGTGGCGCATGATCCGGAAGCGCACAAGGAAGCGCAGGAACTGTTTGCCGGTCAGCATGGCTTTATGCTGGGTAACGATCCCTATGCGGCAGCGGAACAGGCTGATGCTCTGGTGCTGATGACGGAATGGAAGCTCTACTGGGCGCCAGATTTCGTGCGCCTGGCCGCCAGCATGAAGCAGGCGGTAATCGTGGACGGGCGCAATATCTGGTCACCGGAAGTCGTGCGTGGCCGCGGTTTCTCTTATTATGCGATTGGCCGGCCCTGAGCCGCGCCACTGACCGGTGTATGCCGGCGCCTGGAAACCAGGCCGGCCGGTATGCAAGCCAGAGGCAAGCAAAAGGAATGCAACAATGACAAAACGGGCACTGATAACCGGCATCACCGGGCAGGACGGCGCCTACCTGGCGGAATTCCTGCTGAACAAGGGGTATGAGGTGCATGGCATCAAGCGCCGGGCTTCCTCCATCAACACGCAGCGCATCGACCACCTGTACGCCGATCCGCAGGAAAAGAACGCCCGCCTGCGCCTGCATTATGGCGACATGACCGACGGGTCCAGCCTGCAGCGCACCATCCAGGCGGCGCGGCCGGATGAAATCTATAACCTGGCGGCGCAGAGCCACGTGGCGGTTTCCTTTGAAGAGCCGGAATATACCGCTGAATCGGATGCGGTCGGCACCTTGCGCATACTGGAAGCGATACGCAATCTGGGGCTGGAAAAATCCTGCCGTTTTTACCAGGCTTCCACCTCCGAACTGTATGGCAAGGTGCAGGAAACCCCGCAAACGGAGACCACACCCTTTTATCCGCGTTCGCCCTACGGCGTGGCCAAGCTGTACGCCTACTGGATCGTGGTGAACTACCGCGAGTCCTACGGCATGTTTGCCTGCAATGGCATCCTGTTCAACCATGAGTCGCCGTTGCGCGGCGAGACCTTCGTCACGCGCAAGATAACCCGCGGCCTGGCGCGCATTGCCTGGGGCCTGGATGATTGCGTGTACCTGGGCAACCTGGAGGCGCGGCGTGACTGGGGTCATGCGCGCGATTACGTGGAGGCGCAATGGCTGATGCTGCAGCAGGACCAGCCGCAGGACTACGTGATCGCCACCGGCCAGCAGCGTTCGGTGCGCGATTTTGTCAACGCCGCGGCCGACGCCATGGGGTTGCAGTTGAGCTGGCAGGGCGAGGGCAGGGATGAGCATGCAGTGGTGAAGCACTTTGATAACAATGAATGGAAGCTGCGCAGCGGCGACGTAGTGGTGCGCATTGATCCACGTTATTACCGCCCGGCCGAGGTGGAAACCCTGCTGGGCGATGCCAGCCTGGCACGCCGGCAGCTGGGTTGGCAGCCGCGCACATCATTCGATGAACTGGTCAGCGAAATGATTACCCACGATCTCAGTCTGGCGCGTGAAGAGGCGCTGATTGCCAGCGACCGGAACGGCCGGTAATGCCACAGCGGTCACGTACAGGCGCCGCACCACTGCGCGTTTACATTGCCGGGCATCGCGGCATGGTGGGCTCCGCGCTGGTCCGGCGTTTACAGCACCAGCAGGAAGTCAGCCTGGTGCTGCGCGGCCGCGCTGAACTCGACCTGACGCGGCAGACAGAAGTGGAACAGTTTTTTGCCGATGAACAGATTGATCAGGTCTACCTGGCGGCTGCGCGGGTCGGTGGCATTCTGGCCAACAGCGAGCAGCCCGCTGATTTCATTCGTGAAAACCTGCTGATCCAGACGCATGTGATTGAGGCAGCTCACCGCGCCGGAGTCGGGCGACTGTTGTTCCTTGGCAGTTCCTGTATCTATCCGCGCCTGGCGCAGCAGCCAATGGAAGAGGCTGCATT
>JBFIHZ010000364.1:0-3923 GCA_041601535.1 Lysobacterales bacterium | reverse complement strand
GGCGAGGATGCCAAATCCCCCGGGTTTGTTCTCGATCAAAAACGGCTGGCCCAGATCACTGCGCAGTTCTTCTGCCAGCAAACGGGCTATGGTGTCTGATGCGCCGCCCGGCTGGTATGGAACGATAATCTTTACGACGGAACTGGGATAGGGCAGGTCAGCCTGCCTGGAATCGCAGGCACTCAGCGTCAGCGAAATACCTGCAACAAACAAAAGCTTGAGTATGTTCAATATCCAGGTCCTTTTTGAGAAGCAGAAACGATCTGATGATTTCGGTCCGGGTGGTCGCAATGAAACAACTTCAATCCTTGCTCTCAACCTTGTTTCCATGGAGCCCGTAGGAGGCATCTTTTACCGTGAAAAACACCACATCGCCATTGGAAGTTGCCTTGCCGTTGTGCACAACGCCTGCAGGTATATAAACAGCTTCGCCAGGTCCCGAAGTGCCTGCAACACCACCGATGACTGAGCTGATTTCCCCTTGCAGGACATAAATCCACTGCTCATTGGGATGGGAATGCGGCTCGGAGCCCGTGCCTGCGGGCATACGCATTACCGCCGCAATCATTCGTTCGCCCTCTACACAGCCGCCGACTGCGGTCGAATAAGCGGGCCCACCCATGATTTCGTCCAATGTGCCGAAGTTAAAGAAATACTCTCCCGGACCGGCGGTTTTGGCACCATCGGTATGAATGCGTTTACTCTTCGACGCGGTTTCTTTTTCGCTACTCATTTGTTTGCTCCAAATCTGCCAGATTGCCTTGAATCTGGCGCGTTATCGTGACTTTCATTCAGCCTGACTATCCCTGCGCGGGGACCACGGGAAGCAACAGAAAACCAGCCCGGTCAGGTCCGTTATGAAGCGTTGTTTTTCCCCCAAAAATGCTTTCGGGGCGGTCGACCGGGCTGTCGTGCAGGAATGGACCACAACCGGTAAACTCGTTTTTCATATTTGACAGTTTTCCGCCACTTTCACCCGAATAAACATAATCCTTTCCTCGAACACTCAAGCCAATGCGATAACCGGCCGGGATGATGATGCAGGTCGGCCAGATCTCAATATCCAGCTCGTAGATCTCGCCTGGGGTGAGTGGCTGCAATTCATCGTGGGTGTGATACGGCCGGTAGTCCGTGCTTTTCTTCGGGTCCAGTTTGCGATGTGAGGCGCGCAGCCAACCCTGTGCAATCGGGGTGTGCGGATCAAGTGCGCCGATAAAGGTCACTTCACTTCCATCCGGTGCAAAAACCTGAAGGACCGGAAAGAAGTCGGCATCGCTGGTGGATGATGAGGCAAACAGTTTTAACGCAGAGGGGCCAGTGATTTCGGTTTCATTTTCCAGTGGCGGCGTCATGAACATCAGGCCATCGCCCAGGGCGTCGAAGTCAACGGTTGATGGGCTTTCGGGAGGTTCTGGCGTCAAGCTCAGGTTGTCAAAATCCAGATAGAATTTTGTCCACTGGGTGCGCGCCAGAGGCCACTCATTCTCATAGCGCAGCTCAAACCGCTCGCCGGGTCGCCTGACCTGTAACTGAATTGTCGGTTGCTCACTCCAGCCGTTGTTTTCACCTTTCAGGAAATGATTGAAGAACCGTTTCTGCAGGTCGATTCCATAGTCGGTGTAGAACAGTGACCAATGGCGGTCGCCGTGCATTTCAAGCCATTTTTGCTCACTGCCAGCACCGAGAAAGCCTTCAATGTTTCCTCTCAGATGGAGTGCGTTACCGCCCCAGTTACCACAGGAAAGGAGTGGAACCTCAATCTTTTCCAGAGTGGCGGAGCCGGAGCGGTCGATATGGTACTGATTGACCAGTGAAGCATTGAGTATGTCGTTGCCATAGTCACAACGATTCTCTTTGAGGGTTTGCGGCGGAAGCGTCTCAGGCCCGCACACCAGGTCGCCGGTAACCGGGCTCCTGGGGCCACGATCGCCCAGGCCATGCTGCACGCCTTCCACCTGCATGTCGTACCAATTGGCTGGAAAAGTGCATAAAATTCCGCCCTGGTGATTGCCTTCGCGATACCAATCACAGTGTCCCTCCCACATGCAACACGCAACCAGGTGTGGTGGCCGCAATGCAGCTACCTGCCACTGGTTAACCGCGTAGTAGGAAATCCCGTTAAGCCCCACTTTGCCGTTGGACCAAGGCTGCACACCAGCCCATTCAATACAGTTGTAGAAGTCCTTGGTTTCCCGGGGTGAGAAGTGATCGATATAGCCAGGTGAGCGCCCCGCCCCGCGGGAATCCACCCTTACCACTACATAGTCATCACATACCCATTTCTCAGGATCCACCACCTCCCAGCTTTGATACTTGTTGGTGGAATTCTGATCCACATCCGGGTGGTCCTTGATCATGATTTCCCAGGCCGTGGCATAGCCTTCCTGGAAAGCCAGGCCCTTGCCGTATGGGCCGTAACTCAGAATTACCGGGTAACTTCCTTCGGCGATGGGGCGATACACGTCGGCGCGCAAAACCACGCCGTCTTCCATTTCAATAGGGACATCCCAATCAATGGCCATTCCATCTTGCACCACAGTGGTTTCACGCATTCTGATATTTCTCTCAGTGTTTTAGGTTCGTATTGATCTGCTGAAGCAGGGCTGACGCCATGTGTACCGTCGTTACTCGGCGGCCTTGATGGCTTTGACGTCCGCCATCACCTGTTCCCACATGGCCATCTCCGCGATCACTTCCTGTTGAAATTCCGCAGCGGATTTGCTGCTGGTAACAAACGCGTCCACTTCGGCAAACTCGGCGGAGACCTGCGGTGATGCGAGCACGTCAGCCAACGCGGCTTCGAGTACCCGCAGGGACTCAGCTGGCATCGCAGATGGCGCGAACAGGCCTTGCCAAAGGTTGATGCCGGGGTTATCAACGTCCAGTTCATTCAGGGTGGGTACGGTTGGAAACTTATCCAGGCGGACGGCACTGGTGACCGCCAGGGGCTTGTACTGGCCGGCTTTCCGGGTGGCCGTGGCAACATTCAAAACGGCGATATCCGTTTTGCCTTCAACCAGGTCAGAGAAAATGGCTTCAGCGCCATTGGTCACCAGGTACTGCAGCTCCAGTCCGCCCGCTTTTGCCAGGTCCATCATGTACAGGTCCCCGACCGAGCCCGGGAAATCAGTTCCGTAGGTCAACTTTCCTGTCGTGCTGCGCAGATGCTCAAGCAGCCCCTGCAGTGAATCGGCCGGGAATGATGGGCCGGTCATGATTACGAACGGAAAATCAGCAAGGCGGGACACCGGCAGAACGGCTTCCGCGTAGTCAAAGTCTATGGCGCCGCTGTGGAATACAGGGGAGGTTGAGTTGGTCATCACATTGCCCACCATGAGGCGATAACCGTCGGTATCTTCCAGCATGGATTCCACCGCGGTAAACCCGTAATTTCCCGATTGGGTTTCCAGGATAAATTCCTGCCCCAGTGCCTTACCGAGGTGTTTGGCAAGCACTTCCGCGGTGAAGTAGGTTGAGCCACCGGGTGGAAACGGAACCACCAGGGTTACCGCTTTACTCGGGTAAGTTTTAGCAGCAGGCTCTGCGCCGCAGGCGGCCGCTGACGTCAGCATGACGCTTGCAAGCAGAATGACGCGAGAAAACTGAGATAACCCATTCAGAACAGACTGTCGCATTGTCGATCTCCCCGTAGAAACGTTCTAGAAAATGGCATGAGCTGCTGGCCGAGCACAAATATCAATGCGCAATGCCAGCCATGCCGGAAATGCATACCAGATAATTTCGAATCTGATTTGCCGTGTGATTGGTGGAAATGGCCCACTGGTTTGTCTTGGTAGGTTGACCCTGAAAAAAGCAGGCCAAAGAGAATGCATAAAACCAAATACACCGGCATTTGGCCGGTTGCTCCAACGCCTTTCAACGATGATGGAAGCATAGACTTGCCCGGAATGCGCCGTGTGCTC
>JBFIHZ010000363.1:0-3984 GCA_041601535.1 Lysobacterales bacterium | reverse complement strand
TGGTGCTGGCCGGCCTGATCAGCGGCTTTGTCCAGAGCCGGCCGGGAAAGCGTATGATGGGTTATTGATCGCTGCTTTTCACCCTGCCAGGCCGTCCAGGCGGCCCCGGAGTCGTACCATGACGCTGTGCCCCGTTGCTCTTGCCGTTGGTTGCAAACGTTGTCCCGTATTTGCCGTCTGCCCGCTCAAAACCGTGATCGGTGACCAGCCGGCCAAACCGGAGGACAAGAATCAAACCAGGTCATCGGACCGTTAAAACCAGCGGCCTGCGCGCGGCGGAACAGGCTGCGTGACTGTTCAGCTATTTAACAGAAATATCACGTGACAATATGAATTTGCAGCGAATACTGGCTGAAATCACTGCATATTGATACGATGTCAAGCCCTTGTTCTGACGGAAAATGGAATTCGCCATGTTTGACAAGCACAAAGGTAACAAGCCACAGAACGACTCTGCACCGCCCCCGGTGGCAAGTCATTCGGCTCCAGCAACACCCACACCATCCGCTCCGGCCGCAGGGAAAGCCGCCGTGATCGGACCGGGTATCATCGTGAAGGGTGACATCAGCGGTACCGATAACCTGGTCATTGAAGGCAAGGTCACCGGCAGCGTGAAACTGGCCTCGCACGAGGTCTCGGTTGGCCCGTCCGGTGAAGTCAATGCCGACGTCGCCGCGCGCTTGATCCGCATTGCCGGCAAAGTGCACGGTGACATCGAGGCCGATGAGCGCGTGGTTATCAGCAAAACCGGGAACGTGCGCGGCAATATCACCGCGCCGCGGGTAATGCTGGAAGATGGTGCCATCTTCAAAGGCAGTATTGACATGGATCCGGGCGATGCGGCGGTGGTGAAATCTGCCGTGGCTCAGTCCAGGCCCGCTGCGAAACCCGCGCCAGTCCCGGAAGCGGTTAGCGATACTTCGGACAAAGCACCGGACCTGTCTCTGAAAAGCGGCTGATTGATACCGGGTGCAAGCTTCGGTTAGTCTTGCACCTACGACAAAGAAGGTGGATTGAAACTTGAACCTGGCGGTCAGTGATCAGGCAGGCGGACCCGCAGCCGTGCCGGCAAAACCGGAGCCTGGGCGGCAGGCCAGCCAATTGTTGTCCGCCTTGTTCCGCCGCCAGGAAAACGCAGGCAAGCTGACCATACTCGACGTTGGCCGCGCCCTGCCGGAGACGGTGACGTTCTGTTCGGCCATAAGTTGCCGCATTCACGTGGTCGACCTGTTTGAGGTGTTACGCGGCGGAGGGCTTGATCCGGAAGGTTCCGGCAAGACCTTGCAGCGCCAGTTCCAGGAGCTGTTGGGCTTTGCCAGCGGCACCCGCCTGGATATCTGCCTGTTATGGGATTTTCCCCATTACCTGGATGAGAAACAACTGCGCGCTTTCAGCGGAGCGCTGTTTCCCTGGCTGCAGCCGCACACGCTGGGGCATGTATTCGGGGTTCACAGTGGTGCAACCCAGTTACTCAACCGGGAGTATGGCATCGTGGATGAGCGTCATTTGTCGGTGCGCACTCGCACCACACCGCCAATGAAATGCAAACCGCATCCGCAATCCTTCATGGGAGAATGGCTGACCTGCTTCCGCAACGTGCGCGGTGTGCTGCTGCCGGATGGAAAAATTGAAACGTTGCTGCAGGCAACCGTCTGAGCAACCGGTGACAAACGGACAGCGAGAATGAATTCAAAACACCAAGCAGCCATACACACGCTGTCTGATACACCTTCGCTGTTTGCCACCGTACTGGCCGAGATTCGCGACCAGTCGATACAGCAGGATCGCCAGCGCTTCCGCCGCAACCTGGAACGCTTGGGTGAGATGTTTGCCTGGGAGATCAGCAAAACCCTGCAGTATGATGATCGTGAGGTCACCACGCCACTGGGTAGCATCACCTGCCCTGAATTACGGCAACAACCGGTGCTGGCCACGATATTGCGCGCCGGCTTGCCGCTGCACCAGGGCTTGCTCAATTACTTTGACGGGGCAGACAACTGTTTTATTTCCGCTTACCGCAAACACCACGAAAATGACGATGAATTCGAGGTGGAAGTGGAGTACCTTTCCAGCCCTTCGGTGCAGGACAGAACGGTGGTTCTGTGCGACCCGATGCTGGCCACCGGTTCCTCCATGGTGCTGGCCTACCAGGCGCTGCTGCAGCGGGGTACGCCAGCCCACACCCATATCGTGGCGGTGATCGCCAGCCAGCAGGGCGTGGAGTTCACCACGCGCCGTTTGCCGGGCAATATCACCTTGTGGCTGGGCGCGGTTGACCGCGACCTGAATGCCAGGGCCTATATCATTCCGGGCCTGGGCGATGCCGGTGACCTGGCCTATGGCGTCAAGGAATAACACCGCGTGAGCACAGCGCGCTGCCGCAGCCACCGTGGTGCCGGACGTCACTGCCGTATTGACCTTCTCTCCCCCCTACAGGAAACACATGAACAAACCATCTGATACTGCTTCGCTTCGCGCCCCTTCGCTGCTGGATGCCCTGATCCCCATCGTGGTGTTGGTGGTGCTGCTGTCGCTGTCGGTGTACCTGTTTGGTTCGGATTCTTCGGGTGGCGCCAATCAGGTGGTGCTGTTGCTGGGTGCCATGGTGTCGGCCCTGGTAGCGTTCAAGAACGGACACCGCTGGCCGGACATCCAGGTGGCCATCATCGACGGCATCGCATCGGCCATGGGCGCGATACTCATTCTGCTGGCGGTTGGCGCGCTGATTGGCACCTGGATGATGGCCGGTACGGTTCCGGCAATGATTTTCTACGGCGTGAAGATTCTTGACCCATCCTATTTCTACGCCGCGGCCTGCCTGGTGTGCAGTATCGCTTCGGTCAGCATCGGCAGTTCCTGGACCGTGGCCGGCACCCTTGGCGTGGGCCTGATCGGCGTGGCCATGGCGCTGGGTATTTCGCCGGAGATTACGGCTGGCGCGGTCATTTCCGGCGCGTATTTCGGCGACAAGATGTCCCCGCTGTCTGACACCACCAACCTGGCGCCCGCCATTTGCGGTACCGATCTGTTCACGCACATCCGCCACATGGTGTGGACGACGTTCCCTTCCTACATATTGGCATTGATCATATTCGGCGTGATGGGCCTGAATATCGAACCCGCGGCCGAACAAACCGATGTGTTCAGTTCCATGACGCTGATGCGCGAGCAGTTCAACCTGAGCTTATGGACCCTGTTACCGCTGGTGTTTGTGTTCGTGCTGGCGGTGCGCCGTTTTCCGGCTTTCCCCACCATCCTGTCCGGTGCGCTGCTGGGCGGGGTAATGGCCATTGTCTTGCAACCCGATGTGGTGCTGGCATTTGCCGACGCACCAGAGTTGCCCACCGCAATGGCGTTACTGAAAGGCGTGTGGGTGGCATTTGCCAACGGATATGTATCTACCACGGGGGATGCGGGTATCGACGATCTGCTGACGCGTGGCGGCATGGGCAGCATGCTGACCACGGTCTGGCTGATCATCTGCGCACTGGCTTTTGGCGCCGTGCTGGAGCACGCCGGCCTGTTGGAGCGGCTGATCCGCTCGGTGCTGGGCGCGGCCAAATCCACCGGTTCACTGGTCGCCTCGGTATTGCTTACTTGTATTGGAATCAATGTCGTTGCGGCTGACCAGTACATCGCCATTGTCTTGCCCGGAAAAATGTACCGCGCCGAATTCCGCCGCCGCGGCTTGCGTGCGCGTAACCTGTCGCGCGCCATTGAAGACGCCGGAACGCTGACCTCTCCGCTGGTGCCGTGGAACACCTGCGGTGCCTTTATGGCCAGTACGCTCGGCGTGGCCACCTTTGCCTACCTGCCGTTTGCATTTTTCAACCTGATCAACCCGGTGGTATCGCTGATCTATGGTATTACCGGTTTCAGCATCCTGCGCCATGATGAGGAAGACGCAGAAGAAGGCATTGCTGCCGCTGCGCACCCGTCATTTACCGCCCAGGTCAGGGAAGAACTGTAAGCCCGCGCTGATTG
>JBFIHZ010000362.1:0-3986 GCA_041601535.1 Lysobacterales bacterium | reverse complement strand
TGACAGCGATGGGCACGGTAGCGAGCCCTTGCCGGTCAAGGTCAAAGTTACCATCAGCGGAAGCTCCATGTCGGTTGACCTGACCGGAACCGCCGAACAAAGCGCGGGTCCGGTGAACTGTGGCTATGTGCAATGTTGTTCGGCGGTGCGGCTGGCTTACAAGACCCTGGTGTGCACGGATGCCGAACCCAACGGCGGCTCGTTCCGCACGCTGGACATCAACGTACCCAAGGGCTCCATGCTCGCCGCGCAGGAGCCAGCTGCTTGCGCCTGGTACTTCTCCAGCCTCGGGCTGATGATTGACCTGATCATCAAAGCGCTGGCCGAAGTCATGCCCGAGCGGACCGCCGCCGCCCATTATGGTGATTCGATGATCCTGGCGCTGTCGGGCCGTAAATCCTCCGAGCATGCCGGTTATTACCATATCGAGCCAACCACCGGCGGTTGGGGCGCGCACAGCGCGGGCGATGGAGAGAGCTCATTGATCAATTCCGTCAATGGCGCGTTTAAAGACATGCCCATCGAACTGTTTGAGCAAAAATACCCGGTGCGCATAACCTCGTATGGCATTCGCCAGGACTCAGGCGGGCCCGGCAAATTTCGCGGCGGCAATGGCACGTATCGCCAGTACCAGATTCTTACGCCATCTGAACTGTCGCTGTGGTTTGAGCGATCCAAAACCACCGCCTGGGGGCTGAAAGCGGGCAGCAATGGCAAGGGGCCGGCGGTGAGCATCGAGAAGGCCGGCGAACCCACCGTGGATTTGCTCAAGGTGTCGAACCTGAAGCTCCCTGCCGGCTCGGTGGTCACCTCAAGGACCGGTGGCGGCGGCGGCTTCGGCGAGCCCTTGCAGCGCGATCCGGAGCGGGTGCGGGATGACGTGCTGGACCGGTACGTATCCGCTGACTGTGCCCGAACGGTTTATGGCGTGGCACTTACGCCTGAGCGGGAGGTAGATGTGGAAGCCACCCGGCAACTTCGCGCTGCGGCGCGCGGATAATCATGCAGGTGAGTACCAGCCCGGCACGCCCTTCCCGGGGTTGCCGCCCTGGTCGCTACCGGGCATAAGCGCGATGACAGCCCAGCCAAACACCGCCACCTCAACGCTCTACAGGAACGCATGTGTTTTCGACGGCCACAGTCCGGAACTGGCGGCCGACCGGGTTGTGCTGGTGGCAGGGGAGCGCATTGAATCCATTACCGAGTTTCATCCCGAGCGCGCGGTAGACCGGGAAATTGACCTGAAGGGCAAAACGATGATGCCCGGGCTTATCGACTGCCACTTTCATGCCTATGCCTATGATGTGGATGTCGCAGCGCTGGAAGAAATGCCGGCCAGCTATGTCGCGCAGCGTGGCCGTCTGCTGATGGAAGCCGCGCTCAAACGTGGCTTTACCACGGTACGCGATGCCGCCGGCGCCGATTACGGCTTGTGGCGAGCGGTGGAAGAAGGCCATGTGGTGGGCCCCAGGCTGTTTTACGCCGGCAAAGCGCTGAGCCAGACCGGTGGCCATGGCGACATGCGGGGTGCGCACATCGAGGCCTGCAACTGCGGCTCGAACGGCAATCTGCTGGAAGTGGTGGATGGCGTGGAAGCCATACGGATCGCGGTTCGGGAAAATTTGCGCCGCGGTGCCCACCAGATCAAGTTGATGCTGTCGGGCGGTGTGATATCAGCAACGGACCCGATTGGCATGCCGCAATACTCACGCGATGAAATTGCCGCCGCGGTTGATGAGGCCAGGCGCAGGGACAGCTACGTCATGGCGCACGTTTACCCCGCCGAAGTCATTACCCAGGCCGTTACCCTGGGTGTGCGCTCCATCGAGCATGCCAACCTCATTGATAGCGCCGCGGCAAAAGTCGTTGCGGACCACGATGCGTTTGTTGTTCCCACGCTGGTTACCTACGAGGCACTGGGCCAGCACAGCGGTTTGTCCGGCACTGCCCGGGCCAAGCTTGCGGCGGTACGCGACCAGGGGCTGCAGGCGGTCGAAATTTGCAAACATGCCGGTGTCAGGCTGGGCCTGGGCACCGATCTGATGGGCGACATGCACGTTCATCAGCTTGACGAACTCAGGATACGCTCCCGGGTGGATTCGCCTTTCGAGGTGTTGCACTCGGCCACCGCGGTCAACGCGGCGATTATTCAAAGGCCTTTGGATCTGGGCTGTGTCAGGCCAGGCGCCCTGGCCGACCTGTTGATTATTGATGGAAACCCGCTGGAAGATTTATCGCTTATTTATGAGGGCCAGAAGGGCATGCACTCAATAATCAAAGGCGGAAGGGAAATTTTCTCGCACTGAACCCATGGGAACCGCATGACTATCCTCACCTTGCTTTTCAGTATTTATATCGTGCTGGCGGTCGGCTACAACATCGTCAGCGTTGTGCTTATTGATACCACAGGCCGAAGCGCCTCGCCCACCGAGCCAATGACGGGCCTGGTGATCATGACGGTGCTGTACCTGGCCTTTGTCACCGGGCCGCAGATCTCCGAACCGCTTTATCTGTTCCTGTTGGCTTCATTTGGTTTTTTCATCCTGCGGTTTGGCGTACTGGCCCATCTGTCTGGATTTGACCCCGCCAGATATTACTCGCGGCTTAGCTGGGCCGCGGCCATTCTGATCAATAGTTTTGGTGTTGTCACGCTGGGCATGATAATAGCGATCAGCCTGTTCCGGTGACTCCGCCAGCCGCCTTGGAGGCGTTCTCCGCACCACGGGTGAAACGAAGTTGCAGACCAGAACTCGCTGTTGAAATGCATCCTTGTTGCAGGTTGACGGGCAGCGGACCCTACGCGTAGCATCTCAAAGAATTAACTATACTGAATTTTAAAAGAGAGACTTACATGTCACTTGGACAAAAAGGCAAAACCAAGCCGCAAGAATTTTCCTGCGCGGAAAAAATAAAGCGGCTGCGCAAAGAGAAGAAAATGACGCTTAAGGAACTGGGCGAGAAGTCCGGATTGTCCGCATCGTTTATCTCGTTGCTGGAACGCCGCAAAGCACAGCCCACCATCACATCATTAATGAACCTGGCCAAAGGCCTGGATGTGAAGCTCGAGTACTTTTTTGAGCCGCCAAAGGTTAGCAACCTTTACCACAGCGCCGATGACCCGCAATATATTGACATCGATTCGCCGGTCACCTTCATCCGGCTGAACGCCAAGCTGCCAGACCAGATCATGGACGCGATCCTGTTTCTGTTGCCTCCAGGCCTGCTGGCCCCGCGTGAATACCACCACGGGGAATATTTTTATTATCAGATCGAAGGCAGCACCACGTTCAGGGTGGGCGATGAAACCTTCGTGCTGAAGCCGGGTGACAGCCTCCATTTTAAAAGTGATGTGGGCTATGAGATTGAAAATACCGGGGATACAACCGCCAAACTGCTGTGGGTGGGGTCGCCGGTGCTGTTCGAAAACGACTAGCTTTTACCACCGCCGGTCCTGCCCTGCCGCACGGGCCAGATGCACGCACTGGTCAATATCATTCACACACGACGCGTTGGCTTAATCCGCGACCCCGTTTGCCCCGCAAGCAACCCAATGTTCACTCGCAGGCGCAACAACCAAAGCTATCACTCATATTCAATTTTTGAGTATACTAAATATAACGGGTTAACCGATCCCGCCGTTATTCCAACCCGCGACACAGGACGGGCCTTAAGGCAAATGCCCAGACACCTTTTATCATTGACATAAACTGCAAAGGACCATCCGAAGTGGACAAGTTTTATGATGTGTTGATTGCAGGCGGAGGAATCATTGGCAGTGCCTGCGCCTACTTTCTGGCTTCCGACAGCAGTTTTACCGGCACCATCGCGGTGGTGGAACCCGATCCCTGCTACCGTCAGGCGGCCACAACGCTCTCTGCCAGCTCCATACGCCAGCAGTTTTCCAGCCCGATCAATATAGCAATCTCCAGATTTGGCTTCGAGTTTCTTCGTCAAGCCCCCAGCCTGCTCGCAGTGGGCGATATGGA
>JBFIHZ010000361.1:0-4001 GCA_041601535.1 Lysobacterales bacterium | reverse complement strand
GTACCGGCCAGCAAATAGGATGCCTGCCAGATGTTGAACGGCTCTACTTTATGGCTCAGGTCGTGCACCGGCAGGGTCGGATCAATACCCATGGCCACACCTTTCATGCTGGCGACAAAACGCTCGGTATCACCAAAATCAGATAACAGCACCAACAGGCGTGCAGGCTCGGCGGCGGCTGCGCAGCCGCTGAACAACAGAAACAGGAAAACGCTGGCGAGCTTGCGGGTAACGGAAGACCTCATGAGCACCTCGAAGAATTGAACGGATGGCACCGGCGTGCTGGACGCCCGCCACATGATAGGTCAGCTCGACGGCCCGCGACAATCCACCCCAACCGGCGCTACGGGAAAATTTACTGTGGCGCGCCGCTGGCCATCGCTGCCAGCCCCAGGTCAGAAGTTATTGTCGCAAATGGCCCCGCTGCCCTCGGCATTCTGTGCGATGCCGTCTCCGCAACAGTAGCGTCCTGACGGCTTGCCATTGTCCTTGCCAGCACAGTCACTGCCGCAGCTCCGGCAATCTTCCCCCGCTTCGCAAATGCCGTCATTGTCGCAGGCAGGCGCCTGACAGACGGCGTCACTGAAACAATCACTGTCATCGCAATCGACAAAACCATCGCAATCGTTGTCGCTGTTGTCATTGCAGCTCAGCACCTCGCTGGCTGGCGGCGCGCCACAGTCCTGGCTGCAACTGCAGGCCGTTTCGCCATTGCCGCACAGGCCATCACCACAGAACGGGGCCGGACCACAGTCTTTTTCGCACACCAGGCTGTTTTCCAGGCCACTGCACAAGCCGTCACCGCAGCAGGTCTGCCCCGCCGGAACATCACTGCACTGCTGCCCGCCTGATGTGCAGCGGCCATCGCTGCATGGGGTATCCAGGCCACAGCACCAGCGGTTGCTGGGCTTGCCATTCTGCACCCCGGCGCAATCGGAGGAACAATTGTTACAATTTTCACCTTCAGCCGTTTCGCATACGCCGTTGCCGCAGGAGGCCGGGCTGCCCAGCACGCAATCGCTGGCGCAGGTCTGGCAGCTTTCCGCTGCCCCGCAGATACCGTCGTTATTACAACTGCTGGCCACGCACTCATCCAGCAACTCATCACAGCCCATGCCCGGGCACGGTGCCGATCCGGCCACGCAGCTTCCCGCCACGCAGGATTCAGCGCCATTGCAGAACGCGCCATCATCACAATCCAGGTCGAATTCGCATTGTGCCAGCGGTGGCGACATGTAATACGCTCCCAGGGCCACATAGGTACCCTGGTAACCGATGGAGTTTTCGGTAATCTCCCAGGTCTGTGCGGTCCACACCGCCTGGTCCGCCCAGTCCCGGTAGTAGCGGTTATAACCGCCGGCATTTTTAGGCGGTATGGCCGTCCCCGAGTAGTCCTTGTTGGGGCCGCCGGGTACAAAGCCCGGGGGCGGCCCAAGCAACGAGGCCTTGTTGTCATTCACGCCGTGGTTGTCCGTGCCCTTGTAATAAGGGTAATCCGGTTCATTCACTTCCGGCGGCTTGCCCATGAAATTACTGGTGGAATAGGCGTTGTTCGAATCGCCAAACCAGGCGTGGTAGAACTGCCAGGATGAGTGCTCTCCGCCCAACTCCGTCATATGGGTGAGATACAGCATGTTGATGGCATTCTGGCCATGGAAAAAATGCAAAAAGTCCTGCGCATGCTGCAGTGTCTCGGCCGCGCTGTGCGAACCGGTGGCGTTGAGCTTGACGGCCTGGTGCAGAAAAATACCAGTGGAGGCACGCGGTACATTGGAACCCCAGTGATAGGCCCAGTCCGGCAACCCGTTGCGATACAGGTCGTTGGTGGAGAAAATGTAATCCACCTGGGCACCTATGCTGGCCCGCATATTGTTCACCACCGCCGCCGTGGCGCCCGCAGCCTGCACATAGGTAATTGCGGCATGGCTGTCATAACGCGCCGGGTTGAAAAACCTCCCGGACCAGTTGCCTGGGTAGAAATTGTCCACGTAATTTCGCGCCGAGGTCAGGCTGGCATCGGTGGCGAACAGTTCGGCCGCCGCCCAGACTTTCTCCTCGCGGACCTCTGACTGGCCCAGCAGCCAGTTCCAGGCGGCCACGGCCGCGGATTGCAGCTGGCTGGCATAGGCCGTCATGCCGGCGTCCGCGAACACCCGCGAGGCATGCGCCAGCGTACCAGCAAACACTGAGCCCGATTCAACATTGGGATTCTGGTAATAGCGCACGTTGCTGTCGTTGCTGGGCGGCGCATTGGAAGCAAAACCGTCCACATGCATCTGGTACAGCACGGAACCGTTGGCCAGCTGCATTTTCAGCATCCAGTCCAGTTCCCATTTGATCTCGTCCAGGATGTCCGCGATGCCGTTGCCGGACTCCGGAATGTTCAGATCGCCATCACGGAAGACACCCGGGTTGTCTTCATAGGCCCGCAACAAGTTCAAGATAGCCGTGGAAACGGCGCCCCACACATACTTGTTGTAGTCGCCCGCGTCATGCCAGCCACCGGTAAGGTCCAGCAGACCATGGTTGACATGTCCGGCCGCCGGCCCGGTATTGAGATCCTGCATGTGGCAGGCAGCGCCATCGGCGTAATCGCCAGCGTGCGCCGCCAGCTTGGGCGTGTTGCAGCGCTGCAGGTAAAAGGTGCGCAGGGCTTTCAGAACCACATCGTTGTAGATGTCTTCGCGCACTTCAAAATCATAGGACTGAGCAGCCAGTGCGGGGCTGTAGATGCGATAGCTGCCGTCCGCGTTCAGCGCACTGAAGTCCACCCACCAGATGCTGTCACCAGAAGCCGGCCCATCCGTCCCCTTGGATTGAATCGAACCGCCATCCTGTGGCACACGGAACACCACCGCATCGGCGGTGTTGCGAATTTCCACCGAGCTGCCGGGGTTGGCACTGAAAATGGCGATTTTGCTGTCGCCCGGCCGGTATCCGAAGTGGTCGATTTTGATGGCGTTGGAAACAGGTGCGGCCATCGCCCCGGCCGGCAGGCCCAGACTCAGGCTCAGCAGCAAGCATGGCAGCAGCCATGAAGCCTTCCATAAAGGCTTACGTCGAGTCAGGCGAAAATTGATAACCCCTTGCAATAAGAACTTATGAAACATCTGATCCATAGTCTTTACGATGGCAATGCCACCGCCCCCTGAAGCATCCCGGCAATGAATTGACCTGCCACCAGTATAGACATCACTGGGCCATTTTGCCCAGTGCCCGGACGGACAATCACTGCAGTAACAGATCTGATTTGATGGCGGCCGCCCAGGCCCCGTTGTAGCAGTGACGGGCCAGGACGGGGCGCAACCAACCTCGGCCTTACTCCGGCCGGCGCCGGTATTTCAGTTCATGTTCGGTAAGCTCGTCACCGTTACGCATCACAATGTAGGCGTCCATGTGATTCTCGTCGCGGCGGTAGAAACTGATGCCGCCAAAGTGCAGCGCATCCGGCTCGACCTTAACCAGGCGAAAATCAATAAAATCGGCTTTTTCTTCCCAGGCGGTAAAATCCGCATTGAAGTGTTTCACTTTCAGACTGAGACTGCCCGCTTCCGGGGTGAGCAACATCAACTCGTAAAATGCCACACCACTGTCATCAAACAATTTGAACAAGCCCACCATGGAGCCGGCAGACGGCGGGTTCCAGACTTCTTCGAAGGACTTGCCGAACCCCGTGCCGAGCCAGTCACCGGCCAGCCAGGCAGCCTGCTGCAATGTGGCCTGCGGCGCCTGCTCACCTTCCTCCAGGGCAAAGGTATGCGCGGTACGCGGTGCGACCGCGAAAACCGGTGCCACGGCCAAGCCGACTATCGCCCAGAACAACACTAATGATTTAACGAATCCGCCAGTTTTCATAATGAACTCCAATGCGCCAAGGGCCCCTCAGGGTGCCGCCGAGACCGACCACATCACGAATTCCGCACAACCGTTTCAGGGAGACAGTGCTGCAGGCCAGGGACAGCCAGAAAACAAGCCGGGCAGCAGCCCACTTAATGCACCCC
>JBFIHZ010000360.1:0-4026 GCA_041601535.1 Lysobacterales bacterium | reverse complement strand
TTCAGTTTGCCCAGAAAACGAGCGGCACCCACGCCGTCGACGGCGCGGTGATCAGAGCTCAAGGTAGCATTCAGTACGGTCTGCACCACGATGTTTCCATCAACAACCAGGGGCCGTTGCATGGATCGCCCGGTAGCCAGGATGGCCACTTGAGGAGGGGTAATTATGGCGGTAAAGGAGGTGATATCAAACATACCCAGGTTACTCAGCGTAAATGTGGCGTCGCTGAGTTCCTGAGCTTTCAATTTGCCACTTTTGGACCTGGCTGCGAGGTCTTTCAGACGATGAGACAGCTCTTCCACATCCAGTACAGCGCAATCCATCAAAGCGGGTGCAATCAGGCCGGCCGGAACATCGATCGCAACGCCAATGTTAATGCCGCGGATAATCTCATGCCCCTGCTCCGTCCAATGCGCATTGAATTCAGGTTCAGCCACCAGGGTCAGCGCCAAGGCCTTAAGCAATAAGGCAGTCTGGGTTATTCGATCAGAGCCCTGCCGGTGTTCATTCAGCCGGTCCAGTGCGGCAATCGCAGCATCCATGATGATTTCGCAACTGACATAAAAATGTGGTGCTTCTGTTTTGCTCTGGCTCATGCGACGGGCAATCGCCTTACGCATTGGAGTGGGTTTGACCAGATTGCGCTCAGGTATCTCGTTATCGCAGGAAGAATCAGTCACGGGCGAGTCCGTCTTATTCGCTTTCCAGCCAGGCAATGACTTCGCCAGTCGCGGCATCCGAATCCACGTCTTTGACAATTTCGAGCAGTGTGCCGGAATCAAAAGCTTCAACTTCCAGAGTGACCTTTTCTGTCTCCACTTCGGCAATGACGTCGCCGCGCTTTACTTCGTCGCCTGCTTGCTTAACCCAGTTAATGATTTTTCCGGTTTCAATATCATGTCCCAGGTTGGGCATCTCAATCGCGATTTTCATCAGTCCAATACCTCTTTTACTGCCTGGATGATTTTTGCCTCGGTTGGCTCCACAAAAGCCTCCATTGGCGGGCTGAACGGGATGGGCACGTCTTCGGTCACCACCCGTCGAATCGGTGCCTTCAAATAACCAAAGGCCTTTTCCGCCACCCGCGCAGAAAACTCGGCACCGACACCACAACTGCGATGGCATTCATCGGCAATTACCAGCCGGCCGGTCTTGGCGACCGACTCCAGAATAGCAGCCTCGTCAAGGGGCACCAGGGTGCGCGGGTCGACCACTTCAACATCAATTCCTTCTCGGCTCAATGCATCGGCAGCAGCCAATGAGCGCTGCACCATCAGCGAGGTCGCAACGATGGTTACATCCGAACCTTTACGCTTGATGTCGGCCACCCCGAATGGAATGCTGTAGTCTTCCACCGGTACCTCACCTTCCAGCATAAACAGTTTCACATGATCACCCCAGGCTGTAGGGTTGTCGGTAGCTGCAGCTGTTTTGAGCAGGCCTTTTACATCATACGGCGTTGACGGCAACATGATTTCAATTCCTGGCGTATTCCACAGCATGGCTTGAGGGCTGTGAGAATGCTGGGCGGCGCCACCACCGCGTATGCCATGATTAAAGTGAAACACCATCGGTACACGCGTCTGGCCGCCAGACATGTAGTGGATGTTGGCCATTTCATTGGTGATCTGAGCGAACGCCTGGAACATGAAACTTGCGGTGGCCAGATCAACAATTGGCCTTAAGCCTGCCATGGCGGCGCCGATGGCCGTACCGAGATAGCCCAACTCCGCGATCGGGGGATAATAAAAACGATCCGGATGGTCGGCCGCCAGCTCCCCGACCAGCGCACGCTGCGGTGTCAGACCCAGAAAATACTGGCCCAGGATGTGAATCCGCTCGTCGGCCACGATCAGTTCCCTCAAGCCTTCAACCAGCGCCTGGCCATAAGTCAGTGTTCTCATTTCAAAATACTCATTACGGTTCGTTCTCCGTGATTGCTGTTGCCGGTGCGTAACAGCCCGGGCACAGCATCATTCCAAATCAGGCCAACACCTTGTCCAAAGCCTCCTCGGCCGGTGGGTAAGAGCTCGACAAGGCAAATTGCACGCCGTCCTGCATCTCTTTTGAGATGACTTTATCCATCGCCAGAATGTCCTGTGGTGTGACCACAGCAGCCTGTAATAGCTCACGCACAAATCGCAGCAAGGCATCCTGCTCGGCATGCCACAACGTGTGCTCTTCGGGTATCAACGTGTCATCCCAGGCCATGGCCAGGTCTGTTTCACCGGTGAGCAATTGGGGCCAGATCGGGCGGCTGCCCGGCCAGCGCACGGTGCGGGCTTCGATAAATGTGGCTCCGCCACCGCTGCGCGCCCGCTGCAACGCCTCAGTCATGGCTTCGTGCACGGCGCCTGCATCACAGCCATCCACTTGTAAAGTTGGCACGCCAAACGGGGTCACCAGGTCTATAAGGTCGGTTGCCGCAAGCGTGGACGAAGGATACTCGCCAGCCTTTTGCCCCAGGGCTTCAAGGCTGTTGTTTTCGCACAGATAGATAACCGGCAGCTTTTCCATTGCAGCAATATTGATGGACTCGTGCCATGAACCCTCTTCCAGCGCACCATCACCAAACAGGCACACGCTTACCCGGTCCAGTTGCAGTCGCTTGAACCCAAAGGCTGCCCCGGTGGCCAGCGGTGTCGCACCGCCGACAGCTGACGAGGTGGTGGGAAAACCATGTTCCAGTGAACACAGGTGCAAGGTGCCACCCCGTCCCCCCATCATGCCCGTTTCCTTGCCCAGTATCTCTGCGTACATCTGCCGCGCCGGAACGCCGCGTGCCAGCAAATGACCGTGGTTCCGGTGCGTGGTGAAAGACAGGTCTCCTTCTTGCAGCAGGCTGAGGGCCGGCACACCGGTCATTTCCTGACCAATGTATACGTGAAAATGACCGATATCCCGATCCTGGGCCAGGTTAATCAGTTCTTCTTCAAACCGTCGAATCAGGATAGCCAGTCGCAACTGTTCCAGTAGTTGGTCGCTGGGTAGATTGGGTAACATGCAATTCTCCGCTTGATAATCGTACACGGCGTGACCCGGCGCACGCTAAACCGCCCTGCATCCCCAGGGCGGAAAACTTCAGGCTACTCGGTTGTAGGCCATGGATTGATGAACGGCCTGGATTATTTGTTCCTCGTCTGGCACAAAAGCCCGCTCCAGTACGATACTGGTTGGCACCGGAGCAAACGGTGCGCCGACGCGCAGCACCGGCGCGGCCAGCTCACGGAATGCGTTTTCCTGCACCTGGCTGGCAATTTCCGCCCCGATTCCTCCGGTTTCCACTGCCTCATGTGCGATCACCAGGTGCCCGGTGCGACGCGCCGAATCCACGATGGTTTCGATATCCAGTGGCGCGAGCGAGCGTGGATCGATTACCTCAACCTCAATCCCTTCGGTGGCCAGCTTTTCTGCTGCCTTCAGCGCCACACCAACCATTTTTGAAATGGCCAATACGGTGACGTGTTTTCCGCGGCGGCGTATTACCGCCTGCCCAAACGGCACCACCTCACCTTCGGGCAGGTCATCTCCCCGGCTCCAGTACAATCCGCGATGCTCCAGAAACAAGACCGGGTTATTGTCCCGGATGGCCGATTTCAGCAAACCTTTTGCATCTGCGGGCGTAAACGGAGCCACCACCTTGAGGCCGGGCACGTGGGTAAACCAGGCTTCCAGGCTTTGCGAATGATGTGCGCCGTAGCCCCCTCCCACGCCACCCGTGGCGCGAATGGTCAGCGGTACCTGGAGTTGCCCACCGGTCATGTAATGCAGTTTGGCCGCATGGTTGACCAATTGGTCCATACCGAGTGTAATAAAATCGATAAACATGATTTCCAGCACCGGACGCAAGCCCGTTACCGCCGCGCCCACGGCCATGCCAACGATGGTCGCCTCACTGATCGGCGTGTTGATCACGTGGGATTCACCGAAACTCTCAACCAGCCCCTTGGTGGCACCAAACGGACCACCCAGGGTGACGTCTTCGCCCATTACGCGGATGCTGGAATCACGCGACATTTCTTCATG
>JBFIHZ010000359.1:0-4032 GCA_041601535.1 Lysobacterales bacterium | reverse complement strand
TGAACTCAGCAACGCCGGACAGCGTTTTCATCCAGCGTAGCGCTCTTCAACAGCCGGAAAACTGCCGTTACGCACATCCGCTGCATAGCGGTTGAAGGCGTCCAGCCACTGACTGCCGCCATCCATATAGGTGCGTACAAAACGGGGTTTGAAATCCGTGTTCAGGCCCAGCAGGTCTTGCAGCACCAGCACCTGGCCATCGGTATCCGCGCCGGCTCCTATACCTATGGTCGGGATGCTCAGGCTGGCGGTAATTTCCGCGGCCAGCGACTCCGGCACACATTCCAGCACCAACGCAAAACATCCGGCTTGCTGACAGGCCAGCGCTTCGCGCTTGATGCGCTCGCGGTCGGTGTCATTGCCGCCTTGCACGTGAAAACCGCCCAGCTGGTTGACCGCCTGTGGTGTCAGGCCAAGATGTCCCATTACCGGTATCCCGGAATGCACCAGGTGGGTAATCGCTGCCTCATTGCCTTCTATGCCCTCCAGCTTGACGGCTTCCGCCCCGGCGCGCATCAGCCGGCCCGCCGCATCCACGGTGTCGGCCAGCGAGCGGCGGTAAGACAGGAAGGGCAGATCGCCAACGATAAACTTTTTCGGTGCGCCGCGGCGCACGGCGGCAACGTGCCAGGCCATCATGTCGACATCGGCCGGCAGGGTGGAGTTGTGGCCATGCATCACCATGGCGGCGCTGTCACCGACCAGGATCATATCCACGTCGGACTGTTCGACGATGCGGGCCGAGGTGTAGTCATAACAGGTGACCATGACGATTTTTTCCTGCCGGCGTTTGCGTTCTGGCAGTTTGAGAATGTTCATAAGGCCACCTCCCTGAGGGACGGACTGGCTTGCCCGGCATGGTGAAAATCCAGAAACGACTGGTACAGATCGTGCAGCGGGTGATCCGCCAGAGCCGCCAGGTTGCGCTGTATGGTTTGCTCATCACCCCGGCTGAGCGGGCCGGTGAGGGCGCTTTGCGGATGGTCGATGAAATTCTGCAGCACCTGCCGCAGGTAAGGCTGCAGGCTTTCTTCCGGCAGGCCCAGCGCCGCAAATTGCTGGCTGACGGCCTGCCACATGATCTGGCTGAAATTGCCGGCCATGACACACAGCGCGTGGTAACGGGCCTTGTGCTCGGTGGCAATGTGGAAATGCGGGTTGGGCAGCCCGGGCAGCAACGCCTGGAAATCACTGCCGCTGTCCAGCATGAACGGAATGCGGGAGTATGCTTCCAGGTCGTACAGTTCGTGACTGAAAGTCATCAACGGGTGGGCGCCGGTGATGCCGGGCATGCTGAGTGCGCCAGAGCAATGAATCAGCGTCTTGTCACGCAGGAACGGGTAGCTTTTCAGCACCTCGGCGATGGCGCCGTCTGATACCAACAGCAACACGTGGCTGGCTGGTTTTATGGTGGCACGCAGCCGCTCGCTGGCGCGGAGCCCGGTATGGGTATTCAGGTCGGATTGGGCGTCCCGTGTCCAGTGTGAACAGGGAATCTCCAGCAGGGAGAAGTAATGGCGCATGTGCCGGGCCAGCCGGCCACCGCCAACTATGGCGTAGTGGGTCATAACGGTACCTGTCCTTAAGGATCAAGTCCTTGGTCTATGCCGCCGGGGCGGCGATTGCTTGCGTCTGGGGGTGATTCAGTTGTGGCTGCCGGTATGGGTCAGCCCGTGTGACGGAATCACCGCTTTGACGCGCTTTCATTATACACAGGCTGTGCCGTCAGGCCAAAGCCGTGGCGGCCGTGAGAGCAGGTTTACCGGATGGCATGCCAGCAGCACCAACGGCAATCGTGGCCGGGTTACTGACAGGGATGGGGCAAAAGCCGCGGCAATCGGTTATTGGAACGACGGACATCGTGGGTGGTGCGCCCCGGCGGACATGATAGTATGCGGCTGCAACCAGCCGGTCCGGCTAGCCCGGACCGATATGATCTACGCATGATTACGGAATCCACCGATGACCGAAACAAAAACACCGGATACGAGTTCAAACCGCCAGCCACCTGTGCCACCTATGAATGGGACCGGCAAACTGGCCCTGCATTGGAAGATTCTGATTGCGCTGTTGCTGGGTGTGGTTGCCGGTTATTTCAGTGGTGATGTCAGCATCGGCGGGGTTTCGCTGCTGTCGGTCTATGAGTTTGTCGGGCAACTGTTTCTGAACGCCCTGAAAATGCTGATCATTCCGCTGATCGCCGCGTCCATCGCGCTGGGAGTCGCCGGACTGGGGAACACCGATTCACTGGGTACCATGGGGCTCAAAACCCTGATGTTTTATGTACTGACCATTACCTCGGCCATCCTGGTGGGGCTGTTTATTGTCAACCTGGTGCAGCCGGGTGTGGTGGATGGCCAGCCGGCCGGCGACTTGCTGGCGCTGACCGCCAGCACTGAGGACGTGGCGGCGAAAGTCGCCGGGCGCGGGCTGGAAGAAATTCCCCAATTGTTGATGCGTGCCGTGCCGCAGAACATCGTGGCGGCAGCAGCCGCCAATGAAATGCTGGCGTTGATTTTTTTCAGCGCGCTGTTTGGCTATTTCATGTCGCAGATTGAACATGAAATGGCCAGTTCGCTTTATAAAATTACCAGTGGCGTGTTTGAAACCATGATCCTGATCACCCATTGGGTGATGCGCTTTGCTCCTTATGGTGTGTTCGGGCTGGTGGCCGCGGTCGTGGCCAAGACGGGTTTCAGCGCGGCTGCGCCGTTGGTGACATTCAGCCTTGCGGTGGTGGCTGCCTTGCTGTTCCATACGCTGGTTACCTTGCCGGCCTTCGTCAAGCTGGTGGGCCGCTGCAGTCCGCTGCGCCTGTTCCAGGCGGTGGCGCCGGCGCTGCTGACCGCATTTTCCACCGCGTCTTCGTCGGCAACCCTGCCCATCAATATGGATAACCTGGAACACCGGGCCGGCGTGCCGAACAAGTACACCAGCTTCGTGTTGCCGCTGGGGGCCACGGTTAACATGAACGGCACGGCGCTGTATGAATGCATGGCCGCCATGTTTATCGCCCAGGCCTACGGGCTTGACCTGACACTGACCACCCAGTTCCTGGTGTGCTCCATTGCCTTGATCACCTCCATCGGTGTGGCCGCCGTGCCCTCGGCCTCGCTGGTCGCCATTGCCATTATTCTCACCGCCATCGGCCTGCCCATCGAAGCCCTGGCTGTGCTGCTGGTATTCGACCGTGTGCTGGATATGCTGCGCACCACCACCAATGTGTTTGGCGATGCCTGTTGCGCGGTGATCGTGGCCCGCCTGCAGGGTGAGGAATTACCCGCTCTGTGTGGCTCGCCAGAGGAGCAAGGCAAACGGGCATAGGCTTCCCGTCATATCGTTCGCTTGATTAGGTTGCGGCCGGGCGGGGCAGGACCGCAACCGGCAGTTATGCCGACACGATGCAGAGTCCCGGCGGGGCCGCATGGACAGGGCGGGGCATTTGCACACGTCTTGCGCGCAGGCGATGACCACGGCCTGGTGACCCGTGTCATGTCAATCTGTAACGTTTTGGCCGTATACTGAATGTATGGCTGAGAATGTCACTCAATTGAATCTGCGGCGCAACAACACCGGCGGAAAGCCGGGACAAGCTCCGGTCAAGCTGCGCGATCCCAGCCTGTATATCAACCGTGAACTGGCCCAGTTGCAATTTATCAGACGGGTGCTGAAGCAGGCGGTGGATGACAACGTTCCGTTGCTGGAACGGCTGCGCTTCCTGTGCATCACCAGTTTGCTGGTGGATGAATTTTTCGAAGTGCGCGTGGCTTCCCTGAAACAGCGCATTCAGCATGGCGCCGCGAAACCGGGTGCCGATGGCTTGTCCTATACCGACACCTTGCAGGCCATTCGCAGTGGCGTGCTGGATATCGTGCGTGAGCAATACCGCATCCTGCATGAAGAACTCACACCGCAACTGGATGCGGAAGGCATCCGTTTTCTGCCGCCGCAAAAATGGACCGCGCGCCAGCGTGACTGGCTGCATCGTTTTTTCAAGAATGAACTGATGCCGGTGCTCAGCCCGCTGGGGCT
>JBFIHZ010000358.1:0-4040 GCA_041601535.1 Lysobacterales bacterium | reverse complement strand
AGGTGAGCAGAACCGCGCGGTGCTGGCCCGCCTGTTCAGCAAGCCGGCCAACTTGCTGGTACTGGACGAACCCACCAACCACCTGGACATCCCTGCCATCCGCTGGTTGGAGGAACAGCTGCGCAACTACCAGGGCGCGCTGATCCTGATCACCCATGACCGCCGCTTTCTGCAGAACGTGGCGAACTGGATGGCCGAACTGGACCGGGGCCACCTGACCTTGTGGCAAGGTGACTATCAGGGTTTTCTGCGTCACCTGGAACAACAACTGGCTGCCGAAGAACGGGCCAACGAGCTGTTTGACAAAAAACTCGCGCAGGAAGAGGTATGGATCCGCCAGGGCATCAAGGCGCGGCGCACGCGCAATGAAGGCCGGGTGCGGGCACTGGAGGCCATGCGCAACGAGCGCAGCCAGCGGCGGGAGCGGCAGGGCACGGCCGGCTTCAGCGTGGATGATGCCAGCCGATCCGGCAAAATCGTCGCGGAGGTTAAAAACATCAGCCATCACTTTGACGGCAAGCAGGTCATCAACAATTTTTCAACAGTCATTCGCCGCGGCGACCGCATCGGCATCGTGGGTGCGAATGGCGCCGGCAAATCCACGCTGGTGAAAATCCTGCTGGGCGAATTGCAACCTGAATGCGGCGAAGTGGTGCTGGGCACCAAGCTGGAAATAGCCTATTCCGACCAGCTGCGCGGCAATCTTGACCCAGAAAAAACCCTGATGGACAACGTCTGCGGCGGCCAGGAATTCATCGATATCGGCGGCCGGCGGCGGCATGCGATTTCCTACCTGGGCGATTTCCTGTTCAGCCCGGAGCGCGTGCGCATGCCGGTCAAGGCCCTGTCCGGAGGTGAGCAGAACCGCGCGGTACTGGCCCGCCTGTTCAGCAAGCCGGCCAACTTGCTGGTACTGGACGAACCCACCAACGACCTGGATATCGAGACCCTGGAACTGCTGGAAGATATCCTGCTGAACTTCGACGGCACCGTGCTGCTGGTCAGCCATGACCGCGACTTTATGGATAATGTAGTCACTCAGTTGATGGTGCTCGATGGCAGCGGCACCGTCAGCGAGCACGTCGGCGGCTTCAGTGACTGGGAAGCCAAGGGCGGTACGCTGCTGGACGCGCAGGCCATGCGGCCCGCAACCCAGCAGGCGGGTGAAGAACAGTCTGCCGAACCCCGGCCAGCGCCGGCCAAAAAAAGCGTCGATAGCGGCACCCGGCGCAAACTTTCTTACAAGGAACAGCGTGAACTGGGCAGCCTGCCGGCTAAAATAGAGGCGTTGGAGCAACAACAGGCGCAGCTCGAAAAAAAGATGGCCGCACCCGGGTTTTTTCAGTCGGGGCACGAGGAAATCACTGCCGCCACTGCAGAACTGACACGGGTACAGGAGGAGCTTGAAACGGCCTTCAACCGCTGGAGTGAACTGGAAGGCCATGCCTGACGGCTGCGGCGAATTTAGACGTCAACACGCTCCAGTTATGCAAAGGGGCCGCGTATTCCAGGCCAAAGCGGCGTAAACTGAAAACTGTATTAATACGGGGTGTTTAGCGTTGAACCCAGTGCCATCAAACCCAGTAGCCTTGAACCCGGTGTCGAGAATGCCGCCGAACACGCCGCTTACGCGCATGCCGCGCCAACGTGTGATCCCCACTTGCGTCCTGCTGCTGTTGTTGACCCTGGTGTATTCCTGCAGTCCGATTCAGCCGGTCAGCAGTCCGGATACCTTCACCGCAGATGAAGATATGCTGGCCACCGCCGCCATACTATCGCTGCAGGAACTGGCGGAAACCGATGCTTTGCTGCAGGTCAATAATAATGTACTGGCGCAATACATCCGCAAGGCGCTGACTGAACAGAACAGTGCATCCTCAACATTCAATTTAACCGATGTGCAGGTGGAGTTTGGCCGTCAGGCCATAGGGCTGCGAGCCAGAGTTGCCGCCACACAGGCAGACGGCAACGTCCGCACTGCCGGTTTACTGGGTGACGTGCAGCTGTCATTCACCGGCGGGCAAGTCGAATTTTATCCACAGTTCCGGAAGTTGGTGGCCGACAGCACTGATGGCGCTGCGGCGGGGGAGTTTCCCTACGAAATATCCAGGATCAATGCTGAAACCAGCGATGCGCTGATTCTGCGGCGCGGCAACCGCCTGCCCATCACCGCCCGCTCGCTGGCACGCCTGGAGCTGAGCGCCACGCTGGGTGATTTTACTGATGCCCAGGTCGAGCGACTATTTGATCTGAACGGCGTATTTACCGTTGCTGGCAGCGCGCTGTTTATCGACGAAGCCTACACCAGTGCCGCGCTGGACCTGCAAATGGTGCGCGGCATCAGAAACTGTGTATCCACGGTTTCCGTCTCGCGCGCCGGTTTTGCCTATGGCATGGAGGCAAGAGAACCCCGGCAGATTGCCCGTCTGGTTGATGCGGGCCAGAACCAGCTGTTTTACTTCACCGAAATTGCTGATGCCAGGACACCGCTTACGGTAGTGCACTACTGGTTCGCCAATGGAAGACCCATCGACATTGACGAGCTGACCGTGGAACCCAGCGCGCGCTGGCGCACCTGGTCCAGCCACCGGATCGACCCCTCATCAATGAGCCACTGGGAAGTGATTGCGGTGGACAAGGCAAGCGGCTGTGTGATCGATTCGCGATCCATCCGCCCCATGCCACAACAGATCATATCGTTCAGCCCGGCCGCGAATCAGCCAGACCGGCCCTATGCCAGCTACCGGGAACAATTCGAACAGGCAGTGCAGGATTTCACCATGGCCAGTCAACGCACGGCCATCGCCGGAATGGAAGTGCGCGGAACGGCGGTGCGCGAGGCACTGAACACACTGCTGACGGACACTCCGTTTGTGTTGCGCTTTCCAACTGCCGACGGCGATCCAAGACGCGCTTCAGGGTCGCTGGCCCGCCTGTCTGGCCAGAGCATAGCTTGCGAGCCGGAAAGCTGCGACATCAACCGGGTGTGCACGCGGGATTTTTCCGCCTGTGAACGCAAACGCGATACGCGTAACTGTGTGACCTGCCAGATTCGCAACCCCCTGAATAACCGCTGCCTGCAGGAAAGCGTCGACCCGACCTGCGAAGAACTGAAAATCAGCCGTAACCGTCATTTTGAACAGGACTGGAATGCCTGTATTGAACGGGAAAATTCGGCACAGGCCCATTGCGAACAGTTTGTCGAGCTGGCCCGTCAGAACTGTGAACAGAATGCAGCCGATGCGGTCGCGGAATGTACACGCCGCAAACCCTTGCTGACCCGTCAATCCGGAGAGAATGATCTTGCCAGGCTAAGCACCGAAACCACCATCAGCGGGCAGGTGGCAATGATTTTCACCAACCTGGAACTGACCCACGACCTGGAGAAAATCAAGGCCGGTCTGAGCGTGGATGCCGGCCTGAACCTGAACGGAAAACTTGACGTCAGCCCAACCCCTGAGACCGGTGTTCTGGCTTCCTGCCTGGCCGGCTGGAGCGGCGCATTCCAGTCGTCCGGTTCCGGGTCGCAACTGGCCAGCAGCAAAGCAGGTAACGTGTATGCATCCACAGCAAACCTGGACCTGAACTGGCCGGACTTTTTCATCTCGGTGAACTTCAGGCCTGCTCCGATGGAATCCCTGTTCAACCATGACCCGCAGTTGCTGGACGCCTGCCGGCTGGGGTTGCGCCCCGCTCAGGTCGTCACATCCCTGCACGGCGAAGCCGGCCGACTGATGGCCGGTTCCGTCATGTTGCTGGTGCAAAATCCCCGCGGGCGCATAGATTTCAGCCCGGCCATGCTCACATCCGACAGCGAACCGTATCGGTCACAAGCACAATGGGTGGATAAAAACCTGATGTTTGAGTTGGCGCCATAAACAAGGCGCGGCCTGTACTTGAATAATGCAACATTGAGAACTTGAGAGTGCCACTGTTCTCAACTCCTTATGAAAACAGCGGCAAACGACTACCCGCCAATCCTTTGACTTCGTCAGCAAGCCGGGGAATTCAACTGTCTGGCAAATAAAGAACTCCCGGTT
>JBFIHZ010000357.1:0-4048 GCA_041601535.1 Lysobacterales bacterium | reverse complement strand
GGCTATACCGAGGGCGCCATGTGGTGCCTGGCCGGCAACGTATGCCTGCCTAACGCGAACATCAACCTGCCGGCAGGCTCGGCACTGCCGCTGGTTACCACCATCCAGGCACCGGGTGGTATCCAGATCAATGACGATAACGACTGCTTCACTTTTGAGCTGGACCGTAACCAGGACGGCAATGTCACGGATGATGAACATGGCGCCTACCGCCGCGGCCTGAACAACGGCGTTGGTGTGATGCAGATGTGGACGGGCAGCGCAGCACCCGATTGCAGCGCTGCCAGCGCTGACTGGATGGACATCAGCTATCCCCGCCTGGTGGACATCACCAGCTTTTCGGTGGATGACGACCTTTCGGTTGAACAGGAAGTGGCAACTGACCTGCTTGGTAACAGTGTGACCCAGAGGGTACGGCGTATCCGCCTGCAGATTTCCGGCACGGTAGTCAACGATGCTCAGATCGCCGAGCAGCTGGAAAGCGTCATCGACGTGCGCAACGACATCATGCTGTAGATGGAGAGCAATCATGAACACACCACTTCGCACATCGAGGCAAAAGCAGAACGCGGCTTTTTTGCCGGTTCGCATGCGCGGCATGGTGACCGTCTACACCTGCATCATGATTTTGTTGTTGATGGCCACCATGCTGCTGTACACCACCCGCTCCAGCATTACCGAACAGACCCTGTCGCGAAATGAACTGGACCAGAAACAGGCATTTCATGTAGCGGACTCGGGTATCAAGCTGGCCTACGAATGGCTGCTGGCCAACAACACCCTGATTAACGCCGATGTGGAAGACATGCTGGGCTCAGGCATTGATGGCTGGATGGTTGCCGGCTCGCCGCGCTGGAAAAAATGTGGCGATGTGAACTACGCCGATGACCGCACCCATCCCTGTTGGGCAGAACCGAATGATAACCGCCGAGACCACTCTTACTTTTATTTCTGGGACGGCTCCACGGCGCTGCCCATCGACACCTCTGTTTTCGGCTCAGCCAATACGCAGGTCAGGGTCGAAGCCCTGTTCTGCCTGATTGACCTGGACCTTGGACCGCTTTCCGCAGCCACCTCCCCCATCCTCGGATGCCAGGTCGACCCCGCGCTGGTGGACGGTTCGCACTTCATGGTCACCCTGCTGGCCCGCGGTGAAGCGGACTGTGATGGCGGACAGTGCCGCGCCAAGGCGCTGATCAGCGAAAAGGTCACCAACTTCACGATCTCGGCATTTGCCAAGATTCCCGGTGTGCCACTGATAACCAACAGTGACTTTCCCGCCAGCGGGATTGCCGAGATCGTGTCAAATCCCAACGGCGGCGGTCCGGGTATCCCGCTGTCAATCTGGGGCAACGGCAACGAATCCTGCAGCGGACAGTCGCCCCTTACCCCCAACCTGGATGGCTGGAGTACCTGCTCGGCTCTGGAGTGGTATGGCGAAAGCCTGATCCCGTCCGACTTGAGCTGTGCGCTGGGTGATTGCAGCTGTCCGGCCGACGACCTGATTGGGTCCCTGTTTGACGTGCTTGAAGGCCTGGGCGCAGACGTGATTCTTGACGAAGCTTTCCCCTGCGACCTGTTCCAGTTTTACTTCGGCCAGGCGCGTGACGACTACCGCAGGGTGCGTGACAGCATCCAGGTGATTAATGATTGCAGCGAACTGGACGCAAACTCCGCCGGCGCGTATTGGGTCACCGGCGAAAGCTGCATCATACCCAGCAACACAGTGGTCGGATCGGCGGAACACCCGGTAATGCTGATCAGCGCTGCCGCACATACCTGGATGAAAAATGACGCAGTACTCTACGGCACCCTGTTCCTGACGGATGTTGAGGATGAGGATGCCTCATTCACCAGCACCGGCCACGCCACCGTGTTTGGTTCGGTGGTTGCCGACGGCGTGGACGGCGACGTCAGCGGCACCTTCCAGGTGGTTTACAACGATGACATCACGGTGGACACCTCGGCCACCGGCGGCCTGGGCAGCATCACCGGCAGCTGGACGGATTTTCACACCTACTGGGAATAAGGGGACTGGCAATGAACCGCAGGCGAGCTTGCTCAAAGCATCACAGGGGATTCAACCTGCTGGATGTAGTCATATCCATTGCCATTTTCGCCATTGGTGTAGTGGCCTATGCCCAGTTCCAGGCCAACCTGAGCCGCGCCGGGCTGGATGCCCGGCTGCGTACCATGGCATCCAATATCGCCGAGGAAACCATCGAGACCCAGCGGCGCTTTCTTCGGCTGGAAATTGATCCGGGCGGCACTGAACCGTCTTACGAGGACATCAAGGATGAAACTCTCACGCAGCAGCGCGGTGGCGTAAACTTCACCACGGTTCAAACTGTTACCGATTACTACTGGAACAAGAACACCGGCAGTTTTTCCACCACCGCACCATCCGGCCAGGTTCACTCTGATTTCAAACGAATTGACCTGACGGTTTCGTGGGAAAACCCGCTGGAATTCCGCATCGACGAGAGCCAGACGACCAGCGGCCATCTGGGCAGTGGCAGCATAGAAATGTCAGCGGTTGTTTCATCTGCGGTAACCACCACCGCCCAGTTGGCTCTGCTGAAAGACCTGGACTTCCAATCCCTGCATCTGCCGTTGTCGGGCCTGCCGCTGCAGAACGATGAAACCCAGGACGGAGATGGGCAGGAGGACGACCTCGACCTGCCCATCCTCGGCGGGCTGTTCGGGGATTGAGTGATTCCGGTCCGGCCGGTCCTAAAGTATGGGTTCCAGGAAACCGAAAAATGACGACAGGAACAGTACCGTGATCTGCCGCCGGGTTTGTATCACGTCCGGAAAACTGCCCACCGCATGGTAGTTATGGTAAAAATCCGGAGAATCCGGCAACACGGGCTGCTTGCCAGGCAATAATTCAAACACCGAGGTCGATCCATAATACCAGGGCTCTGACGCCATTCTTGCCTGGGCCTCGGCAGAGATGCCCAGCCTGGCAGCCTCACGCTTGTCCGGTTTCATCGCCACGATCCAGCTGTTTTGCGGCGCTATGTCCCGGCGGATCAACTGTTCCAGCCGGCGGGCGAATGCGGCATCCCAGACAATCAAACCGTTTTCGGTATTGAACCCCTCAGAGCGCGGGTCGAAATTATGTGAGCCCACCATGGCAACCTCGCCGTCCACCACAAAGGACTTGGAGTGCAAACCCACCCTGGGAGCCGGCATGGGTATGGTTGAGTTGTCGCCGGATACCTGTGATTTACTGGTAATGCCGGCTTTCTTCTCCTCAATCAACTGCGGCCAGCGCGGAAAAAACTGTGGCGCATCGATCGGAAAAGGTTTGAATTCGTACATCAAAAAGCCCAGCTTCTTCACGTAGCGTTTTTTGTGTTTGTGCGTATTGGCATACACCGTATCGGCATCGGTGGCGGCCAGCGAGTTGGTGGAAAAAACCAGTTCGATATCCGGGTTTTTGTCACGCAATTCACGGAACAGTTTGCGTGCATCAGAGGACAACACCATGTAGGGCGACTGAATCACGACCGAGTGTTCCGCAGCCAGCAACACGTCGTGCAACTGCCGGGTAATGCTTTTTTCCCGGGCCGCGGCATCCGCCGTGGATTTCCTCGGCAAATCCGAGAAATACTGCAGCCGTTGCACCTGCATGGCCGGCAGGATGAACAACTCGCGGATATGGCTCTCATCCTCGATGGACTTCAGCAGAGGCTGCAGGCGCGGTGCCGGCGAAAAAGGTGCCAATCCATTACCGTCGCCTTCCAGCAATTCCTTGGCCACGTCCCGCAGGTGTTGCACCGGAACGGACTTACGCCACTTCCAGAAATCGTCAAAAGACAGCCTCATATCATGTACCGCAGGCCCGAATACAATCACATCACGATCCTTGAAGTCATAATTGGTATCGTAGTCAAAATAACGGTCGGCGATATTGCGCCCACCCACCACACCGACCAGGTCATCCACCGCAAACAACTTGTTGTGCATGCGCTGGTTAAAACGCCGAAAACAACACGCCACCGCGCTGATCCAGTCTCGCCGGGCCATTTTGGCCTTGTTG
>JBFIHZ010000356.1:0-4076 GCA_041601535.1 Lysobacterales bacterium | reverse complement strand
GCGGGGTGCGAAGTCACTGTCGCGCAGCGACTCGTGGGTTCAACAAATTCGCCGGGAGGCCGCTCTCACACATCCTTGAGTTTCGCGGCACCGGTACGTCCCTGCACAATGCGAATTTGAACGTCGTAGCGCAGCGGAGACGGCCCCGAAGGGGCGGAGGGCACGACTGCAGGGATGCAGGAGGTAGAGCAACGCAGGAGCAGTTGCCGAGGATGCCCGGAATAATCCCACCCTCTCCGCCAAACAGAAAAAGCCGGCCTCGCGCCGGCTTTTTTTGTTTGCTGGGAAGGCGGGGTGCGAAGCCACCGTGTTGATTTTGCCGCGCAAGCCCTTCACCATGAAGTCGACATGACCGATACCGCTCGCCAACCGGGCCGTTCATTCCCGGGTAATTTGCTGACTGCCGCCATTGCGCTGCTGGTCTTTATGCTGCTGGCAGGTTTTTCGTGGCCGGCGGCCGCGCAGGACTTGCCCGGACTTGGCGGTTCACCCGACCAGCCTTCTGAACCCGTCGCCAAGGCGATTGAAGCCGATTCCAGCACTCAGCCCACTGATGCCCAGATCGAGTCGCGCCTGAGCGAAATATTCGCGGCGGTACCGGGGCTTAGCGCGGTGACGGTGGAAGTTTCCAACGGCGTGATTATCCTCGGCGGCACGGTGGAAGACAGCGATGCGCTGGACAGCGCCGAGGGCCTGGCGGAACGCATTTCCGGCGCGGTAATGGTGGTCAACCACGCCAGCCGCGACTTGTCCATCGCGGCCCGGCTGAAGGCAGCCGCCCGCGGTATCGGCCAGCGTGCCAAGGAACTGGCGGGCAACGCGCCGCTGCTGTTGCTGGCGCTGGCCGTGGTGGCCGCTTCACTGTTCCTGGCGCGCCACGCCAACCGGGCCGACTGGTTGCTGGCGCGGGTGTCTGAAAACTGGTTCGTGCGTGATCTTCTGGGCCAGTTGTTGCAGGTGGCCATCACGTTCGCCGGCGTGGTGATCGCGCTGATGATACTCGACGCCACCGCCATCCTGGGGTCACTGGTCGGCGCGCTGGGCATTGCCGGCCTGGCGATTGGCTTTGCCACCCGCGATACGGTGGAGAATTACATTGCCAGCATGCTGCTCAGCTTGCGGCAACCGTTTCGCCGCGAAGACCATATCAACGTCGATGGCATCGAAGGCATGGTTTCAAGGCTAACGCCCCGGGCGACCGTGTTGATGAGCATGGAAGGCAATCACATACGCATTCCCAATGCCAAGGTGTACAAGGCCACCATCGTAAACTACACGCGGAATCCGCTGCGCCGTTTCGAGTTCAAGGTGGGCGTCGACACCGAGCTTGACCTCAATATTCCGCGCACACTGGCGGTGCAGACCATTCAGCAACTGGACGGGATCCTGGCTTCACCGCCGCCCGTCTGCCTGGTTCACGAACTGGGTGATTCCAGCGTGATCCTGAAAATGATGGCCTGGATCGACCAGCGCGAAACCGATTTCCAGAAGGCCCGCAGCGAGGCACAGCGGCTGGTCAAGGAAGCTTTTGATGATGCCGGCATTATCATGCCTGAGCCGATTTACAACGTGAACCTGCGGCGGCAGCGCGCCGCGGCGCCACGCCCAGCCAAAGGTGAACCTGGCCCGCAGACAGCGCCTGCTGCTGTATCCGGCAATGACACGGCGGAAGATACCACCGATACCCGCAGCGATAACGTAATCGAAGACCAGGTGCGCGACGAGCAGTTGCAGGGCACCGAAGAAGACCTGCTCAGCCATCACGCACCAACTGAATAGGGCGCCGCGCCCGATGGTGTCGTCCGGCCATGTACACGCCCTCGTAACCCGGGCCGTGTAGGTTAATCCCCCGGCTGTCTGTCAGAACCTGGCGCTTAATTTTCTTTACCGGCAACCACGCCGTATTTTTCGGCTGGCCTGGTCTATATTAATAGTGGGTCAAGCCAATGGGTCAATGTTAGTAAAAGGGTCAATGCAACAGGGGATGTAATTCTGCAGAACACACTGGGGCTGCATTAATCATGAGGGGGATTTATGATCCGATTAATGATCGTGGACGACCACGAGCTGGTGCGCGTGGGCCTGAGGCAAATTCTTGCCGACTACCCGAGTATTCATATTGTAGCGGAAGCCGACAACGGTGAAGTGGCCATGCGGCTGAACCGCGAGGTCTGGCCGGACGTGGTATTGCTGGATATCTGCATGCCGGGCCTGTCAGGGCTGGAAGTAACACGGCGCATGAAAAAGGCGCGCCCGACGCTGGGTGTAATTATTCTGACCATTCACGAATCGGCGCCGTACCCGGAACGCTTGATGGAGGCTGGCGCTTCAGGGTATCTGACCAAAGGCTGCCCGGTCACCGAGCTGGTACAGGCAATCAATACGGTAGCGCGCGGCGGCCGGCACGTCGGCTCGTCGGTGGCGCAAACCATGGCGCTGGATATGCTGCCGGGAACCACCGGCTCGCCGTTTGATGAGCTGTCCACGCGAGAAATGGAAGTGATGTTGATGCTGGCGGATGGCCAGCGCATGGTGGATATTGCCCGGGCCATGCACTTGAGCCCGAAGACCGTGGCGACCTACAAGTACCGCATTTTCGAAAAGCTCAAAACCAGCAACGATGTGGCCATGACCCGCATGGCCATGCGTTATGGACTGGTGTCAGCGGCCTGAAGTGATTGTGCGTATGAAAAACGGGGGCCAGTTATGGCCCCCGCGTAAGGCTTTGAACAAACCGTTCGTATCAGTCCGGCCGTTCGGCCGTATTGGGCTTGCTGCCGGACTCAACCGGCTTGAGGGTGTAGATGCCCTTGCTGTCACGTACCACTTCCGCCGCAGGCTTTTGTGGTGCAGCCGGGTTGGCCGCAGGCCGTTGCGGCGGTGCCGATTCAGGCGGTTTTGTCGCAGACTGTTGCGCAGGTGCCTGACCCGAGGCCTGGCCCGAGGACTGACCTGAAGTCTGGCCCGAAGTCTGGCTCGGCGACTGACCTGAAGACTGGCCCGACGATTGGCCCGATGATTGACTGGGGGACTGACCAGAAGCCTGACCTGGCTGCGCAGCCGGGGGCCGGGCATCCGCTTTCGGGGTGGAACTGCCCGTTGACCGGTCCGGCGCTGAAGGCGAGGAGGCAACTGGCGGCTTCGGCTGGGCCGGGGCCTGAGTCTGCGCCGCTGATGGTGGCTTTGCCTCGGCCGGCCTGGCTGGCGCAGCAGCAGCTGCTTCAGGCTTGGCGGCCTGTGCGGCTGGTGCCGAACTGGCTGCTGCGCCGCCGCTGGCAGCGGCCGAAGACTGGCCGGACGAACCGGCTTGCTGGCTGGCCGTAGATGAGCCCGGAGTTGAGCCCGGGCTTGCAGCCGGGGCAGAGCGTTGTGCTGGCGCTGCCGGCTGGGACGGGGCAGCGGCACGTTCAGCTGCCGCTGGCCTGGCCGCATCATCCGGTTTACCCGCTGATGGCGCTGGCGGGCTGCTGTTGCTGCGGTTGCCCTGGCTGGCAGGCGCTGACGGCGCAGCAGCGGATGGGCCCGCTGGGGTTGCCGTGCGATCCGGGCCACTGCTGCTGTCTGCAGAACGGTTGCCGCCCTGACCTGCAGGCTGGGGTGCTGACGGTTTGGCGTCCTGGGCTGAAGCCTGAGCGGAAGCCGAAGCAGCGCTGTCCCTGCCGCCGCCCTGGTCCGCAGTTTGCTGGGACGCGGCACCGGCTGCGGGCGCACCTTGCTGCCGGTTGTCATTGCCATCACCGGCCTCACGCGGCTTGCCGCCACCGGTTTTATAGCGTGAACGGCGGCGCCGCGGTTTGGCGGGCGCCTTGTTCTGGTTAGCTGCATCGCCGGACTGCTGCTGAGCCGCAGCCGGTTGTGACTGTCCCGCTTGCTGCTGAGCCGGGCTGCCAGCGGCTGTGCTGCTGTCGGCTGCCTGGCCGGACGCCTGCCGGTTGTCCGGCTGTTTATTGTCCGGCTGCTTATTATCGGACGAGGCAGAATCTGTAGCCGGGCCGCCTGCTGCCTGCCGGTTGGCTGCCTTCTTGCGTACGCGTTTCTTTTTACCGGCTTTCTTGCGCGTGGCTTTCTTGCTTTGC
>JBFIHZ010000355.1:0-4099 GCA_041601535.1 Lysobacterales bacterium | reverse complement strand
GCCGTTTGTTGTGACGTGTGTCATGGCGTGGGGGGACGGTTTGGAACACAGTAGGGCTATATGGCCTACCCGGGATATTGAATATGAACAGCTACCTGATTGCAGCTGCTCTGGTTTTTACCGCAGCGGGTTGTGTGTCACTGTTTCTGCTGTACAAGTCAGACAAGTCGCAGCGCCGGCTGAGGCGGATGCTGCGCCAGTACGAGCTCGATCCAGGAATGCTCGATGAACACGACTACGAAACCATTGCAAAAGGAGTACGGCATCGGTGTCAGAAATGTCATTCGGAAGGTGCTTGCGAAAGGTGGCTGGATGGCAAGCAACCCGGCAACAACGACTTCTGCCCCAACGCCCCGATTTTCCAGGAACTCAAAGAATATTTGGGGTCAGAGTCAGGTGCCAGAGTGGAGGAGGTATTAAAGATAAAGTAACGCCTTTCTCACACGAAGCGCCCGGTGTAACGATTTTTGCTTTGAGCCGCAGCATCTGCTGCACCAGCCAGTTCCGACACCTGACAATGAGCTCAAATGCTGAGCTTTCCGTTTGGTCCCAGATAATTTCTCTGAAGTTTTTACTCTGACCCCAAATAACTCTGATGCCGCGACGTTCTGGGCTATACTGAAGGCCAGCGGTTCCAGGTTGCCATTTGTTGGCTTGAGCGGAACAATCATAACAACCCGCCCGCGGCCAGTGAGTCGAGGCTTATCAGGACCATCCCATGGCCTCAGTCCACACATGGAAGCGCTCCGTTCGGTATTTTCGTAACAGTTATCCTCTGATCTGCAGTCATGCGTGCCTTGCTGCCGGCTGTGGCTTGCTGATTGCTTTGTTCATTGGCGCTACCCCGGTATCCGCCGGCGATGCAGAACCCATAGTCGACACCGTAATTTTTGAGGTCACTGAAGAGCCGGACGGTGTTCGCTGGACAGTTGTACAGGGTGGCCGCTATGGAATCACCGATGGGTCTCGCGCCCAGAACGTGCCGGAAGCTCTGTTCACGGGGATGAGCGAGAGCGGCACCGACCCCAATGTTCTGCTGAGCGTGTGGCCGGGTGGCAGCGGTGCCGGCAGGCTGGTTTTACGCTGGAAACAGGTAGCCGACGTTTCCGGTTTCCGCCGGATTTCCAAAGCGGGTTTCAGCGCAAACGCAATCTCGACAAACTGGGGCGGGCCACAGGTTCAAACCTGCCCGAGCGGTTTTAGTTGGCGCAACGACCAGTTCCTGCGGGTGGAGCGGGGGGGTGAGTTTTTCTATGTTTTGCAGACCGGCGAACCGTACTGTTGGGGCGCAGGGGCGACCGCTTTGTTCGAAGGCAGTTTTGCTTCCCTGGGTATCATACCCGGCGTGGAAAGCACCGTTCGGTGGGACGGCCAGGCGCCGCTGCAGTACGGCCTGACAATTCGCACCATTGCCACCGCCTCGCTGACCCTGGTACTGAATGAACCGTCCACCTCGGGCACCAACTTTGATTTCACCAGCGGACTTGCTGGCGAACCGGACCCGTCAGCCTTTTCGCTGGACGATGCGTCGCCGGACGATGCCGATGGGGTTATCAACACACAGGCATTCACTCAAGTCATCGCCGGCACCTATGAAGTCCGTGACCTGCTGCCCGCCGGTTGGCGCGTAACCGCCAGTTGCACCGGCGGCAGCGACCCGGGCACCCTGGTTGACGGTGTTCTGAGCGTGGCCGTGCAGGCGCGCGAGGACGTGGTGTGCACCTTTACACATGTAGCTGACGCCGAGATCACCGTGGTGCAGGAAACGGTGCCGGAAGGACCACAGGATTTTGGCTTCAGTGGTGATCTTGGTGCGTTCTCGCTGGACGATGATGCCGATCCCGCCCTTCCCGGCTCTTTCAGTGTGTTCGTTCCGGCCGGAACCTATTCGGTGAGCCAGGTGCCTGTTGCGGCGTTTGACCTGATGTCGATTGATTGTGCGGACGCGCAAGCCGTGGTGGATCAGGGGGCGCACACGGCCACATTGACGGTGGCCAGCGCCGAGCGCGTCTCCTGCACCTTTCGCAACCAGCAACGTGGTGCCATCAGCATCACGCTGGACGCTCAGCCAGCCACCGAACAGGCATTTGCGTTCAGCGGCGATCTTGGTGCCTTCACACTGGACGCCGAACCTGCGGACCCGGCCTGGCCAGCAACTATTGGCTTCGACAACCTGCCGAGCGGCGAGTATGCGGTGCAGCAAAGCGTTCCGCCCGGCTGGGGTGTCACCGGGGTGGTCTGCGATGATGATAATTCAGACACCGATGCGCCAGCCGCCAGCGCCCTGATCCGTCTTGAGCCCGGTGAGCGGGTGAACTGCCAGTACAGCAACCGCTCCGCTTTTACCGATGTGGCGATTGAGAAGACAGCCGAGCAGGAGCCGGGCTCCTATGAGCTGGGCTTTCATCTGACCGTGACCAATCACGGACCCGCGCCGGCGGAAAACCTGGTGGTTACCGACCCATTGCTGGCGGGGCTGATTCACGACTCTAACGACTGCGGAGGCATCATCACGGTTGATGGCGATGCAGAAACCTTTACCTGGTCCATCGGCGCCCTGGCGGTGGGCGAGCAGGCCAGCTGCACGCTGTGGGTGATCGATGCGGTACAGGAGGCTTTCGTCAACCAGGCCACATTCACCATGGACCAGGCAGACCCGGAGCCGGCCAACGATATTGGTGCTGCATCCGTCCTGGCTGACCCGCGCGAGGTGCCTGCGATCGGACCATGGGGTGCGCTGCTGCTGATTCTGGGTCTGGCCACCCTGGTGCTGGTGCGGGCGAGGTTTCTGAGCCCGTAATGCGGGCTCACAGCCCGCTAACGCCAGAACAAATATTTGGGGTCAGAGTAAAAATAGATTCAACTCAGTTTTGAATGCGATAGAGTTTTTACTCTGACCCCAAATATCCGAGTAAAAATTAAGCGTGGCCGGATTCAGAAAACGGCAAGCGGATTTACCGGTGAGCCGGTGCCTCCCGGTATACGCAGCGGCGCGGCGACAAACAAAAAGGTCGTGCGGTTGGTGCGCTTGGCCACGTCGGCCAGCGCCTCCAGGTCCAGGTTATCCAGCAGCGGCATACCCAGGTTAACGATAAGCAATTCGTGCAGCGGGTTGAACAAGCCCTCAACCGCGGACGGCATCACGTCGTTGACCCCGTCACTGCCCAGCACCGCGACATCCCTGGCTTTCAGCCAGGCAGCCAGCGAGGCGTGCGCTCCTGCCGCAAGCTCCTGAAAGTTCCATTGCCCATGCTGCGCCACGTTCACCCAGCGCCCGGTGCGGATCAGCAATACATCACCACTGGCTATGGTGACGCCGTTGGCGGCCTCCCAGCTTTCAATATCGCTGGCGGTAATGGCCGTGCCCGGCTCCAGATAGTCCACCCCGAGGTGCCGCGGCATGTCGACCAGCACGCCCCGGGTAAAGATGCCGTTCAGGCCCGCATGGTGGATACCCAGGCGCTCGGCACCGGCGGGCTTTGCCGTGCTGAAGGGCACGCCATTGTAAAACGAATCATTGGATGCGACATGCGGCAGGCCATCCATATGTGTATGTGTAAAGCCGTGATAATCAATGCTGAATTTATCCATGGCGAACTGCTGCACACCCAGTTCCCCAACCCGTAACTCGTGTTCCAGCGGGTTCGCGTTCAGTTCATCCCTGACCTTGTTCAGGTCCAGCGCCAGCGACACGGTGATGCCCTCCTTGACCAGGGCCGCGCCGGCGGCCCGCTGTGCCGGGGTGATCAGGTTGAGTGTGCCCAGTTCGTCGTCTTCGCCCCAGCGTCCCCAGTTGGTAGTGGCTTGCTTCAGTGCGTTGTACTCGGCCGTTGACATGGGCTCGGGTGGCCCGACGGCGAATGCCGAGGCTGAAACAGAAAGATAAATCAGGGCGGAAATCAAAAGGTGCATCAATACTTCCTTATGGGCCGGGTGCATTGCTGCAGTTTGCCTGATCAACGGCGAATTTGCAGGTCAGCGCGAGCCAAGCCCGTGTGTCCTTGACTCTGGTTCAGCAAAACTCTTCCTCCAGTTCCCTAAAGCGGCATATGCCAGCGGGTTGGCAGGGCCGGTTACCTGATGGGCTTGCTAAGCCGCG
>JBFIHZ010000354.1:0-4150 GCA_041601535.1 Lysobacterales bacterium | reverse complement strand
GGGATTGAAGAACGCCAATGAGGGCCCGATGCCATGGCCCCAGTTGCCCACCGAGTGCGCGGCGATCACCACGTCGGTCAAGGCCGGGTCAGCCGTGGGCTGGTTGAATTCGATGCGGTTGAATCCGGCCGCTTCGATGGCGCTCCAGGTATCATCCAGTGCCCGTTGTGCGGTTTTTGCCGGCTTGATCGAGCGTTTCATGATGGCCCGTACTTCTACTGCGCGATCGAAGGCATGCTGGATACCGGCCGGGGCCTCGGTTTCGCCCTCACGCAACACGTAGGCGATGCGTTTCATATCGGTGTAGAAATCCAGGAAGCCAACACCCCAGTCGAGCATCAGCAGGTCGCCGCGCTGGATGATGCGGTCGGAAGAAACCGCGGCAATGCCATCGGGGCCGGTGACATACACCGAAGGCATGTCAAAGGAAGACTCCAGCCCGCGCGCCAGTTGCTGGTCCGACATCCACCAGGCCACATCCTCGAGCGTGGTCACACCGGGTGTGATGACCTGGTTGGAGAATGCCCGGTCGGCAATTTCCCGGCTGATTTCTCCCGCCTCGGCGAACGCCGCGATTTCGATCGCGGTGCGTGTGGCGCGGAAATCCGACACGAAGCGCTCAGCGCTGACCAGTCGCTCTCCGTACTTGCCCAATATGTTTTGCAAATGCAGGTAGGCGGTGTGCGACAGTCCGTCGGCCCCGCCAATCGATTCGGCCATGTTTACACCAATGCGTTTCGGCTGGCGCTGTGCAACGTATGCAGCCAGCTCGTCCTTGCTGCCGAAATAGTCATACACGCCGCACTGTTCCAGCCGGTAACCGCCCACGCCCAGCGCGGCGCGCTCCACGCGATCGCCGTCGCGGGTGAATATGTAATATGCCCAGTCCGTGACATAACCCCGGCCCAGTGCTTCCCACAGCGGATCCAGGTGGCCTTCGCGCATGACCACGATCCACATGTCGAGCCGGTTGTCCGCCATTGCCTGCGGCATCACCAGGTCAAATTTCTCGGCGCGAATCTGGCACATGCGCTCCCAGCGTGCACGTGCCTGCTGGGCATCCGCGGGAACGGCAAATAACGAGGAGGTTGCAAGCAGCGCGCAAGCAGTGAGGATGCGGAAAATCATTTGGCGGCTCCGGGGGAAATGGCTGCCCAGTGTATGGGCGGCGTTATGCAAGAACAGGAACAATACAAACCGTGGCGGGCCCTGACAACCTGAAATCGCTGCGCGGCTTAGTCAGAACCCTGCTTCAGCCGGTTGGCGCGGTAGCGGGCCGCGTGGAGATGGCTTTGCATGATGGCGGAAGCCCATTCCGCATCACCTGCTTCCAGCGCCCTGACCAGTTCCAGGTGGTGGGAAGCGCTGCGCATCAGCTCCTCGTGGGTGTACTTGGCGAAGGTCCGCAGTATCAGCGGCGCTTCTACCAGCATGGGCATCAGTAACGACAGCCGGTTACTGCCGGCGAAGCCGTGCAGGGTACGATGAAACTCGCTGTTCAGTTCGCCAATGCGTTCGGTGTAGCCCGGCGCGCGGCGTTTTGATTCCTCGTACTGGTCATGGGCCAGCGTGCGCAACCTGGCAATGCCTTCCGGGGTAATCCGCCTGGCGGCGCGTGCCGCACCATAGGGCTCCAGCAGGGCGCGCAATTCGTAGATGTCATTGGTTTCGCTGTCGCTCCAGTCGACCACCACGGCACCCTGGTTGGCGGTCACTTTGACAAAGCCTTCCGTCTGCAGCCGTTGCAGTGCCTGTCGTACCGGCGTGCGGCTTACGCCGCTGGCGTTGGCAATTTCCTGCTCGGTCAACCGCAGCGCGGGGGCATACACGCCGCTCACGATGCGCTCACGCACCAGCTCGTAGGCTTTCTGCACGGCTTTTGACATAAGAAAACGCCCCCGGTGGTTCCATTTGCTTGGGATAATTGTATACAACTAATGGAAAAAACGACAATATATTGGTATTTTCCCCATTGATTGTATACATTTAGTGTTTGAGATTGAATTCACACAATGTTTGAGTGCCGATGATCAAATCTTTGAACAAACCCCTGACCGGCTTACGCATTCTTGACCTGACGCATATGCTGTCGGGGCCATACGGGGCGATGATACTTGCAGATCTCGGTGCTGAGACCATCAAGGTTGAACCGCTGCAAGGTGAGGGTACACGCAAGTTGCTGGCCAACGACCCGAAAAATTCGCTGGATGGCTTTGGGGCCTATTACATTACCCTGAACCGCAACAAGCAGAGTGTGGCGATAGACCTCAAAAGTGACGCAGGCCGGGACGTGTTTTACGACCTGGTGCGCGAGGCGGACGTGGTGATAAGCAACTTTGGCGTGGGCGTGCCCGAACGGCTGAAGATTGACTATGCAACACTGAGTGAAATCAATCCCGCCATCATTACCTGCACCGTGACCGGTTTCGGCTCGGATGGACCCAAGCCCGGCCGCCCGGCTTTTGACCAGGTGGCCCAGGCGACCGGCGGCGGCATGTCCATCACCGGACCCGACCGCGACCACCCGGTGCGGGCTGGTATACCCATCGGTGACCTGGGCGGTGGCATGTTCGCGGTAATGGGCATCCTGGCGGCAGTGCATGAACGCCACCACAGCGGCCGCGGGCAACATGTGGACATTTCCATGCTGGATTGCCAGATCTCCATGCTGAACTATATGGCCACCATGTATTTCCTGTCCGGCGATGACCCGCACCCGATTGGCAATTCGCATTTTGTGCACGTGCCCTACAATACTTTTACCACGGCGGATGGGTTTGTCGTGATCGCGGTTATAACCGACAATTTCTGGCAAAACCTCAAAGCCGTAGTCAAATGTTCTGATTTTGACAATCCGGAATTCGACACCCAGCCCGGGCGCTGGGCGGCCCGAGAATTGATCGAGGCGAAACTGAACGAGATTCTCAGCACGCGGAATACCGCCTACTGGATGGAACAGCTGGAAGAAAAACGCATTCCCTGTGCCCCGGTTAACCGGTTCAGTGAAGCGCTGTCTGACCCCCAGGTGCTGCACCGCAACATGGTGGTCGAGCTGAAACATCCGGACGGCAAGTCCACGCGTGGCCCGGGTAACCCGGTGAAACTGTCACGCAGTAACGAGGAAACGTTTTCGCCGGCACCCAGGGTAGGCCAGGACACGCAAAGCGTGTTGTCCGGGCTGTTGAAGTACGACACTGCTGAAATTGAGCGCTTGCGTGCATTGGGGGCGGTAGGCTGATGACTGAGCAGGTTATTGTCAACGATGTCGGTCCTCGTGACGGTTTGCAGAACCAGCCCAAGGTGCTTGAACCAGGACAGCGGGTAGCGCTGGTCAAGGCCTTGCTGGACGCGGGTGTGCGCCATATCGAAGCAGGTGCATTCGTGTCGCCCAAAGCCGTGCCTGCGATGGCGGGTGCAGCCCAGGTACTGGCCGGTATCCCGGATGTCGCAGGTGCCCATTACTCGGTATTGATTCCGAACCTGAAAGGCTATGAGCTGGCGGTTGAAGCCGGTGCCCGGCAGGTCGCCATGGTGTTGTATGCCAGCGACGGTATGGCGCAGAAAAATGTGAACATGAGCAAGCGGCAGGCCGAGCAGGACACCACGGCCATCCTGGAACGGGCGCGAAAGGATGGTGTGCGTGTTGCCGCCACGATATCAGTGGCGTTTGAATGCCCGTTCGACGGGCCAACCGACCCGGCGGAAGTGGAACGTATTGCGGCGGACTTTATCGCGCAGGAGGTTGACGAGCTGGTGATTGCCGACACCATCGGCGCCGCCAACCCGGCCCAGGTCCGGTCTTTGATGGACCGCCTGGTGGAAACCCATGGGCCGCAGCGGCTGGCCTGTCATTTTCACGACACACGCGCGATGGGTCTGGCGAATGTGTTCGCCGCACTGGAATCCGGTATCCGTCGCTTTGATGCATCAATCGGCGGACTCGGCGGCTGCCCGTTCGCGCCCGGGGCTTCGGGCAACGTCGCGACCGAAGATGTGGTCATGATGTTGCAGCAGATGGGTTACCGGACGGGCATCGATCTGGCCCGGCTGGTGGAGGCGGCCGAACTGGCCAGGGAGCTGACCGGCACGGCCCCCGGCGGGCGTTCGCTGGCCTGGCTGAAGCGCGCTATTGAGCGCCAGGCCGCCAGCC
>JBFIHZ010000353.1:0-4150 GCA_041601535.1 Lysobacterales bacterium | reverse complement strand
TACGCGGCGACACTGCTGGCCAGCGCCAGCCCGGTGTGCGGCCCGTTGAACTCAATGGCCACCAGCACACCGACAAAAGCGAAATTCATCGCCATATTGGAAACCATGGAAATAATCGCGTAACGCACGGGGGTGCGGGTGTCCTGGCGCGCGTAGTAGCCCGGGGCCAGCACTTTTACCGCGATGAATGCCGGCAGGCCAAGAGCATAGGCTGACAGGCTCAGTGCCGTCATTTCCACGTCCTCGGGCTGAAATGCCTGATACTGGAACATGGTGATCAGGATGGGCGCGGCCAGAAAGGTCAGCGCACAGGCTGCCGGCAGCGTGATGATCAGCGCCAGACGCAGCGCCCAGTCCAGCGTGGCAGAGAAGGCCTGTGCGCTTTGCAGCGCGAACTTGCGCGACAGGTTGGGCAGGATAACAGTAGACAACGCCACTCCGAATACCCCCAGGGGAAACTCCATCAGGCGGTCCGAGTAGTACAGCCAGGTGACGCTGCCAGTGACCAGGAAAGTGGCCAGCACGCTGTCCACCAGCAGATTGACCTGCGCCACCGACGAGCCGACCAGCGTGGGAATCATCAGCCGGATGATCTTGCGTACACCGCTGTGCTTCCAGCCCCAGCGCGGCCGTGGCAACAGCCCCAGCTTCATCAGGGCCGGGATCTGCACCAGCAACTGGGCGATACCTGCCGCCAGCACGCCCCAGGCCAGCGCCTTGACCGGCACTTCCATGCGCCCGGACAGCAGCACCGCGGCCGCAATCAGCGATACGTTAAGCAGCACCGGTGTCAGCGCTGGAACGGCGAAACGGTCAAAGGTGTTGAGAATGCCGCCAGAAAACGCGGTCAGTGAGATCAGCAAGATATAGGGAAAGGTGATGCGTAACATCTCGGCCGACAGGCCGAATTCCGGGCGCCCCTCCAGCAACCAGCCCGGCGCGAAAATGGCCAGTACGGCCGGTGCCGCCAGGATACCCACCGCGGTAATCACCAGCAGGATGGCCGCCAGGGTCCCCGCCACATGGTCTACCAGGTCTTTAAGGGCTTTGGCATCGCCGCTGGCGCGTACTTCGGACAGCACCGGCACGAAGGCCAGTGAAAACGAGCCCTCGGCAAACAAACGGCGCATGAAATTGGGGATCTTGAACGCCAGGAAGAACGCATCGGTGGCCGCGCTGGCCCCGAAATAACGCGCAAACACGACGTCGCGGAGGAACCCCAGCAGCCTGGACACAACGGTGGACAGGCCGACGGTCAGGGTGGACTTCAGCAGTTTCAATTACTTGGGAGCTCCGTGCATGTCAATCTCCGAATTCCAATACCCTGTTTTTATTGACCCGACAGGCGAAAAATAAGAAAATAGCCGGCTTGATTTTGAATTTACGCTTTGGAGATTAACTTGGCTAACAGTTTATCAGCTCGGAAACGGGCCCGTCAGTCGGAACAACACCGTCGTCACAACGCCAGCCAGCGTTCTCATGTTCGCACCGCGATCAAGAATGTGCTCAAGGCCATATCTTCCGGTGACAAGGAAGCAGCCCAGGCAGCTTACAAAACCGCGGTACCGGCAATTGACCGTTCAGTGGCCAAGGGCCTGATGGCCAAGAACAAGGCTGCGCGTCATAAATCACGGCTGAACGCACACGTCAAAGATTTGTAATCCGTGCGTTACCCGGCCGTTTGACGGGTAGTGTAAGCGCGTATTACGCAAAAGCCCTGCTCAAGGCAGGGCTTTTTTATGGCGCGGCGTTGTTCAACCAGGCCAGACCACCTTGCCAGGCCGGATCAGTCCGGTGCCTGCTCCGGAAACTCAACTGAAGTTTCCAGCTCCCGTGCCTGCTTGAGTGCCTGTTCCTGCTCCTGTGCCAGTTCCCGCTGTTCCAGCAGGGCATCGGAGACCCGCTGCATCAGCTCATCGGTGCCTTCGCGCTGAACCGAGGAAATCACCAGCCAGGGTTGTTCCCAGCCCAGCTCAGCAACCACTTCCGCCGCTTTCTCCGCTGCTTCATCACCGGGCAGCAAGTCCGCCTTGGTAAACACCAGCCAGCGCGGCTTGTCCATCAGCTCCGGATCGAAACGCCTGAGCTCGGTTTCCAGTTGCCGTACCTGCTCGGCCGGCTCCACGTCCAGTGCCAGCGGTGCCAGGTCTACCAGGTGCAACAGCATGCGCGTGCGCTGTAAATGTTTGAGGAACTGAATGCCCAGCCCGGTGCCGTCCGCCGCGCCTTCGATCAGGCCGGGAATATCCGCGATCACGAAGCTGCGTTCGATATCGATGCGCACCACGCCCAGGTTGGGATGCAGCGTGGTGAAGGGGTAATCCGCCACTTTCGGCCGCGCCGCGGAGACGGTGCTGATCAAGGTTGATTTACCGGCATTGGGAAAACCCAGCAGTCCCACATCAGCCAACACTTTCAGCTCGAAATGCAGATTGCGGGTCTCGCCGGGCTGAGCCGGCACGGTCTGGCGCGGAGCGCGATTGGTCGAGCTTTTGAAGTGCAGGTTGCCCAAACCTCCCTTGCCGCCCTCGGCCACCAGCAATTGCTGCTTGTGTTCGGTGACATCGCCCACCGCCTCACCGGTATCGGCATCGGTCACGATGGTGCCCAAAGGCACGCGGATCACGATGTCTTCGCCACTTTTGCCCGTCATCTGGCGGCCTGAACCGCCCTGCCCGTTCTGCGCCTTGTACTTGCGCAGGTGGCGAAAATCCACCAGCGTGTTGAGGCCGGAATCGCCTTCCAGGTAGACCGAGCCGCCGCGGCCGCCATCACCGCCATCCGGTCCGCCAAACGGAATGTACTTTTCCCGCCGGAACGAGGCCGAGCCGCTGCCGCCGTTACCGGCTATTACTGTGATCGTGGCTTCATCTACGAATTTCATGGCGCAATTGTACTGTATTGGTCGGTGGATGCCGGAAGGCACAAAAAAACCCCGCCTGGGCGGGGTTTTTCAGGAACGTTCCCGATGACGGTCAGACGATGCTGACAAACTTCCGTTTCGGGTTGCCCTTGTCGTTGAATTCAACTTTACCGTCAGCCAGGGCGTACAGCGTGTGGTCGCGGCCCACACCCACGTTGTCACCGGCGTGGAAACGCGTGCCACGCTGGCGTACCAGGATGTTGCCTGCTTCTACCGCTTCGCCGCCATAACGCTTGACGCCGAGGTATTTGGGGTTCGAATCGCGGCCGTTACGTGTACTGCCGCCTGCCTTTTTATGTGCCATGAGTCTTGTCCTCCTGGAAGTCTACGCCTTCAGGCGTCGATGCCGGTGATTTCCAGCTGGGTGTAATACTGACGATGCCCCATGCGCTTCATGTGGTGCTTGCGGCGTTTGAACTTGATGATTTTGACCTTGTCGTGACGACCGTGATCAACCACCGTGGCAGTTACTTTGCCGTCCGCCAGGAAAGGAGCTCCGATTTTGACGTCTTCGCCTTCGCCGACCATCAGCACCTGGTCAAGTTCGACCGTAGCGCCTTTTTCGGCTTCGATTTTTTCAACTTTTATGGTGTCACCGGTGGTCGCACGATACTGCTTACCACCCGTTTTGAATACTGCGTACATGGGAATCCAGCTCCGGTTTGAGAACGGCCCTACAAAAGGGCGAGAATGTTAGCTGTTTTGACCCCCGGGGTCAAGCCTGTCGGCCCAGGCCGCCAGCAACCACGCAATCCCCGGTCAGGGCTTGCACCAGCGGCGCATCAGGTTGTTGTACAACTTGTTGGCCAGGCGTTCCTGCGGGGTTCCGGGCGCCGTATCCTGCACCCAGCTTGTGAGTTGCGCCAGGTCGCCAAACAGCTCCCGCCGGGCATCATCCTGGATGCGGCTTTCGGCCACCGTGACCGCGGCCAGGCGCGACCCCCGGGTCACCGGGTTCACCCGGTGCAAAGTGCCGGCAGAATAGCACACCGCATGCCCGGCAGGCAGTTTGATGCTCTGGGCTGAGGCTGACTGGCTGTTGATCACCAGTTCCCCGCCGTCGTACTCGTCCGCAGAACTGAAAAACACCGTGGTGGACACATCGCCGCGCGCCGCGGGCTCACCGGCCAGCAGCGGGTGGTCCATGTGATCGCCGTAAAACATGCCTGCGTCATAACGATTGATGGTCATCGGCCGCACGATGCGCGGCATGGCCAGGATGCGGTA
>JBFIHZ010000352.1:0-4194 GCA_041601535.1 Lysobacterales bacterium | reverse complement strand
TGTTCGCCTGGAACGTCGTCAAACAGGTAAAATCCAATGCCATCGTGTTCGCCGCCGGCGGACAGACGCTGGGCATTGGCGCCGGCCAGATGAGCCGCGTGGACTCCACCCGCATCGCCCGCTGGAAAGCCGGTGAGGCCGGACTGGAACTGGCCGGCAGCGCAATGGCTTCCGATGCATTCTTCCCGTTCCGCGATGGCCTGGATACCGCGGCCGAAGCCGGCATCGGCTGCGTCATCCAGCCGGGCGGTTCGATGCGTGATGACGAGGTCATTGCCGCCGCCAACGAACATGGACTGGCCATGGTGTTTACCGGCATCCGGCATTTCCGCCACTGACATCCATCTGGCATGGTGAACTGAACCCGTGAATGAGCCTGGTATGAACGTATTGATTATTGGCGCCGGCGGCCGCGAACACGCGCTGGCCTGGAAAGCAGCCTGTTCGGACAAGGTCCGGCAGGTTTACGTCGCGCCCGGAAATGCCGGCACCGCCAGCGAACCCAGGGTGAAAAACGTGCCGCTTGGGGTCAACGATATCGATGCCCTGGTGGAGTTCGCGCAACAACAGCAGGTGGACCTGACCATCGTCGGGCCGGAAGATCCGCTGGTCCATGGAATCGTCGACCGCTTCACCGCCGCCGGTCTGAAATGCTTCGGCCCCAGCGCGGCCGCGGCGCAACTGGAAGGCTCCAAGGCCTTTGCCAAGGACTTCATGACGCGGCACAACATTCCCACCGCGGCCTATGGCCAGTTCACCGACGTGGCCGAGGCCATCCGTTTTATCCGCCAGCACGGCACGCCCATCGTCATCAAGGCGGATGGCCTGGCAGCCGGCAAAGGTGTGGTCATCGCGCAAACCCTGCCACAGGCGGAAGCCACCGTACTGGATATGCTGGCCGGCAATGTCTATGGCGAGGCCGGCCACCGGGTGGTGATTGAAGAATTCCTCGAAGGCGAGGAAGCCAGCTTTATCGTGATGGCCGATGGCCGCAACATCCTTCCGCTGGCCACCTCACAGGATCACAAGGCCGCCGGCAACGGCGACACCGGCCCCAATACCGGCGGCATGGGTGCCTACTCGCCTGCCCCGGTGGTGGATGCTGCCATGCACCAACGCGTGATGGACGAGGTGATCCGGCCCACCATCGACGGCATGGCGGCCGATGGCCACCCGTTTACCGGCTTCCTGTACGCCGGGCTGATGATCTCGCCGCAGGGTGACACCCGCGTGCTGGAGTTCAACGTACGCTTCGGTGACCCGGAAACCCAGCCGGTGCTGATGCGGCTGCAATCCGATCTGACCGGGCACTGCCTGGCAGCCATCGACGGGCGGCTGGACCAGGAAACCGCACAATGGGATGAACGCGCCTGCCTGGGCGTAGTGCTGGCCGCCGGTGGTTATCCCGGCCGCTATGACAAGGGGTTGACCATCAGCGGCCTGGATCAGCCCCAACCGGACAACGTCAAGGTATTCCATGCCGGCACCGCGCTGCACGATGGCGCGGTGGTGACCTCGGGTGGACGCGTCTTGTGCGTCTGTGCGCTGGGTGACAGCGTCGCCGCGGCGCAGCAGTCGGCCTATCGCGCCTGCCAACCCATCCGGTGGCAGGACCAGTACAAACGCGACGATATCGGCTATCGCGCCGTGGCCAGGGAAACCACCTGAGTTCATGGATGTTTCCCATCTGCTTGATGAACTCAATCCGGCCCAGCGTGAAGCCGTCTCGGCCGAAGACGGGCACGTGCTGGTGCTGGCAGGTGCCGGCAGTGGCAAAACCCGGGTCCTGATCCACCGGCTGGCCTGGCTGATCCAGGTCAACCACGTCTCGCCGCTGGGCATCCTGGCGGTGACCTTTACCAACAAGGCCGCCGGCGAGATGCGCGAGCGCGCCGGCAAGCTGCTGCGCGTGTCCACGCGGCCGTTGTGGATTGGCACCTTTCACGGCATCGCCCACCGCCTGCTGCGCATGCATCACAAGGAAGCGCAGCTGCCCGAAGCCTTCCAGATCCTCGATTCGGAAGACCAGCAACGCCTGTTGCGCCGCATCATCCGCGATGAGGGCATGGACGAATCGCAATGGCCAGCCCGCCAGGCCCAGTGGTTTATCAATGCCCGCAAGGACGAAGGCGAGCGGCCACAACACATCGAGCACATGGATCACCCGGTCACCTCCACCTGGGTGCATATCTACCGCCGCTACCAGGAATACTGCCAGCGCGGCGGGCTGGTGGATTTCGCCGAGCTGCTGTTGCGCGCGCACGAACTGTGGCTGGAACAACCTGCCGTGCTGGACCATTACCGGCAACGCCTGCAACACCTGCTGATCGACGAGTTTCAGGATACCAACGCCATCCAGTACGCCTGGCTGCGCATGCTGGCGGGCAGCACTGGCCGCATGTTCGTGGTGGGCGATGACGACCAGTCCATTTATGGCTGGCGCGGCGCCAGGGTGGAAAACGTGCAGAGTTTCGTGCGTGATTTTCCCGATGTGCGCACCATACGGCTGGAGCAGAATTACCGCTCCACCGGCAACATCCTGGACGCCGCCAATACGCTCATTGCCAACAACCAGGGGCGCATGGGCAAGAAGCTGTGGACCGACGGCCCCAGCGGCGAGCGTATCCAGTTGTACGCGGCATTCAACGAGCAGGATGAAGCACGCTTCGTGGTGGAGCAGATCCAGCAGTGGATCGACGGCGGCAGGCGTGCCGACGATGCCGCCATCCTGTACCGCACCACCGCACAATCCCGCCTGTTCGAGGAATACCTGCTGCGTGCCGGCATTGCCTACCGGGTGTACGGCGGCCAGCGCTTTTTCGAGCGCACCGAGGTCAAGGATGCGCTCGCCTACCTGCGCCTGGTACTCAATGCCAACGACGATGCCGCGCTGGAACGGGTGATCAACAAACCGACCCGCGCCATCGGCGACAAAACCGTCGGTATTATCCGCAGCCAGGCCCGCGAGGCCAGCCTGCCGTTGTGGCAGGCCGCCAAGGCCTGCATCGACCAGGGCCTGCTGCCGCCGCGCGCGGCCGGCGCAGTGGGTGACTTTATCGCGCTGATCGAGGGCATGCAGGAGCGCATGGCCGACTGGACCCTGGGCAACCAGATGCAGGGCGTAATCGATGAAAGCCAGCTGGTCACGCATTACGAAAAAGAACCGCGCGAGCGCATGGAAACCCGGGTGGAGAACCTGCGCGAGCTGGTCAACGCGGCAGATGCCTTTATCCTGCCCGGCGAAGACGCCGACGCCGGCCTCAGCGAACTGCAGTCGTTCCTGAGCCACGCCGCGCTGGAGGCAGGCGATACCCAGGGCGAAAGCTGGGACGATTGCGTGCAGCTGATGACGCTGCACTCGGCCAAGGGCCTGGAATTTCCGCTGGTGTTTCTGGCCGGCATGGAAGACGGCCTGTTCCCGCATCAGCGCTCCATCGAAGACTCCGGTGGCCGCCTCGAGGAAGAACGGCGCCTGTGCTACGTCGGGCTGACCCGCGCACGCGAACGGCTGTACCTCAGCTATGCCGAAGTGCGCCGCATGCACGGCTCGGAATCGCACAGCCGGCCGTCGCGCTTTATCGATGAAATGCCGGCCGAATTGCTGGAAGAAATCCGCCCGCGCATGTCCAGCCACCGCCCGTATGTATCCGCCCGTCCGCAGCGGGCCGCCAAAGGCACCGGCTTCAAAGGCCAGGAATGGCCGTTTCGTCTGGGCCAGCCGGTGATGCACCACAAATTTGGTGATGGCACCGTGCTGGCGTTTGAAGGCTCCGGTGAACACACCCGCGTACAGGTCAATTTTTCCGCGGCCGGCACCAAGTGGCTGGTGCTGGCTTACGCCAATCTCGAAGCGCTTTGACACCCAGCCATATGAATCTGAACCACGCGCAAGAACTCAGCCTGTCATCGCCGCGGGGCGAGCTGGCCGCGCTGCACTGGCCGTGCGCCGGCGGCATTCCGGTATTGTGCCTGCATGGCTGGCTGGATAATGCCGCCTCCTTCGTGCCGCTGTCGCAGCACCTGACAGGCCTGGACCTGGTCGCCCTGGAGCTGCCCGGGCACGGTCACTCCGCCCACCTGCCCGATCATCAGAATTACTATTTCACCGATTACCTGTGGGATATCGACGCCGCGCTGGACCAACTGGGCTGGTCACAATGCCACCTGATGGGGCACTCCATGGGCGCAGCACTG
>JBFIHZ010000351.1:0-4208 GCA_041601535.1 Lysobacterales bacterium | reverse complement strand
TTTGATGAATCCATCCTGATGGCCAGAGCCAGTTTTGAACAAGGTGCCGAGGGTTATGTGCACGCCCATCCGCATTCACAGGTGACCTATGTCGAGAGCGGCGTTTTCGAATTCAGTATTGGGTCTGAATCACACACACTGAAGGCAGGCGACAGCACGTATATTCCGCCCAATGTTGATCACGGTGCCACCTGCCTGGAGTCGGGTGTGTTGCTGGACGTGTTCAGCCCCATTCGCGACGATTTTCTGACGGAGAATTAGAGGCTCATGAAACTCAAAGGCTTGAGATGGTTCGTGGTTTCGCTGGTTGCACTGGCAACCGTTATTAACTACGTAGACCGAAATGCACTGGCAGTGATGTGGCCGGGCATTTCGGAAGACCTGGGCATGGACAAAAATGACTACGCGCTGATCCTCAGTTTCTTCATGGTGGGTTACGCCTTTGGTCAATCGCTGTTCGGCAAGATTTTCGACATGATAGGCACCCGGTTCGGTTTCTTGCTGGCCATCGTGGTCTGGTCCATTTCCATTGCCCTGCACGCCGTGGTACGCACAGCCACTTCTTTTGGCATCGTGCGTTTCTGTCTGGCGGTGGGGGAGGCCGGTAACTGGCCCGGCGCGACCAAGGCCAACGCGGAATGGTTTCCGATCCGCCAACGGGCACTGGCCCAGGGGATCTTCAACTCCGGCGCATCCATCGGCGCGGTGGTTTCCGCCCCCTTGATCGCCTTGATGTATGTGGCGATTGGCTGGAAGGCTACGTTTGTGGCCATCGCTGGCCTGGGCCTGGTCTGGGTCGTGCCATGGCTGATTATTTACCGGGCCGGCCCGGCCCGGCACCCTTGGCTGACCGATGAGGAACGAAAGCTTATCCTGGATGGCCAGAAAGTCGAAAAGGCCGACGGCACTGAAGCTGAAATGTGCTCGCCGGGCTGGATGGAGATGCTCCGCTACCGTCAATCCTGGGCCGTCATACTGTCGCGGTTTTTTCTTGATCCGGTCTGGTGGTTGTTTGTCTCATGGCTGCCAATCTACCTGGCGGATGAGTTCGGATTCGATGTAAAACAAATTGGCCTGTTCGCCTGGGTGCCCTACGTGGGCGCGGCGGTGGGCAGCATTTTTGGCGGCTGGCTGTCCGGTTACCTGCTGCGTAAGGGCTGGAGCATTAACAAGGCGCGCAAATTCACCATCACCATGGGCGGACTGATCATGCTGCCGTCCTTGCTGGCAACCGCTGTCGCGGCTACTCCGCTGATTGCCGTGCTGCTGATTGCCATCATTCTGTTTGGTTTCCAGGTGGCCATAGGCAACATCCAGACGCTGCCCAGTGACTTCTTCTCCGGTAAGTCGGTGGGGTCGCTGGCGGGTGTCGGCGGCACTGCGGCCGTGGTGGGCGTATTGATCACCATCTGGCTGGTACCAGTCATTACTACCGAGTCCTACGTTCCGTTTTTTGTGCTGGGTGCCTTGCTGGTGCCGCTGGCCATTCTGTCGGTCTGGATTCTTGGCGGCAGGATCGAACCGGTCGCTGAAAAATGAACTTCCCGGGGAAAGTAAATCGCGTTACGCATTCAATAGTCTATTAACAGGAAATTCGATGAAATTGAAAAACAAGGTTGCAATTGTTGCCGGTGGAAGCCGGGATATCGGCAGAGCCATCTCCGTCAAACTGGCGTCCGAAGGGGCCCGGGTTGCGGTCAACTACTTGAACAACAAGGGGCAGGCTGAAGAGACCCTGGCTGAAATCAAAGCCGCGGGCGGCACCGCCATGCTGGTGGCTGGCGACATGACCCGCCAGGACGATGTCGAGCGCCTGGTAAGCGAAACCCGCGCTGCCTACGGAGATTCGGTGAACGTACTGGTCAACGTGGTCGGAGGCCTGGTCGAACGCAAAACCCTGGCGGAAATGGATGAAGGGTTTTTCGACTATGTCATGAAACTCAATCTGAACAGCACATTTTTGTTGATGAAACACTGTGTCCCTCTGATGAGCGATGGTGATTCGGTAATCAACCTGGCTTCGCTGGCAGGCCGCGATGGCGGTGGGCCGGGTGCTTCCGCGTATGCGACCTCCAAGGGTGCGGTCATGACCTTTACCCGGGCCATGGCCAAGGAACTCGGGCCCAGCAATATTCGGGTCAATTCGCTGTGTCCGGGTATGATCAGCACGACCTTTCATGACAACTTCACCAAGGATGCCGTGCGCGCCAATGTCGCAGCCGGCACCCCCTTGCGCCGCGAAGGTACCGCCGCCGAGGTGGCTGATGCGGTGGCCTATCTGGCTTCGTCTGAGTCGAGTTTCCTGACCGGGGTGAATCTCGATATCAATGGCGGGCTGTATTTCTCTTGAGCGGGACGGTAAACAGCATGGCCATTGAACAGGAACTCAACAGCCGCTTGCGCCAGGCACCGGTTGTGCCGCTGGTGCAGGCGGATGAGCCGGCTACGGCCATTGCAATCACCCGGGCGCTGGTGGCTGGTGGCCTGACCGTGATTGAAGTGGTGCTGCGCACCGAGGCGGCGATCGAATGCCTTGGCGAGGTGGCTGCGGCAGTGCCGCAAGCCATCGTGGGCGCCGGTACGGTTTTAAGCCCGCAGCAGGCCCGCGCGTCCATTGATGCCGGCGCAAAATTCATCGTTTCGCCGGGCCTTTTCCAGCCCGTGGTTAAGGTAGCCCAGCAAGCGGCACTACCGGTGTTTCCGGGCGTGGCCACTGCATCGGAAGCCCAGCTGGCCTGGAACCTGGGGCTGCGCTCGGTGAAATTCTTTCCCGCCTCACTGGCCGGCGGCCCGGCCATGCTTAAAGCCCTGGGCTCGGTATTCAAGGACGTTTCGTTTATGCCCACCGGCGGAGTGTCCACCGCGAACCTGGCCGACTACCTGTCATTGCCGGCTGTGCTGGCATGCGGCGGCAGCTGGCTTACACCCCCTGCGGCAATTGCCGAGGGGAAATTTGACGTCATCACGGGCCTGGCTGCCGAGGCGATTGCCATCGCACAGTCTGCCCGTCCAACTTCGTAAGAGAACTGATCATGGCAGAATTCACTACATTCGGAGAAATCATGCTGCGGCTGAAAACTCCGGGTAACGAACGTTTTTTCCAGTCGCCGGTATTTGAAGCCACCTTTGGCGGTGGCGAGGCAAATGTGGCGGTAGCGCTGGCCAACTATGGTCGCGACGCTGCGTTTGTCAGTGCCTTGCCGGCCAATGACATCGGTGAATCCGCAGTCGCCGAACTGCGACGGTTTGGCGTGGATACCCGGCATATCAAACGATCCGGCAAGCGGGTTGGCATTTATTACCTGGAAACGGGCGCCAATCAGCGGCCGTCCAAAGTGGTGTATGACCGCGCCGATTCATCCATCGCGCAGTGCGGGCCGGGCGATTTTGACTGGGACACGGTGTTCGCGGGCACGCGCTGGTTCCATATTACCGGCATCACGCCGGCACTCAGCCAGAGCGCAGCCGACTTGAGTCTCGAAGCCGTCAAGGCCGCCAAGGAACGCGACATCACTGTTTCCTGTGATTTCAACTTTCGCGGCAAATTATGGAAGTACGGCAAGACCGCACCGGAAGTGATGACCGAGCTGGTGCGCTACGTGGACGTGGGGATTGCCAACGAGGAGGACTGTCAGAAGTCGCTGGGCATTTCCGCTGACGTGCATGTTGAAAGCGGTGAGCTGGATATCAGCAAATACCAGGATCTGAGTGAAAAAGTGCTGGCGGAATATCCGGATATGTCGGTCATCGCCATCACTTTGCGTGAGTCACGCAGCGCCGATACCAACGGCTGGTCCGCCTGCCTGCGTAACAAGGACGGCTTCTATTTATCCCGGCATTACGTAATGACGGATATCGTAGACCGCGTGGGTGGCGGGGACAGCTTTGCATCCGCCCTGATCCACGGCCTTAATGCGTATGAGGATCGCCAGCAGTCACTGGAGTTCGCGGTAGCAGCCAGCTGCCTCAAACACTCCATCTCCGGCGACTTCAACCGGGTCAGCGTCAGCGAAGTCGAAACATTGATGGGCGGCGACGGCTCCGGGCGAGTACAACGCTAGAATATTTGGGGTCAGAGTAAGAATATTTGGGGTCAGAGTAAAAACTCCTGGATGCGCTCAAGTGGTTCTATCAGCGCAAAAAACGAGTTTTTACTCTGACCCCAAATATCTCAAATATCTTTTGGTGCCTGAAATCCGAACCTTGGC
>JBFIHZ010000350.1:0-4223 GCA_041601535.1 Lysobacterales bacterium | reverse complement strand
TTAAAGACGGCGGGTATTTCCTGTTCTCGGAGAACTTCCTGCATGGGCCGGAAAAACAGCATGAAACCTACTGGAAGGCCAGAACACGCAGCGATATTGAAGCGCGGGTGCGTGACGCCGGTTTTACCATTATCACCCGCAGGCCCATGCTGGTGTTGATGAACTGCCCTGTTGATGTAAAGCACGAATCCATCACCCGGGCCTGGCAATGGGTGATGTCTCACGTCAGCGGGCGCGAATGGCTGGGCTACCTGCTCGGTGCCGTCTTGTATCCGCTTGAGTCGCTGTTGGTGGAGTACTTAAGGGAAAGCCCGACGACTGAAATCATGATCTGCCAGAAAGCGGCAAAATCCTGATCGATTCATTGCCCGGGTTTGGACGCACCGTGAAGCTTCGCGTTTACCGAACAGCCTTGCCTTGCGGGGATGGGGTTGCCGTCACCAACGCTGCGAGATGAGCGGCACCGGTACGGCGTAACAGCCCCGTGCACCCCGCATTTCCATAAGGCGCTGGATAACGCCCTGGTGCCTGAGTAAATCTGTGTAAACCGGCATCAATTTTTGCAGCCTCTCCTATACTCAATCCAGGTGTAGACAGGCGAAACCCTTCCCCTGCCGGAATCACCAGCATCTCAGGATCGACACCGGATGTGGCGGTACTCCTTCGCGGATAAGCTGTTACATGGCGCCCTTGTTACTGGCATAAGTTTTTTTTGTCTGACAGTCCTGCCCATGCCGGCCCGGGCTGAGCCATCTTCTTCGGCCCCGGACCCCATTGATGCCTGGAACCTGTTCAGTCCGCGGGATGATGTCCGCCTGGGAGACGAACTGGATGCCTGGCTCAAAGAGCATGCCCTCCCGGCTGAGGCCACTTCACCTGATGATCACCATCTGCAGACTTATATCCAGCGTGTGGGAGACCGGTTGACAGCCGGATTGCGGTCGCCATTCACGGCCTTTCACTTTGAATTGCTGGCGATTGAGGAACCCGGTGTATTTGCGTTTCCCGGCGGCCGGGTTTACTGCAGCGCCGGGATGCTGCAGTTGCTGGAAAACGAATCCATGCTGGCGGCTTCACTGGCACACGAAATAGCGCATGTGCAGTTGCGCCACACCACCCAGGCTGTATCGCGGGCCGGGCGATTGAGCGTGCCAGCGGCGCTGGCTGCGGCATCATCCGGCAACCTGAGCCTGCTGGAAGCCCTGCGCGGCATCAGCCTGGAGCCGCTGCCCGGCTCACCCTGGATGACATACCGTGAGGCCGATGAAACCCAGGCAATCGGCCTGGCAGCAGAGCTTTTGTCCCGCGCAGGATATGACCCGGCGGCTTCACTGGCTGTCATGCAATATCTGCATGCAGGCGAACCGCCGCCGGCGGTGCGCTTTGCCGCCGCGCACCCGCTGCCGGATGTGCTGACCACAGCCGTATCCCCTGCCCCGCTGGCGCATGCCAAACGTGAGATCAAACCGTCCCGGGCTTTCAGGAACTTGCAGAAGCGGTCTGCGCGGGCCACACCAGAGCGCTCTGACCTGGGGGCAGTTTATGCATGGTCGCCACCGGCCCCGGCACAACCCGCGCCCAGACCACGAGAACTGTTCATAGCGCGCAGCTATGTTTTTTCCTATCCGTCCGACTGGGTTCCGGGTAAGTCAGGCGTTGATGAAAAGGTGCAGGTCATGCCAAAGGGCGAACAGATCGCTCTGAGCGATGGCAGCACCGCGGTCCGGGTCGGTGTTTTCGCCGGCACCCTGGCCTGGGATCCCGCGCGGGATGATGCCGCAGAGTTGTTGAACCAGCAGATTGAGCGTATCCGGCCGGGGCTTGTGCCGGCGGCGGTGCCCGCTGGCCTGGACGCAGACAGCGACAAGATGAGCAGCCGGTTTCTGCGGGGTCCTGCCAGCGATCCGGGGCGGCGGGAGATGGCCTGGGTCGTCACGCGCGGGCTCAGCGAACGCTTGTTCTACCTGTTGATGATTGCGCCGGAGGCAGATTTCAAAGCCTACCAGCCCGAATTCGAGCGAATTTTCCAATCCATTGATTTTCTGGGGCATCCGTCCAACGGTCAGGCGGATGTCAGGGGCCGGGCGGCCATAAATGCGGACCGGGAACCATTGAGGGAGAAAGGTAATGACACGCTTTAATCATGCGTATACACGGCAGAGCGCATGGAGGCCGCTCGCATGGGGCACAGTCGCCATGGTGCTGTTATTGGGAGTGGTATTGGCTCTTTCGATCCCGGCCAGCACCCTGTTCGCCCAGGGACAGAGCCACAACAGTCAGAAAGACAAGAAATGGAACATCCGCCGCGAGGAGCGTCTGAACGACTACCGCGACGAACGGGGCAGAGTACGCCCTGATTTGTGGAAGAAAGGCGTGGAACATTACCGGACCATGGAAATTGCGGCCGGTGTGGCGCGCCTTTCCGGACCTTCCTCCAAAGCCGCCGGTGTGGCGGGAGGTGCCGGACTTCAGGGGGTGCAGTGGATCCAGGTGGGCCCGCAGCCGGCATTCCCGATCGAGAGCATCGTGTTTCAGGGCAACGGCGCCATGTCCGGGGAAGTACTGGACCTCGCCATTGACCCGCGCCATACCTACGACAAGGTCATCTACTCCGTCACCAATGACGGTGGCGTCTGGCGCAGCACCGACGGTGGTGTGACGTTCTTTCCGAAAACCGACCAGATGCCGTCCCTGTCAATGGGTGCCATTGTGCTCGACCCGGTCAACCCGTCCATCGTTTATGCCGGCACCGGCAACCTGTATGACGGCGGCGGCCAGACCACCCTGTCGGTCAAGGCCGTGGGCATCTACCGGTCAGTCGATATGGGTGAGTCCTGGAGCATCATCAATCCCAACAACATATTTACCGGTGTAGGCATTGCCCGCATGGCCATGCCGGCCGCCAACGTATTGTTGGTCGCCACGCCCAGTGGGTTGTTCAAATCCGTCAACAGCGGCATGACGTTTGGCAACAACAGCCCACTGTTTGACAACGGTTTACCGGTGCGCACAGGCAATGTGACGGATATTGATCTGGACACCGCCTCGCCGGCCACCACAATGTACGCCAGTGTCTCGGGCCAGGGCCTGTTTGTTTCCACCGACGGTGGCGACACGTTCACCACCAATTTGTTCACCACCACCAACGGTTCGCCCCGGGCCACGGGCTCTCCCTGGTTTGGCGGCTTCACCTTCCTGCGCATGGCGCAGGGCCGGTCAGACCCGAACCGGATGTATGCCACCGTGCAGGAAAGTGGTGATCCGGATGGCAACGGTGACAGTTTTCTCGGCCTGTTCCGCTCGGACGATGCCGGAGCAAACTGGACACTGATGGGCGGCGCGGCGGCGGCTGGCGCGGATAACGGCGGATGTCAATGCGGATATGATCAGACAGTTGGCGTTGATCCGCGTGATGAGGACATCGTCTACATCGGCTTTCAGGAGCTGTATCGTTCGGACGACGGCGGCACCAGTTTCGGCGGAACACCGGTGTCCCGGAATAAAACCCACTGGGATCACCACTACATCGGTTTCAGTCCGCCCACCCATTGGGGCGGCCTCAGTGGCGGTGACCCCACCCCGGTGTGGACCGGTACGGATGGTGGCATCCATTCCAGCGCGGATGCCGGATCCACCTGGAATAATTTTCACAACGCCACCATTGCTTCCAACCTGTTCCACCACATCGACATCGGCCGCGGCAGTGCGGCCAACAACGACTGGACCTACGGTGGTACCCAGGATACCGGCACGCTCCACAGTTGCGCGCCAGCGGGTGCCTGCGGCGCGGCCGCACTGGCCAGTGGGCTGATACCCTGGGAGATGGGTAACAATGGCGACGGCAGTGGCATCGCGGTCGATCCGGTCAATCCGTTGCGCGCCTACGGCGTTCGCAATGGCAACTACCGGTTTACCAATGACGGCGGACAGACCTGGCAGAACCCCGATCCGAACAGTGTTCCAACCCCTACGGGCGCCTGGCGGTATGCCATTGACCCCAATGACCCCACCCGGGTGTGGGCTGCAACCGGTACCACGTTTGCGCCGACCAATAACCTGTGGCGCAGCAATGACGGCACCGGCTTGAACTGGACCATGATTACCAGTTTTACGCCCAACATCCGCGACCTGGCGGTGACACCGGCAGACTCCAATGTACTGTGGCTGGGCATGACCGACGGCACGCTGCGGCGTTCGACCAATGCGACAAGTGCTGTCCCGAC
>JBFIHZ010000349.1:0-4225 GCA_041601535.1 Lysobacterales bacterium | reverse complement strand
GGTCACCGTGCCGACCCTGGTGCTGCATTCCCGCGGCGATCAGCGGATTCCGTTCAATACCGGCCGTGAAATAGCCGCGGAAATCCGCCATGCCGAGTTTGTTCCGCTGGACAGCGACAATCATCTGTTGCTGGGCCATGAGCCGGCCTCACGCGAATTCGTCGACGCGGTAAGGCGCTTCATCGAAACCTGACCTAAATTTGGGGTCAGAGTAAAAACTCAATTCTTCTGCACGCGGCGATTGTCGGCCGGCCTGGAGCGCAGATTACTATCCTGTACGCATCATGCAGGTTCTGTCCGGGCCGTGGGGAATGGTTAGAGATCGCTGCCGGCCTGGGGCCTGGCGCATGGCATTCCGATTTCCTTCAAGCGGGGGAATCAAACCGCACGGGTTCTTTTTGCAGGTTCCTGATTACCACGGTGCTGGCGATTTTATCGTGCCAGCCCTGCTTGCGGCGGTCAAAGCCAACCCAGATGATGCCCAGGAACAATGGAATCATGGCCACGAAATAGCCCAGGTAACGGATCACAAATTGCGTCGTGCTGGGCTTGCCGCCGGTGCGGGCATCCACAATGCTCAGCCCCAGCGCCATTTTGCCGGGAGTGGCGGACTTGTAAACCCAGAAGATAACGACCGCTATGGCCGGCAGAACATAGCTGAACAGGAAATCCCAACTGCCCATCAAATAACTTTCGTTTAGCCAGTAGTCGATTCCGTAAATACTGGTGAGAATGGGAAAGATGATGATGCAAATCAGCAGGCTGTCAATCAGGGCTGCACCTACCCGTATCCAGAAGCCGGCGTATTCCTGATCTTGGTTGGTCATGGTCGTTTCTTTGAATGGGCAATTTGTTAACCGGCAAACCGAAGCGTGCGCTGGTCAGTCAATAATAACTTCGCAGTGCATGAATTGGTAATTGACCGAGCCAGTAGCCATGGACGGGATTAAGTCCCGCTGCCTGCGAAGCAGCCAGGCAAGCGCTACCCTTCGTCCAGCACAGCCATTCCCATCTCCGCCAGCGGCCGGGCCATTTTGCCCACTTCCAAAGCCTTCTGACTGGAAGCATTTCCATCCAGCGCACGTTTCATCACGCCCTGCACAATGGCGGCCAGGCGGAAGTAGCTGAAGGCCAGATAGAAGGGCCAGTCGTCGATGTGGTCCTGGCCGGTGCGGGCGCAGTACTGCTCGACAAAGTGTGCTTCGCTGGGGATGTTCAGTTCTTTGCGGTTCTTGTTGCCCAGGCCTTTCATGTCGCTGATTCCGGGCAGGCGCATGGTCATGCAGTAGTAAGCCAGGTCAGCCAGCGGATGGCCGAGGGTGGACAGTTCCCAGTCAATCAGGGCCAGCACTTCGGTGCGTTCACGGTGGAAAATCAGGTTGTCGATGCGGAAGTCGCCGTGGATCAGGCAAACTTTGCCGTCATCTGCGGGGGTGATTTTGGGCAATACCTCGATCAGCGTGTCCATGGCCACGATGGACTCGGTCTCGGAGGCAGCATATTGCCTGGTCCAGCGGCCGATCTGGCGTTCGAAGTAATTGCCTGGCTTGCCGTAGTCAGCCAGGCCCACCGCGTCCACATCCACGCTGTGCAGTGCGGCCATGGTCCGATTCAGCTGGTCATAGACTGCTGGCCGTTGGTCGCGCGGCAGGTCGGGCAACGCGGCGTCCCAGAAGGTGCGGCCTTTTACATAGCTCATCAGGTAAAACATGCTGCCGATGACGCCATCGTCCTCGCACAGGTGAATGGCCTTGGCCACCGGCACGCCGGTACCCGCCAGCGCGGAGATCACGCGAAACTCGCGGTCAACCGCATGGGCGGATTTGAGTATGTGGCCGGGCGGCTTGCGGCGCAGCACGTACTGCTCGCCCGGGGTTTCGATTAAAAACGTGGGGTTGGACTGACCACCCGGGAATTTACGCGCGGTTACCGGGCCTTTGAAACCTTCCACCCTGGCTTCCAGGTAGGCGGCCAGGCGGTGTTCATCCAGCGTATTGGGGTTGTCCGGGTTGGCACCGGTGCCGGGGTCGTTGCCCGCGCCGCCGCCTTGGCTCTGACTGCCGCTGTTTGATTGTCCGCTGCTCATGCGGCGTCGCCCCCGTGGCGCGTGATGATCTGTTTGCCCAGCGCCATCATATGCACCTGGTCGGGGCCGTCAGCCAGGCGGATCTGGCGCGCGTAGGTGAAGGCCTCGGCCATAAAATAGTCTTCGGTCAGGCCGCCGGCACCGTGCATTTGCATGCACCGGTCGATGACGGTTTGCGCCATCTGTGGCGCCACGATCTTGATGGCTGCAATCATGTCACGCGCGGACTTGTTCCCTTCACGGTCCATTTTGCCGGCTGCCGCCAGCGTCAGCAGGCGCGCCTGTTCGATCTCGCAGTAGCTGCGTGCGATGTCTTCGCGCACCGACTGGTTGGTGCTGAGCGTGCGGCCAAATACGGTGCGGTTCTGTACCCGCTCGCAGGCCAGTTCCAGCGCCCGCTGGGCGCAGCCGATCAGGCGCATGCAGTGGTGGATGCGGCCAGGCCCCAGCCGGCCCTGGGCAATTTCAAAGCCACGGCCTTCGCCCAGCAGCATGTTGCCGGCCGGCACGCGTACATTCTCAAACAGCAGTTCGGCATGGCCCATGGGCGGGTCGTCGTAACCCAGCGTGGTCAGCGGCCGGATCAGTTTCACGCCCGCGGTGTCGCGCGGCACCAGTATCATGCTTTGCTGCTGGTGACGGTTGGGGTTGTCCGGGTCGCTTTTGCCCATGACGATGAAAATGCGGCAGTTTTCATGCATGGCGCCGGTGATAAACCATTTGCGGCCGTTAACCACATAGTCATCGCCGTCGCGCAGGATGGAGCATTCCACGTTGGTGGCATCGCTGGAGGCCACCGCCGGCTCCGTCATGGCGAAGCCGGAACGGATTTCGCCTTCCAGCAGAGGTGCCAGCCATTCGGCCTTTTGCGCCTCGTTGCCGTAGCGCGCCAGCACCTCCATATTGCCGGTGTCGGGCGCATTGCAGTTGAACACTTCCGATGCCCACAGCACACGGCCCATGATTTCGGCCAGCGGGGCGTATTCCAGATTGCTCAGGGCCGGGCCGTATTCGGCTTCGGGCATGGCCAGGTTCCACAGGCCCTGCGCTTTTGCCCTGGCCTTGAGCTGCTGCATGATGGGTGGGCTGGACCAGCGGTGTTCCGCCACCTGTTCGCGGTAGAGTTTCTCGGCCGGATACACGTGCTCGTGCATGAACTGGCTGAGTTGTTGTTGCAATTTCTGGCTGCGTTCGGTGTTGGACTGCGTCATGCGGTATTTTCTCCACTGCGGGTCTCGCGCGGCCAGCGGCATTGCACAATGCGGAAGCGGTCGCAGACAAAGTTCAGATCGGTCAGGCAGGCATTGCCGGCCGGGTTCAGGCCGGTCACGTGCATGTCGCTGTAGGCCGCCGCATAGTTTAGCGGCATTGAGCCGGTAAGGTTGAAGGTAACCGAAGCGCCGGCCTCCACGAATGCCTGCTCGGCCTTGTCCAGGAAGGCGTCATTACTGGAGTAGGCGTGGGTGGCGATGGCGCCGTGGCGGTGGGCATTGCCGGCAGCGTGTTTTAACGCATCATCGGCATCGGGGTGGCGGATGATAAAGCTCACCGGGCCGAAGTGTTCCTCGCGCAGGATGTCCTGGTCGGGATTGTCGGTGGCAATGATCAGCGGCGTGGCCACGCGGGCCCTGGGGAATTCCGGATGGCTATAGGGCTGGCTGGCACGCACCAGCTCACCGATGGTGCTGGCTGCGTCGGTCAGCCGTTGCAGCATGTCGAGACTGGCTTGAGACTGCAGTGCGCCGCAAATCGCAGCGGCATGCGCCGGGTTGGCCACTTTGGCATCTACACGGTCGGCGATGCGGCGGGTAAGCTCATCGGCGCTGATATGGCCCTGGTCGCTGTCGATGCCGCTGGCCGGGATATGGATGTTCTGCGGTGAGGTGCACATTTGCGCGGAAAACAGGCACAGGCTGTGGGCGATGGCGTCGACCATGCCGTCCAGGTCGTGGGTGGACTCGATCGTGATGGAGTTTACCCCCGAGGTTTCGGTGTACACCCGCTTGTTCGTGATGTTCTGCTCCAGCCAGCTGCCAAAGCGCTGGCTGCCGGTGAAATCGATTATGCCCACGTCGTCGCGGCTGAAGAATTCACCGGCGATGGGTTGCTCCACGGTGTCGGCGGCCAAGGTGATCAGGT
>JBFIHZ010000348.1:0-4239 GCA_041601535.1 Lysobacterales bacterium | reverse complement strand
TGCGCCAGCCGGCCGGCCTGCAGATCAGCGAGAAAGCCCGGGTACAGCAGGTCCTGTAACTGCAAGGACATATCTTCCGCAGCCAGCGGCCAGCGCTCCGCCACCTCACCTTCCAGTGCAGCCGTCAGGCGTGATTGCAAAGGCAGAATGTCGTTCAGCAACTTGGCCTGGCGCTGGCATTCGCGGCCCACCTGGCTGCGCACACGCCCGGCCAGCTGCTCGAAAGCAGCTTCGTCACGTACCCCTTGTACGTCGCCGGCCACGCTGGTCAGACTGCTCCATGCCAGGTCGTCCACCAGGGTTTGCTGGCTGTCGATGGCAGACCAGGCCAGCACGGCCGCGCGGTCCAGGCCGGAATGCTTGCGCAGGTAGGCAAGCTTGTCGGCCAGCGTCAGCGCGAGCAATCGCATAACCCCCGCCGCATGGTTCAGCCGTGCATCCGGCTCGGTATCAAACAAGCGCAGACCCACCGCCGTTTGCTGATCCACCAGCGCGGGCCAGGCAGCCACTCCGGCGGCTGTCCTGACTTCAGCTTGCAGCTGCCCAAACGCCCAGTGGGTGGCACCATCGCGGTTGACGCCCTGTCCCTGCTGATCCATAAAGCTGCGCTGCGCGGCCTGGCCATGCCGGCGCTGCAGGGCCAGCAAGTCTCGGCCGCTGTCCACCACCCCGGTTTCGCCATGGCCGGCTGTGGAACCATCCGCGGAATCCGCATACACCACGATGCGGAAGCGGAAATGCGCCGCGATGGCATTTTCGTCCAGATCTGAGGCCTGCAAAGACAGGCCGGTCATCCGGTTCAGTTCCCGGGCCATGGCATCAAGCAGGGGTTCATCGGCCTGCCCGCCCAGCGCATTGAGCACCGCATTGGCAAATTCCGGTACCGGCGTCAGTGCACGTCGCACGGGTTTGGGCAAGGAGCGGATCAGGGCGATCACCTTGTCGCGCAACAGCCCGGGCACCAGCCATTGCAGCGCGCCGGCGTCCAGCGTATTGAGCTGTTCCAGCGGCACTTTCAGGCTGACGCCATCGTGCTCATGGCCTGGCTCGAAATGGTAGCTCAGCGGAAAGCGCTGGCCGTTGCATTCAAACTGATCGGGAAACTGGTCGGCCGGTGCTTCAGCCGCGTCTTCCCGCATCAGCACATCGTGGCCCAGCCGCAGCAGTTGCCGCCCTTCCCTGCCAATATCCTGCAACCAGCGCTCAAACGCGCGGGCATCATTGACCTGCTGCGGAATGCGCGCATCGAAGAATTCGAATTGCGCATGTTCATCGGCCAGCACATCACGTTTGCGGCGCTTGTGCTCCAGTGCTTCAACTTCCTCGCGAATCTGCTCATTGTGGCTGACAAATGAGGCGCGGGTATCCAGTTCGCCGCGTACCAGCGCTTCGAGAATGAACAAACGGCGCGCTTCGGCCGCATCAATGGGCGCGTAGGCCACGCGCCGGCGCTCCACCACCACCAGTCCAAACAGGCTGACCTGCTCCCAGGCAAATACCGCGCCGCGGCGCCGCGACCAGTGCGGGTCGGAGTAGTGCCGTTTCAGCAGGTGCGCGCCACGCTGCTCGATCCACTCGGGCTGGATAACCGCATTGGTGCGGCCCCAGGCCTTGCCGGTTTCCACGATCTCGGCAGCCATGATCCATTTCGGCGTTGACTTGAACAGCCCTGAACCGGGAAAAATCTGGAAAGACCTGGACCGTGCGCCCTGGTAACTGCGGTCCTCGGGATGCTTCAGGCCCACGTGGCTCAGCAAGCCGCTGAGCAAGGCCTGGTGCACCGCTTCATAACTGCCATGTTGCGCGGCCAGTTGCAGGCCCGATTCACGCGCCTGGTCACGCAATTGCTGATACAGGTCGAACCACTCCAGCACCCGCTGCCAATTCAGGAACTCGCGCCCACAGAGCTTGCGGAACTGGTTGCCGGAAACGGATTTGCGTTGCTGACGAAGGTAAGCCCACAGCTTGAGCAAGGCCGTGAAATCGCTCTTGTCGTCGGCGAATCGCTGGTGCTTTTCATCCGCCGCCTGCTGCGCCTCCAGCGGGCGTTCGCGGGGATCCTGGATGCTGAGGGCGGCCACCAGCACCATCAGATCCTGCAGGCAAGCCAGTTCATCTCCAGCCGCCAGCATGCGTGCCAGCCGCACGTCCACTGGCCAGCCATCCATTTGCCGGCCCAGCGGCGTGGGCCGGCGGCGCGCATCAATCGCGCCAAGTTCCTGCAACAGGCTGTAGGCGTCGTTGATCATGCGCGGCGCCGGTGCGTCGATAAAGGGAAACTCCTCCACCGCGCCGAGGCCCATCACCAGCATGCGTAAAATCACCGATCCCAGCGAGGTTCGTAATATTTCCGGCTCGGTGAATTCGGGCCTGCCAAGGAAATCCGCTTCACTGTACAGGCGGATGCAGGTGCCCGGACCCAGACGCCCGCAGCGCCCGGCGCGCTGGTTGGCACTGGCCTGCGACACCGGCTCAATCGGCAGGCGCTGAATGCGGCTGCGGTGCGCATAGCGGCTGATGCGCGCCAGGCCGCTGTCAATTACCGAACGGATTCGCGGTACGGTGAGCGAGGTTTCGGCCACGTTGGTGCTCAGAATGATGCGGCGCAGCGGACCAGGGTGAAAAACACGCCGCTGCTCGGCGGCTGACAGACGCGCGTACAGCGGCAGGATCTCGGTATGTGGCAGGCGTTGACGGGACAGGAACTCGCCGGCCTCGCGGATTTCGCGCTCACCGGACAGAAACACCAGGATATCACCGTGTGCATCTGTCCGGTCGAGGCGGCGCACCGCATCGGCAATGCCCTGGTAAACATCGCGGTCTTTTGGCGCGCCGCTGTCGTCGGCCGCATCAAATGGCTGGTAGACCACCTCCACCGGGTAACCCCGGCCGGACACTTCAATTACCGGGGCATTATCAAAGTGGCGCGAAAACTTCGCGGTATCAATGGTGGCCGAGGTGATCACCACCTTCAGATCCTTGCGGCGCCTGAGCAGCAACTTCAGGTAGCCCAGCAGAAAATCAATATTCAGGCTGCGCTCGTGCGCCTCGTCGATAATGATGGTGTCATAGGCCAGCAGATCGGGGTCACGGATGGTTTCGGCCAGCAGGATGCCATCGGTCATAAACTTGATCAGGCTGTCCGGGCTGTAGCGCTCGCGAAAGCGCACCTGGTAGCCAACCGCCTGACCCAGTTCGGTGTGTAATTCTTCGGCCACCCGCTGGGCCATTGCACTGGCAGCTATGCGGCGCGGCTGGGTGCAGGCCACCTGCCCGCGGGTGCCCCGGTCCGCGGCCAGGCACAGTTTGGGTAACTGGGTGGTTTTACCCGAGCCGGTTTCACCGGCCACGATCACCACCGGATGCTGTTGCAAGGCCGCGACAATTTCGTCCCGGTGCGCGGTAATGGGCAAGGCTTCATCAAATTCCAGCCGTGGCCGGGCGGCGCGGCGCTGTTCAACCCGTTGCTGTGCCGCCTCAATGCGCTGACGCAGTTTATCCAGCGCCGGGCCCACCGGCTTGCGACCGGACAGGCCACCGGACAGGCGGCGCAACTGGCTGGCAAAGCGTGCGGCATCACGTGCCGGCACGCCGTCCAATAGCGCTTGCAGCGCTTTAATGTCCTCGCGTTCTTTCATCGCCGCGCATTATCCCAGTGCAGCACTCACGCCGCCAGAAACAACTGCTGGTCAGGCGCGTTGCTGGCTGCGCCATGGCGGGTGGTTTTTGCCTATAATTCCCCCCTTTACCCGGACTGCGAATTCCATGGACCTGAATTTCAGAAGCGACAATGAATCACCGGCGGCAGCGGAAATCCTCAATGCAGTGATCAAAGCCAACCAGGGTGCCGAGCACTCCTATGCCGAAGACCGCTACAGCCGCCAGCTGGACGCGGTGTTCTCCGACCTGTTCGGCATTGAAACCACGGTGATTCCGCTGAGCACGGGCACCGCGGCCAACAGCATTGCCCTGTCCTGCCTGACGCCGCCCTGGGGCTCGGTCTATGCGCATGAGGGTGCTCACATTTTGTGCGACGAGGGTGGCGCACCTGAGTTTTTTGGCAACGGCCTGCGACTGGTGGGGGTGGAAGGCGCCAATGGCAAGCTCAGCCCCGAGTCATTGCGCCGCAAATTGCGCGACACCGAAGGCCATGGTGTACACAGTTACCTGCCCAGCACCCTCAGCCTGACCCAGAGCACCGAAGCCGGAACGCTGTATCAGCCGGGCCAGGTCGCCGCG
>JBFIHZ010000347.1:0-4246 GCA_041601535.1 Lysobacterales bacterium | reverse complement strand
GGTAACTGCGAGAGCACCGCCTCGCGCTCCACCCGCAACCAGCGGAACGAGTACGTTCTGAAATAGCGCTCCAGCCATTGCGTGCCGGACAGTTGCCTGGGCGTACTCTTTTCGTAGGTGTAGAAAAACGCCTCATGCGTCAGGTGAATACGCGGATGCGCGCTGAGAATCTGGCGCAACAGGGTCGTTCCCGAGCGTCCGCTGCCGATCAGGAAAATCGGTGAGCGGTCCGGATCAGGACTGGCGGCTGAGGAAGTAACTTCTGATCGGATTTGCACATTCCATCCGTGGTTGATGTTCAAACAACGCATATCTTACACGCCAACGTCGCGGTGATGTTGCATTGACCGGCCGCCGGAGCAAGAATTTCTGACTGCTTTTTCGCAGCGACGCGCCACTCCCTGTATCATTCAAGCGTTTTCCGCAACGTATGGACAAGGGTTGATTCATTGAGTGTATCCAAAGCAAAACTGGACGCGGTGGTCGAGGCGATCAGCTCGGTGCTGATCGGCAAACAGCAAGAGGTGCGCGTGGCGCTGGCCTGCCTGCTGGCACGCGGCCACCTGTTGATTGAAGACCTGCCGGGTATGGGCAAGACCACCCTGGCCAACGCGATGGCACGGGTGCTGGGCTTTGATTTCAACCGCATTCAGTTCACCAGCGATTTATTGCCGGCCGACATCGTTGGCGTATCGGTGTATGACAAGAGCGAAGCGGCGTTCCGCTTTCACCCCGGGCCGGTTTTCTGCCAGCTGCTGCTGGCCGACGAGATCAACCGCACCACGCCGAAAACCCAGAGCGCCCTGCTTGAGGCCATGGCCGAAGGCCAGGTTACCGTGGAGGGCGAGACCCGGTCTCTGCCACGGCCATTTTTCGTGGTCGCCACGCAGAACCCCATCCATTACTCCGGCACCTTTCCGCTGCCGGAATCCCAGCTCGACCGGTTTCTGATGCGCCTGTCGCTGGGTTATCCGGACCTGGCGTCAGAAAAACAAATCCTCACCGGCGGCGACCCACGTGGCCGGCTGGCGCAGCTGGAACCGTGCATTTCCATCGATGAATTACTCGCCCTGCAGGATGAAGTCAGTGCTGTCAGCGTGGCCGAACCGGTGGTGGATTACCTGCAACGCCTGATCCATTTCACCCGTACCAGCGATGCATTCGAATACGGCCTGTCGCCGCGCGCCGGCCTGGCGATACTGGAATCCGCCAAGGCCATCAGTCTGCTGGACGGGCGCGGTTTCGTGATTCCGGAAGACATCCAGGCGGTGTTTCCCGCCGTGGCCAATCACCGCCTGCAGGGCACCGGAAGGGGCCATGACAGCGGCAGCCGGGTTCTCATCGACAAGGTGCTGGACTCGGTTGATGTGATCTAGCGTGCTGACCCGCGCCCGGCAGGCCTGGCGAACCCGCTATCGTCAGTGGATTGACCGCCGCACGCAGCCGGCGGAACAAACCGACCTGGACTACCGCAGGCTGTATATTTTCCCGTCCAAAGCCGGCTTCGGTTTTCTGCTGCTGGTAGCCGCCCTGTGGCTGCTGGCGACCAACTTCGAAAACAACCTGGTCTTTATACTGTGTTTTCTTTTGGTGGCACTGTTTGTGGTCAGCATCCACTTCACTCACGCCACGCTGTCCGGTCTCAGCATCAAACCGGTGCGCGCCCAATCGGTGTTCAAGGGTGAGGCCGCCGCGGTAGAGCTGTGCATCAGCCAGGGCAAGGACCGGCGCCGCGAGCAAATCCTGCTGCGTTTCGCCGAGGGCGAACCGTTGATGATCAACGTGGACAAGGCGGGAGATTCCTTCGTCACGGTACTCGCGCCCACTACCCGACGTGGCTATCTTGACCCAGGCCTGCTGACCATTGAGAGTCACTATCCGGTGGGCTTGCTGCGGGTCTGGAGCTACCTTCGGTTCCGCTTCGACGCCGTGGTCTACCCGGCACCGCAGGAAGATGTGGCAACGCCGTCAAACCAGAGTGGCTACGGTGAAGGCCATTACGCCGGCACCAGCGGCAGCGACGACTACGTGGGCCTGAAAACCTATGAACCCGGTGAATCGCTGCGCCACGTGGCATGGAAACAATACGCCCGCGAGCAGGGCTTGTGGTCCAAGCAATACGGTGACCCGGTGGACAACAGGGTGTGGGTGGACTGGGATGATTACCCCGGCCTGGACACCGAGCAGCGCCTGTCACGTATGAGCTGGCAGGTATGCGGTTGCGCGGCTGCCAGCCGGCTGTATGGTCTGCGCCTGCCGGGAGCTGAGCTGGCTCCCGGCCAGGGAATGCACCATCGCCAAACCGCCCTGCGGATGCTGGCCCTGCATGGGGTGGACGAACTGCAGGTAATGTCCAGGGCGGATGAGTCAGTCATCAACCCGGAGGAAGCCCATGCGGCGTCCTGACTGGCAACTGTCACGCAACGGCCTGTTCTGGGTATTGCTGGCGTTCGCCGCGGTGGTGGTGCTGCACCTGGACCACCTGCCCCTTTGGGTCACGGCAGTGGCCAGTGGCGCCGTGGTGTGGCGCATCCTCGAGTATCGCGGCGCCGTGCCGTTTCCGCCCTGGCCGCTGAAAGCCGTGCTGGTGGCGGGCTGCATGGCCGGACTGGTGCTGGGCTATCCGACACTGCTGGGCTTCGAGCCCATGCTGGCCATGCTGGTGGCCGGTTTCGCGCTGAAGCTGCTGGAAATGCACCACAAGCGCGACGCGCTGGTGCTGGTTTATCTGGCGTTTTTCACCGCGGCCACGGACGCCGTATTCACCCAGGAAATTCTCAACTTCGCGGTGGTCTTGCTGACTTTCGCGATTGCCACCGCGGCGCTGGTCAGCATCAATCAGTCACGCGAGCATGGCTTTTCTGCTGGCCCGTCGGTGCTGGCGCTGAAGATGCTGGCCACCGCCATACCCATGATGCTGGTGTTGTTCCTGGTGGTACCGCGGCTGGGGGCGCTGTGGTCCATCCCCGGACCCAAAAACCAGGCACGCACGGGTGTCAGCGACACCATGGCTCCGGGCGATTTTTCCCGTCTCAGCCGCTCCGACGCGCTGGCGTTCCGGGTTCGTTTTGAGGGCGATATTCCACCGCGCGACCGACTTTACTGGCGCGGCCTGGTGTTTTCGGAATTCGATGGCCGGGAATGGTCACAGACCAACCTGTACGGCCGGGAGCAGCTGATTGTGCGGGGCAGCAGTGATGAGGACGGCATCGAGCGGCATGGCGAGCCAGTGCACTATACCCTGACCCTGGAGCCCACCTGGAGCCACTGGCTGTTCGCCCTGTCCACGCCGGCCACCACGCAAGCCGGCATCCGGCTGCTGCGCGACTCACGGCTGGTCAGTGTCGACGACATCAGCCTGAAACGGAACTACGACATCCGCTCGTGGCTGGATTACCGCCTGCAACCGGACGGACTGGACCCGCAACGTGAGCAGCTGGAGCGCGAAATCCCACCCGGCTCCAATCCGGAAACCGTACGCATCGCCCGCCAGTGGGCCAGCGAAACGCCCGACCCCGAGGCGTTGATCAACCGCGTGCTGCAACTGTATAACGAGTCCTTTGTTTACACGCTGACACCGCCGCAGCTCGGCAGCCACACGGTGGATGAATTCCTGTGGCGCACACGGCGCGGATTCTGCGAGCACTTCGCCGGCAGTTTTGCTTTCTTTATGCGTGCCGCCGGCTACCCCGCGCGGGTCATCGGTGGTTACCTGGGCGGCGAGGTGCACCCCACCGAAAACTTCGTCACGGTACGGCAGTACGACGCCCATGCCTGGGCGGAGGTGTGGCTTGAAGGCCGTGGCTGGGTGCATGTCGACCCCACCGCAGCGGTGGCCCCGGAACGCATCGAGATGAGCGTGGCCGACCTGTTCGCCGATGATGACTGGTTCCTGGCCGACAGCCCGCTCAGCCTGGTGCGCTTCCGCCAGTTCGGAATGGTCAACTGGATGGTATTGAAGCTGGATTACCTGGATTACGTCTGGGGTACCTGGGTGCTGGGTTACGACAAGCGCCAGTTCGAATTTCTGCAAAGCCTGCTGGGCCAGGTTACCGCTGCCCGCCTGGGCCTGCTGTTTCTGCTGGCGGTTATGCTGTCGCTGTTGCCCTACCTGCTCCTTCGGCTGATCCAGCACCGCCGCTACCAGCCGGACCCGCGAGACGCGCTGATCCGGCAATTCTGCAACAAGATGGACCGCGCCGGCCTGCCGCGCCGCGTGGGCGAAGGCATTCTGGATTTCGCCCAG
>JBFIHZ010000346.1:0-4263 GCA_041601535.1 Lysobacterales bacterium | reverse complement strand
ACCGGCACCGACCGTCAGCGCATCGCTGACACCGCATTCATCGCCGGGCGTGGCATTGGTGTCCTCGGTCAACGTCATCTCAAAAGATATGGAGGGTGGCGTTACCGTCAATGTGGCCGAATCGGATTCCTCGGCGATATCGACCGGGCCCTCGTTATAGGCCGTCCAGGTGCCATTGAAGGTGGTGTCCACGCTGGCGGTGATGTTCTGCGTCAGGAACACCGTTGCCCCGGGGTTCAGAGTAAAGGAGAAATTGCTGAGAATGGTGCCCAGTTCTGAATCCACCAGGTCGTGCAGGTTCAGCGGGGTATCGCCGGTGTTGGTGACTGAATAGCACACCTCCACCTCGGTACCGGCACCGACCGTCAACGCATCGCTGACGCCGCATTCATCGCCGGGCGTGGCATTGGTGTCCTCGGTCAACGTCATCGCAAAAGTAATGGATGGCGCTGGTTGGGACCAGACGGGCGATGCATAAAGAAGGAGGAGGACAGCTAATAGACAAATACGCTGGACGCAATGCATAACCAACTCCTTCTGGTAGTTTTCAGAGCATGGTACAGCGAAACCGATGGGCTTGGATAGTACAACCTGTCAGAAAAAGGAGGCCGTATGCAGGGAGTTTAAAAGGCGGGTCAATGTCCCTTAACATAAACCAGCGAATCATTGGCGTCAGGATATTTGGGGTCAGAGTAAAAACTCTGAGCCCAATGGCAAGTTAAGCCGGGGTATCTGCTTGAAACTCAAATTTCGGTCGCAAAATTCGAGTTTTTACTCTGACCCCAAATATCGCCAAAATTCGGCGCAGTGGGGCTTGTGTTCCAGGAAGGATAAAAGTTTGTATTGCGACAATCCTTACTCGGCGCGGACCACCAGCACGGTGTTCAGCATCGGGTCGCCACAATACGCCATGCGGGTGCCGCTGGCGGCCTCTGCCCGAAGCGCGGCCAGCACCTCGGCCTTGATGCGTTCACCCGGTGCCAGCGCCGGCACGCCGGGCGGATAAGGGGCTACAGTTTCCGCCGCAACACGGCCCACGGCTTGTTCCGCCGGCACTCGTTCATGGTCGCTGAAGAAGGCATCGCGCGGCGACATCACGGTTTCTGCATCCACCGTCCAGGCGGTGATTGGCACCATGGGCCGGGGCGGTCCGCGATGTTCTTCAATGGCCCGGCTGATTTCGGTGACCATGCGGTCGACGGTCTGATCGGTGTCGGCCAGCGTGATCACCGGGCAGAGCGTGTCGCGGTCGGCAAACTCCATATGGATACCGCGTGCCTCCAGCACATCGGCTACCTCGTGCCCATCGGCGCCAGTGCCGAACACGGTCAGCACCACCTTGGTCGGGTCGTGCATAAACAGCGCCGGTGAACGCTCGGCAATGTCGGCACCGACCACACCCAGCCCCGGCACCTGGCGGAAGCGGCGGCGTGCATCCTGCGCGAGCCGGATGGCATTGCCCAGCAGCTCCTCACCCCGGTCCTGCAACAGCCCACGCGCCTTGTCGATGGAAGCGAAAATCGCTCCGGATGGACTGGTGGTGTGCAAGCCTTCAAACGCCGCCTCCAGCTGTTCCAGGTTCAGGTACTTGCCCTGGGCCAGCACCATGGATGATTGGGTAAACCCGGTCAGGTGCTTGTGAATACTGGTGACCAGTACATCCGCGCCTGCTTGCAGGGCGTGCGGCGGCAGGTCGGGGTGGAAGCCAAGATGCGCGCCCCAGGCGGCATCGACCATCAGCGGAATGCCATGGGCATGCGCCAGCCCGGCAATGGCGGCAAGGTCCGATACGCCGCCGACATAGCTGGGCTCAACCAGCATCACCGCGCGCGCGTCCGGGTGGGCTCGCAGTGCGTCGGCAATCCGCTCAACCGGCATGCCCGCAGTCAGGCCGGTTGTGGCATCAAGCTCAGGCCGTACCCACACCGGCTTCAGGCCAGCCAGCACCAGGCCAAAAAACAGCGACTTGTGCAAGGTGCGGGCCACAATGACTTTGTCACCCGGCTTGCCCACCGCCAGCATGATGGCCTCGTTACCGTGGGTGGAGCCCTGCACCGAAAACCCGCACCAGTCCGCGCCCCAGAGTTCCGCCGCCAGGCGTTCTCCCGCTTTCAGCCGGCGGGTTGAAACACGCCGGTTTTCCACGCCGCCGTAATGCGGCGCATCAATCGCCAGCAGCGCATCAACCAGTTCCGGATTGCGTTTGTGGCCCGGCACGGTAAACGGCGTTCCGGCATTGGCCAGAAAGTGTTGGTACGCATCGTACAGTGGCGTGTCACTCATACTGATAATCCTGGGCGCATTTTGGCGCGGAGTAAAGCGCCCACTGGTGCTGATTGAGGCACCGACGCGTCAACTACAACGGAGCACTATCGGTATGCCATACGACGCAACATTAAGCAGCCCCATCGTACTGCAAGCAAAAATTATAGACTGTCATCTCAGATAGAACCGCAGGTATCAGGCCACCTGTATCAGTCTGCGGGCTGTTCGGCCAGCAGATCGACTCCGGTCGCCTGCGGAAGCGTAACTGAAAGCAGCGCGGCAATAGTGGGAGCTATGTCTTCCATCGCTACAACGCCAAGGTCGCTGCCGGGTGTGACCCCGGCGCCGTAAAGAATCAGCGCGCCATGAGTGCCATCCCTGTCTGGTACAAAACCGTGCACGGCCTGCGTTCTCAGCCCGTCACGCAGCAGCGGTGCTTCAAAGCCCCCGCTTACTGCGAAACCATCCCTGAGGTTAACGATGGCGTAAGCCTGCGGGTATCCACCCCATCGGGCCAGCTCCTCACCCCGGTATACCGCGTGCACGAAATCCGCCGGGTGGCCTGCCAACTGTGCTATGGCATCATCCGCTCTGACCCTTAACTGGTCAGCATTACCCGCTTCCGGATTGATGTAAACCGCCATGGCTACGCCACCCGGCCAGGGGTAGGCCAGCCATTGCTCAATGCTCCCGTCCTCTGCCAGCGTTACCAGGCCAAGATCGCGGAACAGGTATCCTGGCTGGACTGCTGTATGCACCGGGGTAAAACCATGATCCGATGCCACTATTATCGTGGCGCCTCGGAACATGCCACGGCTTTGCATGGCGTCGATGAACTCACCTAATTGACCATCGATGGTCTGCAGGGCCAGCCTCGCCTCCTTGCTGCCGATCCCGAACTGATGCTGCGCGCTGTCCAGCGCAGTGAAGTGCAGCGCCAGAAAATCGGGTTGGCCCTCAAGCGCCGCAATGGCGGCCCGCAATCGCAGGTCGTCAGAAATCTCCTCGGCCTGTTCCGGCGAGCCCAGCACCTCGCGAATATCCGCCGATGCGGTTGCGAATATTAATGCGCCGCGTTCGCGGACGTCCCCGGGTATATTGGCCAACAAGTGATCCACCGGTGCGCCGGTGGTTAGGGGCCACCAGATGGCTGCTGTTTTCAGACCGGCACTCCGAGCCACACTGAACAATGTTGGAACTTTAATATCGCTGTAATAGTGATAAAACAGTCCGTGACGATCTGTACCAGGTGCGAATTTGTCGTTGTCAAAGATCCCGTGCCTGGATGCTGAGGTGCCCGTAACCATGGTCACGTGATTGGGAAATGTGTTCGCCGGGGTGGTGGGCGTCACGCTGAGCGCGCGCCTGCCACTGCTGGCAAGCTTGCCCAACACCGGCGTTCCGTACTCTGTATCGGTCAGACTGGCAGCATCCTTTGCCGTCAGTCCGTCGAGGGAGATGAGCACCACACGTTCCCAGTTTTCACCTGCAATTGCGGCGGCACAGGACAGCAGCGACAGCAATATGGCTGCCACTGATTGAATACATTTGGAATTGTTCATCACAGGCATAAGCGCAGTTGTTGAAACAACTAAACTAAAGGTATACCTCAGAGCGGCATGGATTCGAACAACGTTACGACGAATAGAAACGATAATCGCTTGAGGTGAGTCGGGTTTCAAACCTGCCGGGACAGAGCAAGGCGCGTCCGCTCCAGACCGCGCAAATAATTTGGGGTCAGAGTAAAAATTGCTCCAAAGCGTTATCGCTGCTTTGCTCGGCGCTATTTTTACTCTGACCCCAAACATCACGCGGGCCACATGTGGTTGGCGGTGATCAGTCGTTGCGGTACACCGAGCCGTCTTTCATCACAAAGCGCACCTGGCTTAAGCGCGACACATCGTCCAGCGGGTTGCCTTCCACCGCGATGATGTCGGCCAGCTTGCCGGCGGTGATGCTGCCCAGTTCGTCTTCAGCGCGCAGCAGTTTCGCAGCGGT
>JBFIHZ010000345.1:0-4275 GCA_041601535.1 Lysobacterales bacterium | reverse complement strand
CCGCCAGGAACTGGCGCGGCGGCTGGGCTGGGCAGTTAGCCGGATGCACGAGGCGTACGACCAACCCGGACTGACCCTGTCCGACCTGGCCAGTGAGGCCTGCATGGCACGCTATCATTTTGTGCGCGTGTTCAATGCAGCGTACCGAATGCCACCGATGCGCTATCTCGCTGCCATTCGCATGGAGGCCGCGGCGCGCCTGCTGGAATACCGCAGTGATCCGGTCAGCGAAATCGCGCGCCAGGTTGGCTTTAACAACCGCTCTGCGTTCCACAGCCGCTTCCTGCGGTATTTTGGCCAATCGCCAGCCCGCTGGCGGCGCGCGCACCGCAACCGGTCATTTTTCCCGCCTGCGGGGCCATCCGATTTACAATAAGCGCCGGCCCGCGGCCACGACCGCCGCGGTAACACTGCCCAGGAAGGCATTCAGCCCGGGTTTCACCCGCCAGGAATCGACCATGCACCCACATTGCAAACGCTTCACCATTGTTATCACCATGGCCAGTTTACTGGCCGCCACGGCTGTGCTGGCCAATGACACGGATACCGTCAGCCAGGAACTGGATGCCTATTGGGCCGAACTGGGCCGGACCGTGGCCACCGGTGATTTCCAGGCCTACGCGGCCGGCTACCACCCGGATGCGGTGTATGTTTCCGCCAGCAAGGGCGAGTCCTACCCGATCGCCAGTGCATTCAGCCGCTGGCAGCCGGGGTTTGAACAGACCCGCCTGGGCGAAACGCGGGCCAGCGTGACGTTTCGGTTCTCACAACGGCTGCACGATGCAACAACCGCGCACGAAACCGGCATTTTCCGCTATACCTCGCAAGCCGCCGGGGAGCCGGAGACAGAGCAGTTCATGCACTTCGAAGCCCTGCTGGTCAAACAGGATGGCTGGCTGACCGTAATGGAATACCAGAAGGCACCGGCCAGCCGCGAACAATGGCAGGCGCTGGCTGCTGCGCCACCGGCTGCGGAAAACTGATCGTCGGGCGGCCTTTTTTACGCTCAGTCGGAAGGTGACGCGCAGCTGAGCGGATCAAAGCACAGCGCATCCCCACCCGCCGGAATGCGGCCGGTTTTATCAAACAGGCCGGACAGGCGTATATTGGCAATATCCACCTCGTTACCTGAAACTGAAACCAGTGTTACATGGTCCACCGACAAGGGCTTGTGCGCGAACTGCACGCCTCCCGTGGTGCCCAGCCGGATGTAATCACGGCCATTGCGCAGCTGGTGCTGATAGGCGTGTTCATGACCGTGGAACACGGTGTACGGACGGTCCGCCAGGGCCGCTTCGATGGCCGCAAAGTTTTCCTCACCCGGCCGCTCCCACGCGGCCTTGTGCAGGAACACAAAGGTCCAGCGCACCTGCGGATGCCGGGCGATCACGTCGCGGAAATAGGCCGCTTGCTCCGGGCTGACGCGGCCTGGTTTTGTTTCCGGCATCGCGTAATAGGCGGTGTCCTTCATGGCGTCCCATCCGTCTTGCTCCACCCGCGCCATGGCGGCCACACGGGCCTGCTCGATTTCCTGCTGACGCCGGGGCGTGTTGTCCTCGGTGTCCAGCACCAGGAACAGAACATTCTTGTAAACGAAGTAGTAATAACGCGGACCATATCGCTGTTCCCACACCTGCCATTGCACCGGGTTGGTCAGATCGTGGTTGCCACCCACACGGAACAGCGGTGCGCGTGCCGCGCCAGCCCGGCGGTCAAACGAATCCCACTCAGCATTCAGCAAGGCATGATCTTCGTTGCCACCTTCGATCAGGTCACCCACGCTCAGGATCAACTCAGGCCGCAATATGCGCAGTTGGGCCATCGCGACATCGAAAACGCCCGCGCGCTCACCGCCGGTGAGATCTGCAAACACCGCAAAGCTGAACGCATCATGGCGAGCGTCAAACTGCTCATGGGTCCAGGCAAATGGTGGTGGACCCGCTGCATGCTGAAAATCTGCAGACTGTGCCGGCGCTGGCTCCATCCGTGCACAAGAACAGACGGTTAGCAGCACCGCCACTGTCACCAGAGCCATCCGCTCGATGTAGCCACTGAACTTCATCTGATCTCCCTGAACGAATTCGGCTGCACGGCAGCAGGCTGGAAACACCACCCGCTCGCAGCCGCAGGAAACATACCACAACCACCTGCCGCTCTGGCAGTACCTACAAACCGGGGTAAATATTACAGCTCCCGGGTGGCCGCAAGTGGCTGTTGATTGTCCGCAGGCCGCACCTTCTCTGGAGCCGCCCTTGTTGGCATGGTTTCTGCATCAATTACACCACACCGCTTTGAACCCGGTATCGGTCCACGCCATCTTCGGGTGGTTTATCAGAAACAGGCCCGGGCCGGAACGGAAAAAGTGGTCGTGGCAGGCGGTCAAACGCCGCCGCACGTTACAAACCGAAAATCCAAGGAGACAATATCCATGAACTTATCTGCAAATACCCTGATTGGTGATGACGTCAAAAACGCTGCCGGTGAAAATCTGGGCAAGATCGAAGACCTGATGATCGATGTGAACGGCTCCGAAGTGAATTATGCCGTGCTGTCGTTCGGCGGCTTTATGGGTATTGGTGACAAACTGTTTGCCGTACCGTTGAAAGCCATGCAGCTTGATACCGAAAACAAATGTTTCATCCTGAACGAAAGCAAGGAACGCCTGGAAAACGCGCCGGGTTTCGACAAGGACAACTGGCCGAACCACTCAGACCCCAAGTGGACCACGCAAGTACATTCCTATTACAACCTTTAATGGCCGAGTCTTAGGCCATATGCCGGCGTGGCAACACGCCGGCATTTTTTTGTCTCCCACCCCGCATCCTGTGTAACCCGCGCAGGGCTCCATCGGGCTTCCAGCATGCTCTGCAATGGCATGCTCTACAAAAAGCCGCAATTTTTACAGCCAACGCACCGCCACCCGGCCTGGCAAAGTGCCGCCAGACAGTGTTTTTTCATTACCCAAGCCATTGGCACGGATTCTGCATATTACTGGTACAGCACCTGATGCCCTGAGCTCAAGATATGCGCATCGGGTGCATGCCCCGCACGGGTCGTGATTGCGCAGCAACCCGGCAATCGCTGACCGCGCGAAAACCTGAACCATGCAGAGGGAGGTATGTGCCATGAATCGCAATAACCGCGCACGGTCGATGCAGAGCGCACCTTCTTCGCCTGTGAGGAAGGCAGGGGCGCTGTTGTTCCTGCGCACCGGGTACCGGGTGAACCGGCAGCCACACAAGCCTGCATCCACATTTATCGCCATTGACCGCCGGCCTGCATCCAGGATGCTGCAATGAAGACTTCCACCCGGTCCGGATCAAAACCTGATGACCTGCTGCGGGCGACAGCAAACTGGACCGTGGCCAGCCGATGGCTGTTGGTTCTGGGTGTTGGCTACACCCTGTACTTCGCCGCCGGCCTTTTGATTCCCATGGCCATTGCCGTGCTGCTGAGCATTTTGCTGTTCCCGCTGATCCGGCTGCTGGCCAGCTGGCATATTCCCAAAAGTCTTTCTGCCATACTGGTAATCGGCACGCTGGTGGCCAGCGTGGCCCTGACCATATCCGCCTTGTCCAGCCCGGCAGAAAAATGGCTGAACGAAGCGCCGCGCTCAATCCGCCAGCTACAGGATTTGGTGCATCCAGCCAAGGGCAGCCTGGAAGACATCCAGGCGCTGGCTGATGAAGTGGATGAACTCACCACGGTGCAGGCGAAGAAGAAAAATACCCAGGCCGTGGTGGTGCAGGCGCCCAGTATGCTGGAAGGCTTGATGGGCGGGCTGCCCACCATTACCGCCAGTGTCACCGTCATCGTGTTTATGACCTTCTTCCTGTTGATCACCGGTGAAGACCTGGTTCGTAAAACCGTGCGCTGCGGCCGAACGTTTGGCGAGCGGCGGCGCATCATTACCATTTCGCGCTGCATCCAGGCCGAGCTGTCAGGCTACCTGGCGATGGTAACCATCATCAACATCATGCTGGGCGCCGCCACCGCGCTGGCGATGTACCTGCTGAACGTGCCCAATCCGGTGCTGTGGGGCGCCATCGTGGCCGTGTTCAATTTCGCCCCTTATGTCGGTGCGCTGGCATCGCTGTTGGTGCTGACCCTGGTGGGTCTGACCACCTTTGACGGGCTGGCCGACGCACTGCTGGTCCCCGGCGTATTCCTGCTGCTGACCACGCTGGAGGGTCAGCTGATCACACCCACGATGCTGGGCAAGCGCATGGCGCTCAGCCCCCTGGTCCTGTTCATCTCGGTGGTGGTATGGGGCTG
>JBFIHZ010000344.1:0-4290 GCA_041601535.1 Lysobacterales bacterium | reverse complement strand
GTTCGGGCAATTCCACAAATGAGTGCCAGGAGCTGGGTTCGCGCCGCTCCGGGGTGATGGTCAACTGGCTGGTCTGGCCGTCGCGTACGATGGTGACTTCCAGCGGCTCGCCTTCTTCGGTCGCAGACATCGCTTTGAGCAGCGCACTGCGCGGACCCTCTTCGGACTCCGTCAGCAAGGTGCCGCCGATGGCAGTCAGCACATCACCCTGTTGCATGCCGGCGCGTTCGGCCGGCCCGTCGGGCGTGACACCAATAATGCTCAGGCCCTGATCGGTCTCCTCGCCCAGCAAGACACCGATCACCGGCCGGTCGCCCAGGTTAATGCGGCGCACCTCGTGCACCTCGCGGCTGGCACCAGCCAGTTCGCGGTGCGCCCGGGCCACTTCACGCGAAATCTCGCGCAGTTCGCGGTGGGCACGGCTTAACTCTTCGCGCGCCTGGGCGACGGCCTGGCGGCGTTCTTCTTCGCTCATTTTCATTTCACGGCGAGATGCTTCCACGGCCTGCATGGCGTCCTGGCGTGCTTGTTCCGCTTCGGCAATCAGTGCTTCACGTTCGGCGCGGCCGCGCTCGACTTGTTCCTGCCGCTCCTTGGCTGCCTGTTCGCGTTCGGCCCGCAGGCGCTCACGTTCGGCAGCGCTGGCAGACTGTTCCGCCTGCAGTTCCTGTTGCTGCCGGGCCTGTTCCTCCGCGCTCAATGCAGCCTGCAATTCGGCCTCGGCCGCGGTAGCGCCACCGGCTTGATCCGCCAGCAGAGGTGACATGCTCAGCACCAGCCCCAGCGTGAGGATTCGGACCGGAGCCACCAGAGCATGGCCCATGGTGCGGCCAGAGTGCCGGCCCGGGTTACGGCCCCGGGCCTGTATCACGCCGCTGTGCCGCTGGCCCGCCGGCATGCTCGCCATCTGTTCAATCGTGCATTTCATCGCTATGTTTTCCATGGCAAAAAGGATTAATTACAGTGACGCCACGTGGCTGTAATCCCGTCGCAACTGGCGGCGGTATAGCTGGTTCAGATCCAGCAGCAGGTTCACCCGCTGGCTCCATAACTCCTCAGAATCCGGGTTCATATTGATCGCCTCGTCAACCTGCGCCACCAGGTCTTCCAACTCCACCTGGTACATCACCGCCCGGGCGGGCATGGCGCCTGTTTCATTGCGCAAGGCACGCAGGTTGCGCTCCAGTTTCTGTGACAGGCTTACCAGCGCGGGCAGGCTGGTGCTGTCGGCTGTTGCCGGGTTTGCGCCATCCGACGCCTGCGATGCGGCAGATTCTTCTGTGACGGTATCAGCAGGTGATGCCGCGCTGTCCTGGCTGGCCAGTTCCACCGCCGCGGAGCCGGCGGGATCGCCTGCGGCAGGGCCTTGCACCGGTGCCAGTTGCGGCAGTTGCCAGTAAACCGCCAGCGCCAGCGTGACCGCGGCTGCGGCGGAAATACCCAGGCCCCAGCGCCGGACGCGCTGGCGGCGTTGCTGCCGTTGCAGGCCGGCGGCGATGTCCGGCCAGGCATCCTGCGGCGGCTCTACCCCGGCCAGTTGCGACAGGTTGAAGGGGTCTCGCGGATCGTTCATGTCAGCATGTCCTGAGTAAGGTAGGGGGTTGAAGTCTCAAGCCGGAGCGGACCGGCGTATTGCCACCATCCTCTGGCAGGGCCTCGCTGTCTGGCGCGGTGGCGGCCCCGTGAGTGGATGAGGTTGCCGCGGTAGGGTCTTCCGGCGGATCACCCGGGTGCACCGAAGGGTCGATCCAGTCACGCAGCCGGGCCCGTGCGCGCGACAGCCGGGTCTTGGAAAAACTCTCGGTTTTGCCAAACAGCTGCGCAATCTCCTTGTGGTTATAGCCTTCCACGTCGTGCAGCCACACCACCGCGCGGTCTTCATGATCCAGGCGGGTAAAGGCGGCTTCCAGGTCCATGGAAAGATCCACCCGGCTTTCCTCACCGGCCAGGCTGGCGTGGTAGTCCTGCAACTCCACCGCGTCGTGTTTCGGCAGGCGCCGGAGGGCGCTGATGGCGTGATTCACCACCACGCGGCGAAGCCAACCCCAGAACGGCGCGTCACCGCGATACTGGCGCAAGCGCCGGAAGGCACTGATAAACGCTTCCTGGGTCACGTCCTGGGCCAGCTGCGGGCACTGGCACACGCGGTAAGCGATGGCGTAGGCCGGCTGGTTGAAACAACGAAACAGTGTCTCGCAGGCAGCCATATCCCCACGCCGCGCGCGCGCCAGCGTGAGCTCGTCCAGTTCAATGTCAAAGGCCGATTGGGTCATTGTGCTTAGTGACGCATGCTACGCCATTTTCGTCGCAAGGCGCAGTAACGCACAACGGCCGGATAAACCGGCCGTTGCGCGTAACCGGCCACGCCACGGGTGACCGTTGGGTGGGGCAGGGAGGCTGCCTACCAGATTTTCACCCGTTCTTCCGGTGCCAGGTACATGCCATCGCCCGGTTGGACGTCAAACGCCTCATAAAACGCCGCCACGTTTACCGCCGCGCCATTGGCACGGAATTTCGGTGGTGAGTGTGAATCCACCGTCAGCAGACGTTTCTGTTCTTCCGGCCGGCGTTTTTCCCGCCACGCCTGCGCCCAGCCGAGGAAAAAGCGCTGATCACCCGTCCAGCCGTCAATCACCGGGGCTTCTTCGCCGTCCAGAGACATGCGGTAGGCCTTGTAGGCAATGCTCATGCCACCGAGGTCGCCGATATTCTCACCCGAGGTGAATTCACCGTTGATGGTCAGCCCGTCGATCACTTCGTAGCCGTTGTACTGCGCGGCCAGCTTGTCCTTGCGTTCCAGGAAGCGGCGGTTGTCTTCTTCCGTCCACCAGTCACGCAGGTTGCCGTCGCCGTCGAAGCGGCGGCCCTGGTCATCAAAACCGTGGCCGATTTCGTGGCCAATCACCGAGCCGATGGCGCCGTAGTTCACCGCGTCGTCCGCCTGCATATTGAAAAACGGCGGGTGCAGGATGGAGGCCGGGAACACGATCTCGTTCCACATCGGCAGGTAATAAGCATTGACGGTTTGCGGCGTCATCAGCCATTCGGACTTGTCCACCGGCCGGTCCAGCTTGTTCAGGTTGCGCTGGTATTCAAAAGCGGTGGCGCGTCTGAGGTTGCCCACCAGGTCGCCTTCGACGATTTCCAGGCTGCTGTAGTCACGCCAGTTGTCCGGGTAACCGATTTTGCTGTTGAATTTCGACAGCTTTTCCAGCGCCTGCTGCTTGGTTTCCTCGCTCATCCAGTCCAGTTCGGTAATGGACTGATGATAGGCCTTGACCAGGTTGTCGATCATTTCCTGCATGCGTGCCTTGGCCGCCGGCGTGAAGTGCTTTTCCACGTACAACTGGCCGAGCAATTCGCCCATATTGCCGTTGATCGAGGCAATGGCGCGCTTCCAGCGCGGCCGCGGTTCGTCAATACCCTGCAGCCCCTTGCGGTACATGGCGAACCAGGCGTTGAAATAATCTTCGCCAATCACCGGCGCATAGCCGCTGATCAGCTGGAACTTCAGGTAATTTTTCCAGGTTTCCACCGGCGTGTTGCTGATGATGTCATCGGCGGCGGCAAAAAAGCTCGGCTGCATCACGATATAGCGTTCGCGGCCGGACAACTGGCTGGCATCGAGAAAAGCCTGCCAGTTGATCTGCGGCGCCAGTTGCTGCAAATCTTCCAGTGTGTGCGGGTTGTACTGCTTGACCCGGTCGCGGTTTTCCTCGCGCGTCCACTGCACTTCCGCCAGTTGTGTCTCCAGTGCCAGCAGATCGTTGGCAAATGCAGCGGGCTCGGGCTGGCCGGCCAGTTGGAACAGCGTGCTGGCGTAGGTGGTCAGCAATTCGCGGGCCTGCACGAAGCGCTCATCATCCTGCAGGTAATAATCGCGGTCGGGCAAGCTGAGGCCATTTTCCGCCAGGTAGACCACGTTGGTGTTGGCGTCCTGGAAATCACTGAAAATAAAGGTGCCCAGGGGGTTGGTCACGCCGTCGGTTCCCAGGCTGCCAAACAGGCGGTAAATGTCCTCATGGGTGGTGGCCGCATCGATCTCCGCCAGCGTGTCGGCGATGGCCTGCAGACCCAGCTCATTGACCCGTTCGGCATCCATGAAGCTGTTGTAGAAATCACGGATTTTCTGCGCGGCGCTGCCGTGCTCCACGTTCTCCGCGGCACTGACTTCTTCCACCAGGGCGTGTACATCCGCTTCGGCCTGGTCGGCCAGGATCAGAAAGGTGCCGTAACGGGATTTGTCGGCCGGCATTTCGGTTTCGGCCAGCCAGGTGCCGTTGACGTACT
>JBFIHZ010000343.1:0-4305 GCA_041601535.1 Lysobacterales bacterium | reverse complement strand
GCGCAAACGAAGAGCGCGACATGCCAACGTGTTGGGCCAGTTCGGCGACTGTCCAGCGATGGTTCATGCGACCATGCAACAAACCAATGGCGTGCGCGAGTTTTTCGTCACCGATAGCCTCCAGCCATTGACGTTCCTGGGCAGAAACCGAGGCAAGATAGCCTTGCACGGCTTCGATAAGCAGCAACTCGGCAAGCCGCACCAGGGTGTCGTGCCCAGTCACACGCCCAACCGACAACTCCTGCGCGGCAAGGTGAAATGAACTCCCAATCCAGTTCCCCAATGCGCCCTGCTCTACGTTAAGCGTCAGGACCTGTGGAAGCACCATTAAAAGCGGGTCCTGCGCCCGGTCAGTGCCCAGAAAACCGCAGACCAATCGCGTCACCACACCACCATTGCCGTACTCAATGTGGGCAAGCCTGCCGTCGTTGCCCTGCTGAATCAGGCTGACCGCATCGACCGGGGCCAACCCAGGTTCACTGCCCAACAGGTGATCGTCATTGCGGGGCAGCATCACGATCTCACCACAGTTGACGGTTACCGGTGGATGCTCGTCCAGCGTCACCAGGAGGTTCCCCTCGCTGACATAGTGGAAGGCGACTACGCTGCGGGGGGTGGGAACATAACGGCCACAGTCTTCCGGCCCAATTCTTGCCGCCACACACCAGGGCGCTGTGAATTCGGCATCCAGAAAAATGCCGCCGGTAATTTGCGTAGCATTGAGGAGGTCGGCAAACGGTTTCATGGTTCTGGCCCAGCCTCAGCCATGGCGTCTCGGTCAAGTATTCCGGCGTCCCGGTCATTCATCAAAACACACTGAAAATATAGTCTAGCAGCAAGTTGAAAACCGGATAAAACACGAAGGGCCAATACCATGACCACAGACTTGCAAGGCAACAGCCTGACCGGGGCGAGTGCGGCAGCGGCCGGGCTTTACGATGAGGCCATTCAGGCTTTCAATATCTACTGCGGCGACCCCATGGGTTTGCTGGACAGCGCATATGACTCGGCGCCTGGCTTTACCATGGCGGTGATTGCGCAAGCCCACATCCTGATGACGACATCTGAACCTGGCGCGATGAACAAGGCCCGCATTCTCTTTGAGACAGCCAGCAAAATGCAGCTGAACGACCGGGAGCGCTCTCATCTCAGCGCACTCGAAAAGCTGACCCGTGGTGAGTGGACCAACGCGGCGCTGGCACTGGACCGGCATAACGTTGGCTACCCACGTGACCTGCTGGCATTGCAGGCCGGCCACCTGGTCGATTTCCTGCGCGGCAATGCGCGCAATCTCAGAGACCGTATCGCCCGCGTGCTGCCAGCCTGGCCGGAGGACATGCCCGGCTATTCCATTCTGCTGGGCATGCACGCTTTCGGCCTGGAAGAATGCGGCGACTACGCGCGTGCCGAGGCAGCTGGCCGCAAGGCTGTCGCACTGCAGCCCCGCGACTGCTGGGCACACCATGCCGTGACCCATGTTATGGAAATGCAGGGCCGGGCCGAAGATGGCATCGGCTGGATGATGACCCGCGAACCCCACTGGTCGGGTGAGGATAATGCGTTCAAGGTTCACAACTGGTGGCATCGCGCCTTGTTTCATCTGGACCTCGGCCAGGATGCTGAGGCGCTGGCACTATACGACGGACCCATAAGGCAGGAACACAGCCATTTCGCCCTTGATCTTGTAGATGCGTCCGCATTGTTGTGGCGCCTGCACCTGACCGGCAATGACGTCGGCAGTCGATGGGATGAACTGGCTGATGCCTGGAAGCAGCATGCCGACGGCAAATCCTATCCGTTCAATGACTGGCATGCCGCCATGGCCTTTCTGGGTGCAGAGCGGACCGATGACCTCAAGCGCGTCGCTCACAACCTGCGCCTGACGGCAACGGGCCATTCCGAGGTCGCAAAATGGGCTCGCCAGTTCGGTTTACCGTTGGTGCAGGGCTTTACCGCGTTTTGGCGCGGCGGATATGAAGAAGCAGTGCAGCACCTTATGCCCGCGCGCCATATTGCCAACGCCTTCGGCGGCAGTCACGCGCAGCGCGACATCATCGACTGGACCCTTGCCGAAGCGGCTGTCCGCGGCGGCATGCGGGATCTGGCGCGCGCACTGGCCCATGAGCGCCTGACGCTGAAACCCGGTAGCCGACCAAATAGAAACTTTCTTGCGCGAGCTGCTGCCGCTGTGGAGCCGCGCAGAAGAATAGCCTGATCAGCAGGAGAGTCCAACATGAAAAAGCTGTCTATCGTTGTACGGGACGATGCCTACGACAAAATCCTGACCCCGCTAACCTTTGCCTATACCCAGGCGCGAGAAGGCGTGAAAGTCGACATGTTGTTTGTGCTGTGGGCGGTGCGCGCACTGACCAGCAAAGGTGCGGCCGAACTGGAAATAGATAGCCGTCATGCAAAGCAGGCTGATTGGCTGCGCGACAAACTTGCAGCACACGGCGGACCGGTCGAAATCGAGGATTTTCTGAACGCTCTTAGCCGCACCGGCAACGTCAATCTGTACGGATGCAAATATGCCGCAGCTACTTTTGACGTCAGCGCAGACGACCTGATGGAAAGCGCCAATGGCATAGTCGACCCGGGCTGGTTTCTGACGGAGAAAGCGTGCAAGGCTGATCATTGCCAATACTTTTAATCTCGCCAGCTATCCATTGGGCCCTGGTTGATCTTGTGACCAGCACGCCCCCTTCACCGGGCTCTCTCAGCGGGTCAGGTAGCTGAGCGGCTTCCACCGCCGGTCATTGCCAGCAGGTTTACATTAGGCCGCCTGCGCGATGTTATCCTGATCATGCCCAATTCGTTAACGTGCGTGAAACCCGGACAGCGCACACATTTTTTTTAGCGGGCCAGAGTCTGACATCTGTGAAATGTCCTCTCAGAAAATCTTTCACTTGCCATTTGTATTCATTCTGCTGGACCACTCAAGCCTCGACATGCTCCAATAAAAATGTAACTGCCAAGGAGACAGGACAATGGCCGTAGCTGAACACGCCGTACATTATCTGGAAATAGTAACTCCCGAAGTGGATGCGATCCGCGAGCTGTACGAAAACACCTGCGGCTGGCGTTTCCAGCCGCTGGCCCCTGAACTGGGCAATGCGGCGGTAGCCGAGCTTCCCGGTGGCTCGCTGTGCGGCATTCGCGCACCCCTGCAACCACAGGAAAAGCCGGTGGTACGCATTTATGTGCGGGTGGCCGACCTGAAAGCCACCGTGCAACGCGCCGAGCAATCAGGGGCTGAAATCATGCTGCCGTTTATGGAAATCTCCGGCCGCGGCAGCATCGCCATTTACCAACTCGGCGGCGTTGAGCACGGCATCTGGCAGCTGCCATAAACAGCCGGCAACGACGCTACAGGTTTCCGTACCAGCGTCGCATCAACCGCCAGCTTTTGCCATGCGCTGGCAAGGAGAAAGAACATGAAAGCCACCTGGAACGGCGCAGTACTGGCCGAATCGGATGACACCGTGGTCGTTGAAGGCAACCATTATTTTCCAGCCGACTCACTCAACCGCTCGTGTTTCCGCCCCAGCGACCATACATCGCATTGCCCGTGGAAAGGCACGGCCAGTTACTACTCCATCGAGGTGGCCGGAAAACGCAACGAAAATGCCGCCTGGTACTATGCCGAACCTTTGGCTGCGGCCGCGCAAATACGCGGCCGGGTTGCATTCTGGAAAGGTGTTGACGTCACTGACTGAGCCAGCCTGATCCAAACTTCGACCGCCTTGCAATACACTCCTCGCGGCTTACCGGCCTCTCGGCGGCGCCAGGCCCGAACAGGACATCACCGCGGCCACCAAGGCCGGTAAGGCCCGCCATTTTGTAAATTTTACATTGCCTTGTAATTTCGCAACGCCTCACGTCGCCTGATGCCTGAACCAGCGCGACAGATATCGCATTTCTCAACTTGGCATGGTCGGTGCATTTAATCCGCCTGCAAACCAAAAACGCCCGCTGGAACAACCGTCAAGCACCATGGTTCGTGGGCCAAATTCCGGGTCAACCGGCAAGGAGACAAACAATGTCAAGGAATCCATCTCAGAAAAACAACACCCCGAATCAACGCCCCTGGTCTCACTGGCCACGCCTTCTGAGTACGGCTCTACTGCCGCTGCTGCTGGCCTGTTCTTTCGCCCTGCAAGCCCAGGAGCTGACCCTGCGTGGCGCCATCAGTGGCAACTGGTACGATCCGGAGCAAAGTGGCCACGGGGTTCAGATTGAAGTAATTGATGAATCCCGCGCAGTGGTTGCATGGTATGTGTTTGATTCAGAAGGCAACCAGGTATG
>JBFIHZ010000342.1:0-4345 GCA_041601535.1 Lysobacterales bacterium | reverse complement strand
GCACGCCGCTTCAGTTCAGAAATCTGCCTGATCAATGCAGGCCTCAGGCTTTCGGAGTGTGCGGACGGCGCAGCGCGAGAAAATAAAGCGCTGTTCCCAGCGCGGAAAAAACCCCGGTGGTCAGCCACGACTGACCGCTGGCGAAACTGCACAACCACACGCACAGAATCAGCGCCATGACGGGAATGGTGTTGCCGCCCGGCAGGTGAAACGGCCTGGCCCCATCCCGCAAGGCGGTATGCAGCCGCGGCAGGGCCACGATACAGGCGGCGTACACCAACAGACGTACCACGGTGGACATGGCCGCCAGCCAGACAAAACTGCCAGACAATGACAGGAACAGGGCCAGCGCGCTGATAAAGAAAGTGGCATTGGCCGGCGTACCCCAGCGCTCATGCACCACGCCAAACCAGGCCGGCAGCAGGCGCTGCCGCGACATGGCATACACCATGCGCGGGCCGGAGAACATCATCGATGAAACGTTGCCGGTAATGGAAAAGACCGCGCCGGCAGCCATGATGGCAGCGCCAACAGAACCCATCAGAATATCAGCCACATCGATCAGCGGCGTGCCGCTGCCGGCAATATCGGGCTCTACCGAAATCACCACCATCTGGATCAGCACGTACAACACCGTCACGGCCAGCACACTGGCCACCAGCGCGCGCGGAATATCCCGTTGCGGATTGCGCGCTTCCCCGGCCGGCACTACCGCGCCCTCGAAGCCTACAAAGGCATACAGCAGCACCAGAATGGTTTCACCCAGGCCATCGATCACCGGCAATTCGGCCGCGATGAAAATGGCCGGATTGAAGCTGGAAATGCCCAGCAGCACCACCAGCACCAGTGGAATCAGTTTCAACAGGGTGAATGTGAAAATGGCTTGCAGGCTGCTGCGCAGACCCACCACGTTGACCCAGGTTACGCCCAGCACGATCAGGGTCAGGGCCAACTGGTTAACCAGACCTTCTCCCAGCGGGGCCCAGAACCACGCCGCATAAGTCAGCAGCAGGTTGATATTGGCCGCAAAAGCCGCCACACGCGACAGGGTGAACAACCAACCCACCTGGAACCCGGCAAAGGTGCCGAAGGCATGGCCCACGTAAGCCAACGGCCCGCCGGTATGGGTAAAAAAGCTCGCCGCGCGCGCAAACGACAGCACCACGGTGAGTATCAGCGCCGCGCAGATCACAAACAGCCAGGGGCTGAACCAGCCGCCGGCCGCTGCGGCAACGGCCGGTAAGGCGAAGATGCCGGCACCGATCACCCCGTTCAGTGAAATGACGCCAAAACCAAGGCGGCTGATTTCCCGGCGCAGGCCGGCTTCCTGTGGAATGGGGTCAATCATAAAGGCGGGTCACAGTTGGTTTGCGTTCGGGAATCAGGACACATCATAGCCCGAAACTACAGATGTGATGGTTGCAGGCCCTTCCGCCGCTTGGGGTAGTGCAGGCTCAGTCCTGTGCATCCATCAACTCAGGCGTCAACTGATCCTCAAATACCAGCAGACTGCTGTCGTGCAGACGGTCGACATACAGCACGCCATCCAGGTGATCGAATTCGTGCTGGAACACCGTGGCCAGAAAGCCCTGCAGCTCCAGTTCCAGCGGCTGGCCCTGTAAATCCACGGCGCGAACCCTGATGTGTTGTGGCCGTTGCACAAACCCGCGCAATCCCGGCACCGACAGGCACCCCTCCCAATAGCCCGCCGCAGCCGGGTCGAGTATTTCAACCTCAGGGTTAACGAACACCGTCAGCGGCATGGCGGGAATCTCGCCGTAGCGGCTGCCGCCACCGGGAATTTCAATAATGGCCAGGCGCAGCGACTCACCCACCTGGGGTGCCGCCAGGCCAATACCGCCGGCCGCGTGCAGGGTGTCGACCATGTCGTCCACCAGTTGCCGCAGTGCATCGCTGCTGCGCTGCTGCGGCGTCAGCGGGCGCGCGACCTGCCGCAATACCGGATGCCCCATGCGTTTGATTTCACGAACAGCCATGCCGTTCTCCTGCTTCAGAATCCCGCGATGCGGTCAATGGTCCAGAACGCCGCCATCGAACCAATGGCATACACCGGCAGACGCCAGGCCCAGTGGGGCCAGTGGGCTTTTTTCAGTATCGACCAGCTCAGCAGCACCGCCAGGATAAACACCACCTGCCCCAACTCCACACCCAGGTTGAAGAACAATAGTGCCAGTGGAATGGCCTGCTCCGGCAAACCGATTTCGGTCAGTGCGCCAGCAAAACCAAAGCCGTGCAACAAGCCGAAGGTGAACGCCACCAGCCACGGACGGCGCCGGGTGATGCCGGGTTTGCCCTGGCGCCAGTGGACGATCTCCAGCGTCACCAGAAGTATGCTCAGCGCGATTACCGCCTCCACCGGCTGTTGCGGCACAGCCACCCAGCCCAGTGTCGCCGCAGCCAGGGTCAGGCTGTGCGCCAGCGTGAAGGCGGTAATCGTCCATAACAGCGTGCGGGTACCAGACACCAGTAACACCAGTGCCAGCACGAACAACAGGTGGTCTATACCCAGCAGGATGTGCTCGACACCCAGCACGCCGTAGGTAAGCGCCACCTGCCAGCCTGATTCCGTTTGGCTTGCAACGAATCCGGTTTTATCGGGCGACAGCCGCTCCACCTGGGTAGTGCCATCCAGCCGCTCGAAACGTGCCAGCGCTTCAACCGCGGCGGCCGACAGGCCCCCGACTTCAATACGCTGGCCAAACAGGCCCCCGGCACACACGGCGGCCCAGCGCTCAACCCGCATTTCACTTTCCTGCCAGCGCAATATTTCGCCGGCTGTCTCACAGTTCTCGGGCAAGCGCACATCAATCGCCAACGGCGGCCCGTCCGGCTCCGGCACCCGCCACAGCAGTTCGAATCGCTGCTCGCCGGTTTGCTGAATGCCAAGGTAAGCCGGGCGCAGTTCGTGTGCCTGCAACGGCGCGGCCAGGGTCAGCAACAGCTGGGTCAGCAGCAGCGGGGCCAGCAACAGCCGGGCCCGAACCACCAGCAAAGCACCCAGGCCGGCTCTCATGGACCGGCTTCCTTATCCGTAGCCGTCAGCGGCTCTACGGTGACCCGGTAGCGCTCGCCCAGTCTTTGGTACATGGCTTCCACGGCCTCGACGCGGCGTTGCGCATACCAGTCGCGCTGCACCCGTTCACGCACTTCATCCAGCCTGGGCTTGCGGCCATCGATACGCTCAGTCAGGCGCACCAGATGAACCCCGACCCCCGAGCCGACGGGGCCACTCCAGGCACCGGTGGGCAGGGCCATCAGTGCGCTGGAAAACTCCACGCCAAACATCCGGGTGACCTCACCCAGGCGCACGAACTCCATGGTGTTGGGCAATGCCAGCGGGTCAGACAAAGAATCCACATCGGCATCCGGCCGTTGCTGCAAGTGCGGCAACAAGGCCCGGGCATCGCTTTCCGCTTGGTCTCCGCGCCGGTCCCGGTTGAAATACACCTGTTGCAGGCTGACCCGCGGCTCCACCTGGTAGTTGTCGGCATGGCTGTCCAGAAACTGTTGCAACTGCTCGTCGCTGGGCGCTGCCAGCAAGGCGGTGTCTTCCGCCAGCAACTCCAGCTTCTGCCGCAGGCGCCGGCGGATAATGATGTCATTCTCATCCAGCCCCAGGGCCAGCGCCTCACGGTAGGCCATTTCCTGGCGCATGTGTTCCGCCATCAGGTCATCCAGTTCTTCAGCAGTTGGCGGCCGCTGCCAGGTACGGGCAAACGTATCCACCATGCTGGTCTGCTGACCCCGGCTGATGACGATTTCCTCGTCACTGGCCGGACCGTCATTGATCGCCCCGTAAACCACAAAAATCAGGCCGCCCAGCAACAGGAAGTGAACCAGCGGCTCTTGCAACCATCGTGTCATCGAAAACGCTCCGTCGTGTTATCCCGCCCGCAAGGGGAATTGGTCACTGTCACCCGCGGCCCCGCGGCCTGGCCGGTGCCGGCCAGAACCGTAATGGTCAGTACACAAAGGCGGGCTTAATAGCACTAAAGGGTACAGAGTAAACGGCAAGGCCGCTGCGTGCTACTCGTTTACGGAAACCTCCAGAGCCAGCGGCACCTCGCCCTCCGCGCCGGATTCGGCTTCCCGCGGCGCGGCCTGTCTTAATGGCAATGGCGTCGCCAGGCTGCCTCCTGCCGCACCCTCTCCGTCCGCCGCCGCGCCACCCTGCAACTGCCGGATGACCGCCGCAGACCGCTGCTCAGCCAGCGCGGCAAATGCAGGCTCTTCCACCGCCTGTGCATCCACCAGACGCTGCCGCAAGGCGGTCAGATAGGCCAGCTCATCCAGTGCCATGGCAGCTGGATCAGGCAACTGTTCT
>JBFIHZ010000341.1:0-4353 GCA_041601535.1 Lysobacterales bacterium | reverse complement strand
TCGCGCATGAATTGTGTTACACGCCGGGTAAGCGTTGGTTTGTTTGTTATGTAAGTCATTGTTCCAATCTCGTTGTTCTGGCTGTCCCGCGAATACAGCGGGAACGGCGGTTCGGTCCGGAATCAGCCGGCCGAACGACAAATTGAACGAGTGGAACGGCTAGCTGTGGTCGAGAGGATTCGGCGTGAAGGTGCCGGCAGTGAAAATGCCTGACATGCGGACGAGCACCTTCGCGACGAATCGGGCGTCTTGGGTGCTTGAAATCTTCATAGGGCTCGTCCGTTAATTGCCGTTTGACTTGACGCGGAAATTCTAACCGAAACCAGGGGGGCGCGGCAACAGGGTGAGGATACGGCAGGAAACACAGGACATCAGTACATCATTTACCGCACTGCGCAGCAGGCGATTGCTGCTTGCTGGACAGGTAAACCGGTGATGTAGGATAGGGGCACACGCGGATTTCACTGGTTTCGCCGGAGTCGGTTTTGGTGACGGTGAGGACATCGGGCGCCTGGCCCTGCTCTACCCAGTTCTCCAGTATGGCAATCGGGTTGAACTGATCCGGCAGTCGGGAGGGCAATTCCCAGCAGTGTCCATATCCCGGAATCATAAACAGGCGGAAAAACGGATCGACATTTCGCTGCCCGCCCAGGGTGGTCAGCACGTCTTCGTAGTAGGCGACACTCTGATCGGGCAGCACCAGCGGGTCTTGCCAGCCATGCCACATCAGGAACTTGCCACCGGCAGCGCGGAAAGCTGACAGGTCAGGGTCCATGGCATTCAGGCGCAGACCATTGGCCACCAGGCGTTGCGGGTCGTGGTCGAAATCAAAATCCAGTGCGGTATAGCCGGCATCCACAGACTCAGCAAAGCCCAGGTGACGGGCGTAATCACCCCCCAGGGCATTACCCGGAGCCACCGCATTTTCACCGTCCAGGAACCACACCAGCCAGTAGTCCTCACTGCCCGGTGGCATACCCGGATAGAGCGCCTCGCCGGCGGAGTTGCGCGGGCCCTGGTACCACTTTTTCAGAACCTCGCGTTCCTGGCTGGTAAAACAGTTACTGGCTGAATCGCCAGTGCATTGCGGCAACGCGTCAACATTCACCGTACACCGGCGCGGCGCGCTGATCACTCCATCTGTGTGTCCATCCGTTGCATCACATTGCGCCAGCACCTCGCGCGCCAGCACGGGCAGCTTGGCGGCGAAGTTATCGCGCCGCAGCACCCGCTTGCCGTCCGCACCGGTGTTGGCTTGCACCACCCAGGAACCGTAGATACCACCATTCTGCGACAGGTTGAGCACGGCGGCGCCGCCGAGAATACCGTCGAAAAGTTCGGGATACCGCTGTGCCGCCATGGCCGCCATGCGGCCGCCGTTGGAACAGCCGCCGAAATATTCCAGTTCGGGGTTTTGTCCGTAATAGGCGTTAACCATCTGCACACCCGCCTGGTAGGTCAACTGAATCGCCCGGTCTGCATAGAGCTCAACCGCCTGCGGGTTGTTATCCGCCCATGAGGCGTCGCCCAGGCCACCACGGTGGCCAGCATCGGTGGTGATGGCCGCGTAGCCGCGCAACAGTGCCTGGTTGATGGTATTGGAGAAACCGGGTTTATCCGGCAGCACGCCGCCGCAATAGCCGCCACAGCCCGATTGGTAGTATTTGCCATTCCAGTCACGCAACGGAAAGCGCGCCTCGAATCCAATGCTTGGCGCGATGGTGCCACGGATGGCGCAATAATCAGGCAGTTCGGCATGGCCGGTGACGGCCTGGCTGGCATCGATAGAAACTTGTTCAAGCTCACCGCTGGCAAATGCCTGGCAATACGCGGCAGCAGAAACATGCGGCTGCACTGCACACGCCGTGATGGCTGCAGTACCTGCGCTGAGCAGTAGAACCGGCAGCACCCAGTTACCCCGGCCCATCAGCCGGCTTCCGCCAGGCGCCGTTCCAGACGGTAGATGCGGTCAGCACCCCAGAACATTTCACCGTCGAGGAAAAAGGTCGGCGCGCCAAACACATCCCGCTCTGCTGCCTCCGCGGTGACCGCTTTGAGCCGGTTCTTGATGTCGTCCTGCTGACAGTCCTGCAGCAGATCATTGCCGTCCAGACCCAGCGAGTCTGCGATTTCAACCAGTACTTCAGGATCGGCCGCATCCAGCCCCTTGCCAAAGCTGCCATCAAACACCGCGCGCGCCCAGTCAACAGCCAGTTCCGGGCCGTATTGACGATGCAACAGGTAATAGATTCGGGAAGCAGTGATGCCGTTGAATGGAAACGGATCTGGCCACTGGTACGGAAGATTCAGCTCGGCAGCACAGCGTTCGACGTCTTTCCAGGTATAGCGTTTACGCGGAGAGTCTTCGAATGGCGGACTGTGTCCCGTTGATTTGAATATCGCGCCAAGCACGATGGGCTTCCAGTGGATATCCACATCGTATTGTGCCGACAGCTGAATCATACGGTGTTGACCGAAATACGAATAGGTAGATGAAAAATCGAAGTAGAAATCAACAGTTTTACGCATTCCCATGCCCCCGCAGCGCGGCCTGGCGCATCGGCCGGATTAACCAACCCGATGTCAGACCCCGGATCAATTCAATGTAAGTCTATTTGTGAAAGTTAGCAAGCCGGACGGTTGATGGCAAGCATCATTCGTACAGGAAGGGTGCATTTGCAATGAAGCTGACTCCAGCCCTGGAGGAGTTCGTACCGGCAGGCGGAATCAATGCGGCATTAAACAATAATCTGCGGACTGGCGGCCAGCATCGGCTGGCCGCCAAATCATTCGGCCCGGACATCCAAGATCAATCTGGGCCAGCATCAATCCAGCCGAACCGCCTTGCCTCCGGGCGGAATGCCGACTGTAATGGCGAGGCGGGCAAATTCAATGGAAAGACTGGACGGGCCGTTCTGGTAAAACCGAAACAGCGGCTCGGCAGCGTCCGTGGCGTCTATAAATTCACAGAACGTGGTGGTGCCATCGACTGCGGTCTTGCCAGCACAAACCAGCTGACCCAGTTCTCCGCCGGTGGTGGTGAAGACCAAATAGCTTTCCTGACCGTCCGGAAGCACGTCACCACCGGCGTTGACAATATTTTCGCGCACCAGGTCAAAGGCACCAGGCAAATAATCCGTCAGATCGCCCAAATGCGGGACTGAGCCGCGGTTTTCACTGATGCCCCAGCGGCCTTCCAGGTCGGTCAGGCTTTGTTGACCGCTGGATCCAACCCGGAAGGTCTGGTAACCAAACACCAGACTTTGATATTCCTCAAATGGCCCATGATTGATCCTGGCCTGCAGCGTACCCGGGCGGTCGACTAACAAGGTCAAGCTACCCACCGGCAATACGTCGGGCGGTTGCTGTGGCAATGGACAACCCAGACACTGTCCGCCGGTCAGCTCAAACAACTCGGCGAAAAACACGTCTTCAACCACCCTGCCCCCGGCAATCAGCCATTTGCTGTCACCGTTTTCGTCATAGATCAGCGGATACGCGGCCACAGCCGAATTCTGCCGGTCAATCAACAAACCCTGGCTGTGCAGGCTGGAGTTCTCAAACAGGCCATGTTCTGGCCACACAGTCGTTGCAGGTGACGCAGGACAGGCGCCGTCCTCAGGGCAGGAAAGTAACAGTGTCCGGGTGGTTTCAGCGCCACCAAAGCGGATGGTGACGTCCAGCTGGTCGAAACTGCCATCAACGCTGCCCACCACATCGCTCATATCCACCAGTACCCGGTACGGTGTCGGCACCGGATTGCAGGTGATGTGAACCACCACCGTTTTAAACTCGATCAATGCCGTGCCGCCATCGTAAGCACGGATCACCGGCTGCTGTTCTCCGGGGTGGCAGTCACTGGGCCAGTCGCCTTTGATTTCAAGCACGTATGGCCCGTCATGAGGATAAAACGGGTGTGATGTGATGGTGGCGTCAGAAAAATCCGGCCAGGCAGTGTTAATCCAAAAGCCTAATAACACAATCAGGTAGCGAAATTTCATCAGTTTTAGTCCTTATTTGGCACTTTAACCAACAACCAGGCCACGTCGGGCACTCACGCAATGAAAACAATGTACGACATTTAGTGTACGTAAACAACTATAGACCTGTTTCCCGGAACGCATCGCAGTAATTCCGGCGTGATCTGATGGGACACAGGGGCGGACCGGCGCGGCCTGCCCTGCCGTGAGGAATTTGTGAACAACCGGTGAAGCCTTCGTGATTTCAAGCTGTGCACCATGCTCCCAGCCCACGAACGGGCAATTTTCACTTAACTTTGGAGAGTACAATGCAATTGAAATCAAACGTGTTTGCCATCACGGCTGCTGCCGCCGCCCTGTCGCTGATGCAGTC
>JBFIHZ010000340.1:0-4357 GCA_041601535.1 Lysobacterales bacterium | reverse complement strand
TTGTTGTTCAGCTGACGGCGGAAATCGGCCAGTTTCTTGTTGTCCTTGCCGCGCACCCAGCGCGCCGTCTGGATATTGACCGCCTCGAAAATGGCATCCACGTTGTATTCGTTTTTCAGCCGATAGGCCACCACGTCAAACTGCAGTATGCCGACCGCGCCAAGAATCAGGTCATTGCCCATCAGCGGCCGGAAAAACTGGGTTGCACCTTCTTCTGACAATTGTTCCAGGCCTTTCTGCAGCGCCTTCAGCTTCAAGGGATCACGCAGTTGGGCCCGGCGGAAAAGTTCCGGCGCGAAATTCGGGATGCCGGTGAACTGCAGTGACTCTCCCTCGGTAAACGTATCGCCGATGCCAATCGTGCCGTGATTGTGCACCCCGACAATATCACCCGGCCAGGCGGTTTCCACATGGCCACGTTCCTGCGCCATAAAGGTCAGCGCATTGGCCGCCTTGATGTCCTTGCCGAGCCGTACGTGATGCAGTTTCATGCCGCCTTCAAAACGGCCTGAACAGATTCTCATGAATGCAACCCTGTCGCGATGTGCCGGGTCCATATTGGCCTGTATCTTGAAAACAAATCCAGTCATGGCGGGTTCGGTGCTTTGTACCGTGCGGCGAACCGTTTCGCGGGGGCCAGGAGCGGGTGCGTGTTTTACGAATGCATCCAGTAAGGGTGTAACCCCGAAATTATTGATGGCGGAGCCAAAGAACACCGGAGTCTGGTCGCCAGCCAGGTAGGCCTCGGCATTGAAACTGTGACTGGCACCCACCACCAGCTCGATTTCTTCGCGGAAATCGGCTGCATCGCGGCCCAGTACTTCATCCAACTCCGGGTTATTGATGCCCTGGATGATGCGGGCTTGCTGGGTAACATAGTTCTTGCCCGAGTCGTACAGGTGCACAGCGTCGTCCAGCAGGTGGTAAACGCCTTTCAGGCGTTGTCCCATGCCTATGGGCCAGGTGATCGGAGCGCATTCAATGCCGAGTACGGATTCCACCTCGTCCAGCAGTTCAACCGGGTCGCGGCCCTCGCGGTCGAGCTTGTTGATAAAGGTGAAAATCGGGGTCTGCCGCAGGCGGCACACTTCCATCAGCTTGATGGTGCGTTCTTCCACGCCCTTGGCGCAGTCGATGACCATCAGGGCGGAATCCACCGCGGTCAGCGTGCGGTAGGTGTCTTCCGAGAAGTCGGCATGGCCAGGCGTGTCCAGCAGATTGACCACCCGGTCCTGGTAGTTGAACTGCATCACGGAGCTGGTCACCGAAATGCCGCGCTCCTGTTCCAGCTTCATCCAGTCAGAGGTGGCGTGGCGGGCGGCTTTCTTGGCCTTGACGGCACCGGCCATCTGGATAGCACCACCAAACAGCAACAGCTTCTCGGTGAGGGTGGTTTTGCCGGCATCGGGATGGGAAATAATCGCAAACGTGCGGCGTCGTGCGAGTTCCTTTTCTAATTGGGCCATGGTGTGTGATCTGTGTTTGTTGTCCGGGCTTGCGCGCGGCTGAAGCGCCAGTCGCTGTGCTTGCGTTCCGGGTAGTTGATAATGCGGGGCCAGCGGCGCGGAAAAGGGCGCCATTCTACCAGACGGCCGGGCCGGCTACCTCAAATCGTAAGGCTTTCAGCGCCCGGCCAGTGTGCCGCTGAGCAGCTGGTTTTCCACCGGCTCCTGGCTGCCCCCGCCGGGCAGGTAGAAGCGGAAAGGCAGGGAAACCATGCGCAGCCCGAGGTTTTGCTGCAATGCAAAATGCAGATGCGGCCCCGAACTGAAACCGGTATTGCCGGAACGCGCCAGCGCCTGGCCGGCCCGTACCCGCGCACCGGCGCGGACCCTGACGCTGGCCAGGTCGAGATGGGCATACAGTGCCATGGTGCCGTCGTCGTGCAGCACGCGCACGTGGTTGGCCTTGTCGGCAAATTTTTCCTGGTCGGTGCCGCCGCGGTTAAAGTCCTCTTCTACGTCCATCACGATGCCATCACGTACCGCCGTGATCGTGGTGCCTACTGGCATGACAATGTCGATGGCATAAATGCTGTCTTCGGACTGGTGGGTTTTGCCACCGTTGAAGCCCTGGCTGATGGGATAGGCTTCTTCGGCTGCGAACGGTGGGTAAATAACCAGCCCTTCCACCGGTTGCGGCACCGGCGGACCGGGCACGGACGCCAGGTGCAGGCGGTAGGTAAAGCCCTGCCGTGGGTTCAGTGCGCCCAGCCCGACCAGCGCCCGCTCGGTTTGTCCGGGAATGACGAAACGGGCCGGCAGGGCGGGCTCGGTCAGGACATTGAACTGCTCTGACAGCCGTATTTCCACCTCTACTGGCCCCCAGAAATCGTTGAACAACACATACACCGGGTTGGTCTCGGGTCCTTCACGGCGCATGCGGATACGGGGTTCCGGTTCGCGCTCCATAAAAACGGTTTCAAACGACTGGTCTTCAGCTGGAGCGCGGTCGGTAAAGTGCCAGATGCCGTTTTCATCCTGGTATTTGTATATGTTTTTCGCCAGCACCGGTGCCGCCAGCAGTAAAGCTGCCAGGGCAAAGATTCGCACCGTGTTCGCAGTGATTGTTCGCATCCGTGTCAGCACTCAATAACATTAACGGCCAGGCCGCCGCGCGAGGTTTCCTTGTAGTGGCTTTTCATATCGGCACCGGTATCGCGCATGGTTTTGATCACCTTGTCCAGCGACACGCGATGCTTGCCATCGCCACGGAACGCCATGCGTTGCGCGTTGATGGCTTTGACGGCACCCATGGCATTACGTTCAATGCAGGGGATCTGCACCAGTCCGCCCACCGGATCGCAGGTCAATCCCAGGTTGTGCTCCATGCCGATTTCCGCGGCATTTTCCACTTGCCAGGGTGTGCCACCCATGGCGGCGGTCAGTCCGCCGGCAGCCATGGAGCAGGCCACGCCAACCTCGCCCTGGCAACCCACTTCGGCACCGGAAATGGACGCGTTTTGCATGTACAGGATGCCAATGGCTCCGGCCGTGAGCAGAAAATCCACGGTGCCTGAATCGCTGGCACCCGGGATAAAGCGCCGGTAGTACTGAATGACAGCAGGAATAATACCGGCGGCGCCATTGGTCGGAGCGGTCACCACCCGTCCGCCCGCAGCGTTTTCTTCGTTGACGGAAAGGGCGAACAGATTGACCCAGTCGAGTATGTTGAGCGGGTCTTCGGACTGGGCCTGGCCGGATAATTCACGGTGCAGTGCCGGTGCGCGGCGCTTGACGTGCAGGCCACCGGGCAGGTCGCCTTCCTGGCGGTAGCCGCGCTCCATGCAGGCGTCCATGGCAGTCCAGATGCGCATCAGGCCGGTGCGGATTTCTTCTTCCTTGCGCCAGGTTTTTTCATTGGCCAGCATCAATGCTGCTATGGACATAGAAGCGGATTCGCACCAATTCAGCAGTTCATCACCACTGTTGAACGGGAACGGCAGTGGCGTTTCGTCGGCCACGATGCGATCTTCGGCGGCGCGGTCCTGGTTGACCACGAAACCGCCGCCTACCGAGTAATATTCGCGTGACATCAGTACTGTGCCCGCAGCATCCAGTGCCTCGAAACGCATGCCGTTGGGATGGTGCGGCAACACCTGCCGCTTGTTGAATTTCAGGTCTTCTTTCTCGACGAAGCGCAGCTCATGCACACCGGCCAGTTTCAGGCTTTGCTGCGAGCGAATGTGTTCCAGAAGCCCATCGATGCTGTCCGGATCAATGCGATCGGGCATTTCCCCCTGCAGCCCCAGCATCACGGCTTTGTCCGTGCCGTGGCCACGGCCGGTATGCGCCAGCGAGCCGAACAGCGTGGTGCGCACCCGGCTGGTCTGTTCCAGCAGTCCGGCCTGCTGCAGGCGTTGCGCGAACGTGCAGCCTGCCTTCATCGGCCCGACCGTATGCGAACTGGAAGGGCCAATGCCGATTTTGAACAAGTCGAATACGCTGACAGCCATCTATGTTTCCGTGATGATTTGGGTGGCCGACAGGATACTACGGCACTGATGGTTTTGCCGCTAAAGCGACTGCTTTTTCCGCGCCATGATGCCAGTCGTGTTGACATCCAGTCTGTTTCTGACTCATGGTCTGTGCCTTGAAACAAATCCGTTCCGGCTACCTGGTGAACATGCCGTGATGCACGACAATTCGCTGACCAACCCGCCCGGCCACATTCAGCCGCTGATTCTGTACACCCGGCCGGACTGCCATCTGTGCGAACTGGCAATGGATCTGATGCAACAGCAGGGCATCCGCTGGCGCGCGGTGGATATCGATTATGATCTTGCACTGATCCGCAAATATGGCGTGCGCATACCGGTTTTGATGCGCACCGATAACGGCAGCGAACTGGGCTGGCC
>JBFIHZ010000339.1:0-4373 GCA_041601535.1 Lysobacterales bacterium | reverse complement strand
GGCCCACTTCGAGGTGGATGATGTCGGCACCGTCCTGAGCCAGTTTCATCGCATGTTCGTACATGCCGAAACTCTTGTTCTTCTGCGACTCCATGCGCCGGGCAAGAAGCATTATCCTGTCTCCAAATTCAGCAACGGACTCCAATCAGAAAACCAGCCTATCAGGCACGGACACAGCTGCGAAAGGAAACAATTAGGGTGATTGGTCAAGTTTCAAATATCTTGCCCGGGTTCATGATGCCGCGTGGGTCTATGGCCTGTTTTATCGACCGCATCACAGCGGTTCCGGCGGGGCCGAACTCCCTGATCAGGAAGTGTTTTTTACCCAGTCCTATGCCATGCTCACCGGTGCAGGTTCCGCCCATTGCAATGGCGCGATCAACCAGTTTTTCGTACAGGGCGCGGAATACCGTCCATTCTTCTTCAGCATCAGGACTGATCAGAAACACATAGTGGAAATTGCCGTCGCCGATGTGCGCGGTCAGCATAAAGGGCCATTGCCAATGCTGCTCAATGTCCTTGCGGGTTGCGTCAATGCATTCAGCCAGCCGGGACAGCGGCACGCACACATCGGTGGCCACGGCCACACAGCCCGGACGGGCGCTGCGCGCGGCGAAAGCGGCGGTATGGCGTGCCGACCACATTTGCCTGCGCTCGGTTTCGTTGCGGGTCCAGGCCCAGTTGCTGCCACCCGATTCCGTGGCGATTTCGCCGAACAGCTCGGCCTGTTCTGCTACCCCGGAACGGCTGCCGTGAAACTCCAGGAACAGGGTCGCCTGTTCCGGGTAATCGGTTTTGCTGTACTGGTTGATCGCGATGATCTGGCTCTGGTCGAGCAGCTCCATGCGCGCCAGGCGTACACCACTCTGCAACGCCAGGGTGACGGTTTGCACGGCATCGGCAATATCGCTGAAGCAAACCCGGGCCGCGGAAATGGCTTCGGTGCGGCCGTGCAGTTTCAGTGTGATGTCGGTGATAACGCCCAGGGTACCTTCCGAGCCGATAAACAAACGCGTCAGGTCATAACCAGCCGATGATTTGCGTGCACGGCTGGCGGTGCTGATCAGCTCACCGTTGGGTAAGGCCACCTTCAGTGCCAGTACGTTTTCTTTCATCGAACCGTAGGCCAGCGTGGTGGTGCCGGACGCATTGGTGGCCGCCATGCCGCCGATGGAGGCGTCCGCGCCGGGGTCGATGGGGAAGAACAATCCACTGTCACGCAGGTGATCGTTGAGTTGCTTGCGGGTAACCCCTGCCTGCACGGTGCAGTCCATGTCGTCCTGGCTGACACGGGTGATGGAATTCATCTCGCTCATGTCAATGCAGACGCCGCCGCGGACCGCGCAGACCTGGCCTTCCACATTGGTGCCGGTGCCAAATGGCACCACCGGAATCGATTCCCGGTGGCAGATTTTCAGCAGCGCCCCGACTTCTTCCGCCGAGCGCACAAAACACACCACATCGGGCGGCATGCTGGGGTGGCGCGACTCGTCGTGCCCATGCTGCTCGCACACCGCCGGGTTGGTGGAATAGCGGTCGCCCAGAATCAGCGAGAATTCGTTCAAAATGGTGCCGTTGACCTGGGTCATTGGGTATTTCGCCTGCAGTGTCGGGTCGGTACTGATCCGACATTTGACAGCCTGGCTACCTGCCCGTCAAGCCGCTGCGCGCTGCGATGATCTGCCGGATGGGGTATGGTTCCTTTTTTTCCTGGTGTGCGGAGTCTGATATGGAACTGGCCTGTTTTCTTCACGTGGATGGCCCTGCCGGGCAGCATGAGCAGTTGCAGTCATGGGCTGATGAAGTATGTGGTCCTGCGCTGAACCAGGCCTGTAAAAACAGCACCATAGAAGCCTTTTCGCCATTGTCAGTGGCAGACCCCTACCTGGGTGATGAGACCGGCAAGCTGCTGATCATTCAGGCGGGTTTTGCCAGCGCGGATGATATGCAGTCCGCGTTGCTGCACCCGGCGGTCGAGGCAGCAATACAATCGATGCCGCGGCAGCAGGACTCCCGCCTCACGGTGGAAGCATTTACCACCTTGCCGCAACCCCTGCGGGATGGCACAACACCAGCGCGCACGGCCTCCGTCTCCTTCGTTGTCCGCTATTACCGGCCGATTGAACGTGAGCAGGAATTTACCGACTATTACATCGGCCATCACCCGCCGATCATGACGCGGTTCCCGCGTATCAGAAACATCTACTGTTACCTGCCGGTTGCCCTGCCGGAAGCGTTTGCTGTGGCCCGCTCCGGCTGCTTTCTGGGCAACGAAATCGTCTTCGACAGCAACGAGGATCTGAACGCGGCGCTGAACTCGGACGCACGCCATGAGTTGCGCGAAGACTATAAACATTTCCTGCCACACCAGGGTGAGGTCACCCATCATGCGATGTTGCGGCGCGTCTTGTTTACAGCGCAAGGCACATAGTCAGACGCCAATCACCAGCTTGCCCAGGTGTTCTGAACGGCTCAGGCTTTGCAGCGCCTCAGGTGTTTCTGTCAAGGCAAAGGTCCGGGCGATTTCCGGACGCAAGGCGTCGGCGTTGTCCAGCCCCACCTCAATCAGGTAATCCAGCAGGGCAGGACGGTTGTACGCCCGGAAGGTGGTGTAGCCGTGCATGCGGGCATTCTTCATCATCAATTGCATGATGGGCAGGCTGGCCTGCACGCCGCTGATGCCTTCGTAGCTGACGATATCTCCGCCGGGGGCGAGCACGCTCAACAGGCCGGGAAAGAAGGCCGCGCCAACCGGGTCCAGGACCAGGTCAGCCAACGGACCATCGGGCAAAGACTTCATGCCGGCGGTCAGGCTTTCGCTGTCATCACACACGATGACATGATCGGCCAGCTGACTGAGTTTGCCGAGCTTGGCGGGACTGCGCGTGGTCGCCACGGTGGTGGCACCCCAGTGCCGTGCAAGTTTCAGCCCCAGTACGCCCATGCCGCTGGCGCCGGCGGTAATCAGCACACACTTGCCAGCTGCCGTTTTGGCAGAAAAGCCAGCCATCTCCATCGCACCGGCCATGGTAATAACGCCCGTCCACAGTGCGGCGGCCTGTGCATAGGAATAGGCTTCCGGGATGGGTGCCAGTGCGGCCTGGTCGTACAAACCGATATCACGGTACACGCCCATGGAAATGCGATCCAGGCGCCCGCTCAGGGTGCCGACGCGGCTGCCAGTTTGCAGCCGCAGGCGGCTGACTGGAGGCAGCTTGCCGGGGGCCGGCGGCCCCAACGCGATAACTTCGCCGGTGGCTTCACCGCCCAGCCGGCTGGGGAAGTCGCGTGCGGGAAAATGCGTGCCCAGCACGTAGTTCAGGTCGGACCGGTTGACCCCGATGGCATGAATCCGCACCAGCGCCTGGCCCGGGCCGGGTTCCGGCAGGTCCTGCGCCCGCCACTTCAAAACCTCCGCCGGTTGGCCATGGGAACTGAACTGCCAGCTATGCGAGGGCCGCATTCAATTCGCCTCCACGTGATGATCGGGGCCGGCACGGCGGTTGAATTCAGCCAGTTCGTTGGCGAGGATCTGCTGCTTGTCCTCAGCCAGTTCGTTCCAGCGCGATTGCAATGCGGCAACGCGCTCTTTGGTTACCGCGGCCACTGGCGGCCCCTGGTCGACGATCGACATCACGTGCAGTATCTGGGTGCTCAACAGGTGGCTTGGATAGCCGATACGGTCTTCCAGGCCGTCCGGCAAGGGTGCCTGAGGCACCTGTTCTTCCCATTGCCGCAGCCGTTCCAGCAGCGCTGCTCCGGCGCGTTTCATCTGCCTGTCACTGCTTTCCGCCAGGCCTGCTTGCACCTGCTGACTGACCCGCCGCAGTTCATTGGTGGACTGGTGCACTTCATTGACCAGCTGATAAAGCGTCCGGACCAGCGCTTGCTGTTCGCGCCAAGCGGCTTCATCACGGGGTTTCAGCGGGTGGTCTACCACCTGCAGGGTGGCCGTTTCCACCTGGTCCGCCAGGCTCAGCCTGAGGGTATATTCGCCGGGAGCCACGCGGTAGGGCCGGTTGGAAACATAGCGGATGGTATCGGCCACTGCAGTCATCGGCTCAACGCGCAGGTTCCACACGTAACGGTTCTGGCCGGGCTCCACCGGTAAGGGGGCGGCCGGGGGCTCGCCGTCGACGCCTTTGACAAAGCCGTCATCAAGCTGTTCGGCTGCTGCACTTGAGAACGTTCGCAGCACGCTGCCGTCGCGGTCGAGGATTTCCAGACGAACATCGTCCTTCGGTGCCTCGGCAAAGGCGTAGTAGATCACCGCGCCATCGGGCGGGTTGTTGTCCGGTTCGTTCCACGCCCGGCCGGTATTCAGGCGCAAGGCAGCGGCCGGCCTGAACAGGTGCATTGTGGCCCGCTCCAGG
>JBFIHZ010000338.1:0-4408 GCA_041601535.1 Lysobacterales bacterium | reverse complement strand
GCTGGAATCCCGAGAGAATCATGGCCCCGCACCCGGCACAGTATTCGTCCTCAAGAACCGCGATGGCCGCATCCTGTGGACCCGGCTGGGAGCACCGGAGCTGGGGCGTATCCGGCTGGAGAAGCGGTCGGCCCGGTGGTTTCTGCCCGGTGGCTGGGTTATCGACATCAAACCGGAATACACCGGCAATGGTGAAATCTATGTCTCCCCGCTGGGCAATTTCCGCTTCTTCTATCATCGCTGGTAGCGCCAGCAAACGAACGCGAACCGGTTACAATCTGCCTGCACACAGGGGTAGGGTCTGATGAAAATCCCAACTGAACCGTCGCCTGAAATCGTCCAGTTGCGGCACTTGCTGCATGCTCACCCGGAGCTCTCTGAGCAGGAACAAAATACCGCGGTCACCGTGGTGGAGCGCCTGAACCGGAGTCAGCCCAGCCAGCTGCTGAGCGGGCTCGGCAGCATGGCGACCGGCATCTGCGCCGTGTTTGACAGTGGCCAGCCTGGCCCCGCGGTACTGCTGCGATGTGAACTGGATGCCTTGCCCATTCAGGAAACCAATACGTTTGCTCACCGTTCATCCATTGATGGCGTGTCGCATAAATGCGGGCATGATGGCCATATGGCCACGCTGATCGCTCTGGCGGACGATCTGCATGTTCGGCCCATAGCGCGCGGCCGGGTATACCTGCTGTTTCAGCCGGCGGAGGAAACCGGTACCGGCGCGCAATCCATACTCGCCGACCCGGCCTTCCAGGCTTTGCCGCCACCCGATTTCGTTTACGCATTCCACAATGTGCCCAAGTTCCCGTTCGCGCGGGTGCTGCTCCGGCCGGGCTTGTTTGCCCAGGCTTCCGTGGGCTTCCTGGCAGAGTTTACCGGCCGCACATCGCATTCCAGCTACCCGGAACATGGCATCAATCCGGCAGATGCGGTGACCCGTCTGGTAGCGGAAGTGAACCGCTTTCACCAGGATCTGTCCACGCAAGTGTCTGCCCCGGTGCTGGGCACCGTTACGCATGCCCTGCTGGGTGATGCTGCCGCCGGTCCGAATTTCGGCGTGACGCCCGGCATGGGCCTGGTCAGCGGTGTCATCCGCGCACAGAGCGATGAGGATATTCAGCTGCTGCAACACCGGCTGACTTTGCGGGTCAGCGAACTGGCGCAACACTCCGGGCTGGGCCATCAGCTGAGCTGGCACGAGTCATTTGCCGCCACCCGGTCGGATGCCGGCTGCACCGCGGTGGTTGCGCAGGCAGCGCAGGCTTTGGGGCTGGAAGTACAGGAATTACCGGAAGCTTTCAGGTGGTCAGAGGACTTCGGCTATTTCACCGCCCGCTATCCGGGTGCATTTTTTGGGCTGGGCTGCGGTGAAGACCACCCCCAGTTGCACGACAACCGCTATGACTACCCGGACAAACTGATACCCGTAGGCACCAGCCTGTACCGCGCCATCATTGACCTCCACATGCAGCAGTAACACGGCCAGCCATGTCCTGCCTGACGGCGGCCTTACAGGTTGACGGCCATCCCTTCCGGCGGTTTTTTGGCGCTCAGCGATTCTTCCAGCACCCAGGTTTCCGAGGGCGCCGTTGCCGGCTCGCTGGGCTCAGCCGGCTGGCTGGTTTCGGTTGCTGCCTGATTGGCCGCCGGATTGGTCGCCGGATTGGCGTGCTGCAGGCTAAGCCGCAGGTCATTGGGATTATCGGAATTGGCCAGGGCCTCAGCACGGTCGATTTTGCCTTCGGCGTATAAACGCAGCAGGTCCTGGTCAAAGGTCTGGCAGCCACCGCTTGAGCCTTTTTGCATGCCCTCCTTGACTTTGTCCACCTGGCCGGACTTGATCAGATCCTTGACCCACGGCGTGTCACGCAGGATTTCCACCGCGGCCACCCGTTTACCATCCAGTGAAGGCACCAGGCGTTGCGAAATCACCGCGCGCAAACACATGGATAACTGCAGGTAGATTTCATCATGCCGCTCGCCTGGAAACAGGTTCATCACGCGGTGCAGGGTTTGATAGGCGTTGCTCGAGTGCAGTGTACCCAGGCACAAATGGCCGGTATCGGCAAAGGTAATGGCCGCTTCCATGGTTTCGCGGTCACGAATTTCACCAATCAGAATGACATCCGGCGCCTGGCGCAAGGCATTTTTCAGCGCGGCGCTGAAAGAATGGGTGTCGGTGCCCACTTCGCGCTGGGTAAAGATGCACTTCTTGTTGGGATGAATGAACTCTATCGGGTCCTCAACGGTAACGATATGCCCGTGAGTGTGTTCATTGCGATGATTCAGCATGGCCGCCAGCGTGGTGGTCTTGCCCGAGCCCGTGGCACCGGTGACCAGGATCAGCCCGCGTTTCTGCTCAATGATTTCCTTGAACACGCCCGGCAGTTTCAGTTGATCCAGCGTGGGTATGGAGGTTTTGACATGACGGATCACGATGCCGGTCTGTTCGCGTTGACGGTGGATGTTCACCCGGAAGCGGCCAATGCCTTCGCAATGAAGGCCCAGATTCATTTCCAGGGACTTGTCGAATTCAGCGCTTTCCTCATCATTCATCAGCGAGCGGGCCAGATTCGCAGTGTGTTCCGCAGTGAAATTAATATCGGCCACGGGCTGGCTTACGCCATCGGCCCGCACCAGCGGTGGGCTGTTGGTTGTGATATAGAGATCAGACCCCTGGCGTTGGATCAGTTCCTGCAGCAGTGCGTGCATTTCCATGCGTTCAAGTCCCTTTGATAATCTTGCGACGCCACCAGCAATCGGTTCACGGCGGCATCCTGTGGCACAACATCCTGACGTCCGGCGCTGACCTGTCCATGTCAATTCACCGTCCCGGCCTGGTTGCGTTCGGCAACCTGTCAGAACCCCTTGCAATGATGCTAACCCAAATCCGCCACAAAAGAACCTGTCAGTTTTACCAGTTGACTTTAACCCACGGTTCTCGCTGCCGGGGCCAGAAGCCTGGCTGCCAGTACTGCGGTAGCGCTGAAGTCACCCGGTTAAACTGCCGGATTAAACATCGCAATCGACCTGCACCTCCTTTAACAAAATTTTCCCCGTAAACTTACGCCCATTTGATCACACCGGGCGTATGTTCGCCGCACAGATGTGCTGCGGTTGACTCAATGAGCGCCTTTTTCAATAAATTGCGATCGCCACCTTTCGCTACCGGGTTCTGGCTTCGCCACCTGGTCCTGCCCTTGCTGCTGGCGGGCGGCATTCTGTTTACCCTGGAACATAGCACGCTCGATCTCTGGCTGGCGGACCAATGGTATGCCTGGGAAGGTGGGCAGTGGGCCTTGCGGAACCACTGGTTCACCTATGACGTGTTACACCACCATGGCAAACAGTTCATCATCCTGTTGGGCGTGGGCGTACTCGGTGCACTGGTGGCTGGCCTTCGGTGGCAGCGTGTTCGGCCAGTGCGCCGTCCACTGCTTTATCTGTTCACGTGTATGGCGGCGCTGCCCGCTTTGATTGCTTTTGCCAAGCGGTTCAGCCCGGTGCCCTGCCCCTGGCATCTTTCGCGCTATGGTGGAGAGGTTTTGTATCAACACAATTTCACCTACACTTTTGGTGCCACCAGTGGTGGGCATTGTTTCCCGGCCGGGCACGCATCCGCCGGTTTTGCTTTGCTGGCTGTCTATTTCTGCGCCTTGCCCTATGTGCAGCGGCCACGCTTTTTCCTGCTGCCTGGATTGGTGGTGGGCTCTGCATTTGCCCTGGGGCAACAGGCTCGAGGCGCACACTTCCTGTCACACGACCTGTGGACTTTGACCTTGTGCTGGTTTGGCGCGCTGGCGCTGTTCATTGCATTCCGTCCGGCCGGGTGGCCACACAGCCGCTTTGCCTTGTCTGCTGCGTCAAAGGGAGCCGGAAGGTCGGACGGATGAACCCAGCCAGTGGCAAACGAAAGGCACTCAGCCCCAACCCGCTGATCCTGCTCAGTGCGGCGTTTTTCACGGTGGCTTTCAACGCGGCATTTTTCCGCAATCTTGCTGCGGTGTATGCCCAGCAGCCCTGGGGCTATGCCCACATACTGGCATTGGGCGTGGTGCTGTACTGTGTGTTGGTTATGCTGCTGTGCCTTGTGTCCTTACGGCCGCTGATCAAACCGGCCATCACCGGCCTGCTGCTGGTCGCAGCCTGCGCCGCTTATTTTATGGATACCTACAATGTAATTATAGACCGGGACATGATTGTCAATGCTCTGTCCACCGATGCAGCCGAAATCGCTGACCTGCTGAGTCTGCGGATGTTGCTGTACCTGAGTTGCCTGGCGGTGCTGCCAGCAACAGGGTTGTGGCGGCTGCGCATTCGGCCGGAGAGCAGGCGCATGGCCCTGCGCAACCGTCTGTTACTGACCGTCGCGGCGTTTACGGTGGCATTATCTGTGGTACTGATT
>JBFIHZ010000337.1:0-4414 GCA_041601535.1 Lysobacterales bacterium | reverse complement strand
GCCGAGCAGGCATTTGCCTTAGGGTTGAATGGACAGGATGTCCATTCAAGGCCGCCCAGGGCAGGATGCCCTGTGAGGCCGACCCGTCCAAGGCAAAAGGCTGTGAGGGCAGCCCCGTTTACGGGGCCGCTGAGCCAAGCAAGCCAGGGTCAGGGCCTTGGGGCAGCGCGTTGTGGCAGCGCGTTGCGGTAGCGCGTTGTGGCAGCGCGTTGCGGTAGCGCGTTGTGGCAGCGCGCCCGCTACCACCCGGCACCCACCTGCACCCACCGGCCATCACAATACGCTTGATCATACATACAGCACTGTATATATTTATAGATACCCAACACAGGACCGGACCATGGCCCCAAAAGCACTGACAACAAGGCAAAGAGAAATTCTTAAGTTTATCTCGCAATTCATTGATAAAAATAAGTTTCCACCTACCCGGGCAGAGCTTTCCGCACACTTTGGCTTCCGCTCGCCCAATGCCGCCGAGGCGCATTTGCGGGCGCTGGAGAAGAAAGACGTGATCCACATCGGCCGCGGCGTGTCGCGTGGCATCACGCTGCAACCGCTGGCCGCCGGCGAACTGCCGGCCAGTGCCAACACCCCGGTGCCGCTGGTGGGCCGGGTGGCCGCCGGCAGCCCCATCCTGGCGCAGGAAAACATCGAGGATGAATACCGCATCGACCCTGCCCTGTTCCCGCAGCGGCCCGATTACCTGCTGCGGGTGGAAGGCATGAGCATGCAGGATGCCGGCATCCTCGACGGCGACCTGCTGGCCGTGCACCGCACCCCGGAAGCACTGAACGGCCAGATCGTGGTGGCCCGGCTGGATGACGAAGTAACGGTAAAACGTTTCCGCCGGCGCGGCCACCGGGTGCAGCTGATACCGGAAAACGTCGACTTCGAGCCACTGGAAATTGACCTGCGCCGCCAGGAACTGGTGATTGAAGGCCTGGGGGTGGGCGTGATCCGTCCGCAGCTGGCCTGAGCCGGCGGCACACCAGAGCCAACGTGAACCGACCGCAACATCAGTCCACCGACCTCCACACCCTGCTGGCCGAAACCCCGCAGTTGTGGCGCGGGCGCGAACCCAACCGCCGGCAACGCACGCTGGCCAGCGGCCATGCCCGGCTGGACGCCCAGTTACCGGGTGGCGGCTGGCCGCTGGGCGCGGTGACCGAACTGATTACCGCCACGCCCGGCCTGGGCGAGTTCAGCCTGCTGTTTCCCGCACTGGCCGAGATCAGCCGCAACGGCCAGTGGCTGATCCTGGTGGATCCGCCGTGGATACCCTACCCGGCCACCTTGCACGGTCACGGGCTGGCGCTGGAGCGGCTGTTGCTGGTGCGCAGTCACGGCCAGCAGTCAGCTCCGCGCAACGTGTCCCGGCAAGCCAGCCGCGCACAGGACAAAACCCTGTGGGCCTGCGAACAGGCCCTGCACGGCAGCCAGGGCGGCGCGGTGCTGGCGTGGCCGCAGCAGGCCAGCTTCGCCCGGCTGCGGCGCCTGCAACTGGCCGCCGAGGCCAATGGCAAGCTGGCCTTTGTGTTCTGCCCCGAAAGCGCGCTGCAAAGCGCCACCGCGGCCGCCCTGCGCCTGCACCTGCACGGCGCCGAACACGGCACGCGCATTGATATCCTCAAATGCCGCGGCAAGCGGCCCAGTGAACCCATCTGGCTGCCGCGCCCGCAGGCCCGGCGCAGCCGCACCAGCGCCGTCCCCGACAGCACCGCACACGCGGCCCCGCAGCAGTCAATCACCGTCATGCCGCTGCAGCCACAAAGCCCACTGGCGCCAACCCCGCCTTCCCCGCCCCACCCCGGCTAAGGCCATTCTCATCTTATGATTCGCGGCAGTGACACACTGAGGGCCATGCTCCCCCTGTCCCATACCACCACCCCCTGCTGGCTGGCCCTGCGCCTGCCCCACCTGGCGCTGGACCGCATCAGCCGCGGCCAGGCGCAGCCGCACGTCCCCATCGTCATCAGTGGCATGGTGCAGCGCCGCGAGCTGATCACCGATTGCAACCCGGCCGCACGCAAACGCGGCATCAGCCCCGGCATGCCAGCCACCGCGGCACAGGGCATTGTCGATGGCCTGCAACTGCACAGCCGCCAGCCGCAGGCCGAACAGCGCGTGCTGCGCCGGCTGGCCGCCTGGTGCTACCAGTACAGCAGCCAGGTCAGCCTGCTGGCCGAACGCAACGCCCTGCTGCTGGAAGCCGGCGCCAGCGAGCGCCTGTTTGGCAGCCCGCAGCAACTGGGCCAGCGGCTGGAGCGCGAACTGGGCCAGCTGGGCTACCACGCCACGGCCGGTTCGGCCCCCACCCCCGAAGCCGCCTGGCTGGCCGCCGGCGAAGCCTTGCACCTTCCTGCCAGCGGCAACATCCGCCCCCAACTGGGGCCGCTGCCATTAACCAGACTGCACCTGCAGGCCGCCCAGCACCACGCGCTGGAACACATGGGCTTCCGCCAGATAAAAGACATCCTGCGCCTGCCGCGCAAGGCGCTGACGCGGCGCTTCGGCCCGGCCGTGACCGACTACCTGGACCGCCTGCTGGGCACCCGCCCCGACCCCCAGCCCGCCTACCGGCCACCCGAACACTTCACATCACGGCTGGAGCTGAGCGCCGAAATCACCACCAGCAGCGCCCTGCTGTTTCCGCTGAAACGCCTGCTGGAAGAACTCTGCGGCGTGCTGCGCGGCGGCGACCACGCCGTGCAAACCCTGCACATCGTGCTGCGGCATGAAAACCACCCCGACACCCCGGTGCAACTGGGCCTGCAAACCCCCACCCAGGACCCGGCCCGGCTGCTGCGCCTGCTGCGCGAGCGGCTGGAGCGCCTGCGGCTGCCGCAAGCGGTGCGCGAAATCCGCCTGGACATACCCAAACTGCTGCCGCTGGCCGCCGGCCAGGCCAGCCTGTTCCGCGACAGCCCGGCCGAACAGCAACAGAACATCAACCAACTGGCCGAACGGCTGCAGGCCCGCCTGGGCCGCGATGCCGTCAGCGGCCTGGCCGGCGTGGAAGACCACCGCCCCGAATACAGCTGGCGGCCGCGCGGCCTGGATGAAAAACCAAGCTGCACCGCGCTGGCCCACCGCCCCGCCTGGCTGCTGCCCAAGCCCAAACGCTGCGACATCGCCCACTACGAAATACTGGCCGGCCCCGAACGCATCGAAAGCGGCTGGTGGGATGGCCGCGACTGCCGCCGCGACTACTTCATCGTGCGCGACCCCCACGGCAGCACACTGTGGGCCTTCCGCGAATACAAACCCCACCGCGGCTGGTACCTGCACGGCATCTTTGCCTGAGTCAACACGGGCTCACACGGAAGCAACCCCTTACCAGCAAAGACGGGTGGCGGCACAGAACGGACAACCGTCAAACACCCGCAATGCCCAGCCGGTCCAGCGGCGACAGCGCACCCATCGCCTCGCGTTTGATCACGTGGGTATAAATCATCGTGGTGCGCACATCCTTGTGGCCCAGCAACGCCTGGATGGTGCGAATGTCGGTGCCCGTCTCCAGCAAATGGGTGGCAAACGAGTGCCGCAGGGTATGGCACGTGACCCGCTTGTTGATCGAAGCCCTGCGCGCCGCCGACTTCACCGCCTTGCCCAAAGAAGACGGGTGCACATGCCAGCGGTGAAACGCCCCCGGCTGCCGCGGATCCTCGCTGAGCTGCGCCATCGGAAACAGATACTGCCAATGAAAATCAGCCGTCGACTTGCCCAGCTTGCGCTGCAAGGCCGTCGGCAGCTTCACGCATCCATAACCCTGCTCCAGGTCACGTGCATGCAGGGCACGGACCAGCTCCCGCTGCCGGTGCAGGGCATCACTTAAATGATCGGGCAACACCGTGACCCGGTCCTTGCCCCCCTTGCCACCCACCACCCGCACCGTGCGGCGGCCAAAATCCAGATCACCCACGCGCAGGCGAATGCACTCCATCTTGCGCAGCCCGGAACCATACAACATGCCCACCGGCAACCACCACGCCGGATCAACCTGGGTTAACAGTGCCGACACTTCCGCCACGCTGAGCACCACCGGCACATGCTTCTTCGGCTTGGCCCGAACCACGTCGTCCAGCCACGGAAGCTCTTTTTCCAACACCTGCGAGTACAGAAACAAAATAGCCTGCAAAGCCTGATTCTGCGTGGACGGAGCCACTTTGCGCTGCACCGCGAGATGGGTCAGAAACGCCTCCAGCTCAGCTTTACCCATTTCCGCCGGATGACGCTTGTTGTGAAACAGAATATAGCGACGGATCCAGTTTACATAAGCCCGCTCCGTCGACATGCTGTAATGCCTGACCCGAATGGCAGCAGCAACCCGGTCAAGCAGTTTTGGAGCAGCCAAAATTTTTGCCGATTTTCATATCAGAAAAAATTAGGCAAATAAGCGATTAAAAACAATAGG
>JBFIHZ010000336.1:0-4440 GCA_041601535.1 Lysobacterales bacterium | reverse complement strand
TTTTCCAGCGCGCGCCAGCCCGGCGTGGTTTTGCGCGTATCCACCACACGCACCCCGGTGCCGGTTTTGCGCGCGGCGGCGGCATAGCGCGCCGACTGGCTGGCCACCCCGCATAAACGCTGCAGAAAATTCAGTACGGTGCGCTCCGCCAGCAGCAAGGATACGGTTGAGCCCTGGGCCTGCAGCAATTTCCGCCCGGCCTTGACGCGCTCGCCATCCTCCGCCCGCAACGTGATTTTCAAGCGCGGGTCCACCCGCTCGAACACCTTGCGTGCCACCTCCAGGCCACACACGGTAAGCGCTTCACGCGCTTCAATATGCGCCGTGGATGTGTGGTCCGGGGCAAACACCGCCTCGCTGGTGAGGTCGCCAAACGCGGCGTCCTCCTGCAGCGCCAGTTCAATCAGGCCATCAATTCGAAGGTGCAAGTTCAAACATCCTGTCTATGCAGTGGGCAGCACGCTGGCGCAAATCTTCATCCAGCGTGATGATCTGTTCCGGCTGCGGGTCAAGCAGTGCGTCGCGTATTTTTTCCAGTGAATTTTTTTTCATATACGGGCACAAGCGGCAGCCCCCGATAAAGTTCTTTTCCGGATCCTCCACTGCCAGCCGGCCTACCAGACCGCATTCGGTCAGCATCAGGTAATACGGTGCGTCACCGGACTGCACAAACTTCATCATCGCACCGGTACTGCCGACAAAATCAGCCTGTTCCGCCACTTCCGGCGGGCATTCAGGATGCGCCACCACCATCAGACCGGGAAATACCTGCCGCGCTTCGACGATCTGTTCCGGCGTGAACTGGTCGTGCACCATGCAGGTTCCATCGGAGGAAATGATTTCCTTGTCACTGCCGCGCGCCTGCATTTCGGCCCTGAGGTTGTCAGCCATCAGGCGGTCGGGAACAAACAACACTTTTTGCTGCGGCAGACCCGCCACAATGTCATACACATTACTGGAGGTAACACAGACATCCGATTCGGCCTTTACCTCGGCGGTGCTGTTGATGTAGCACACCACCACCGCCTCGGGGTTCAGTGATTTCAGCCGCCGCACGTCTTCACCGGTGATGGAATCGGCCAGTGAACAGCCAGAGCCCCTGTCAGGCACGATGACCTGGGCCTGCGGTGACAGAATCTTGGCTGTCTCGGCCATAAACACCACCCCGGCGAAGATGATCTGTTCCGCTTTGGCGTCACGCGCCTGCGCTGACAGATAGTAGGAATCGCCGGTAAAATCACCGACGCCATAGATGATCTCCGGTTCAACATAGGAATGTGCCAGGATCACCGCATTTTTTTCCTGCTTCAGCCGGTTGATCTCCAGCGTGAGCGGCGCAATATCCCGGCAGTTCTGGATATTCCATTTACGGCCGGTATGGCAGTCAACGTGCATCAGCGCTTTTAACAGACGTTGTGCTTCGGCTTCTATTGCCGTATCTATCGGGTGTACTGAAGAATTCATTTCGGCTAGTGTGGTCTCAGTTAGGTATTGCTGTATTCGATATTTGGTTGAAAATGAATGATACAAGCTTTACGGGGCATTCTGTCCCCCAACCTGTCTTACATCGGAGTTTAAATTGACCTGGAAGTTGCCCTGCCTTACCGCCTTGTTGTTGATTCTGCTGTGCCCACCACCGGCGACTGCCGCCGATATCGTATTTTACGATGTTGATTTCAATGGTGTTTTTGTGCCTCCAAAGGGAAAGGCACCCGGACTGGTCAAGGCCAGCATTCACATTGGCCAGGACAGCCAGCTGATACGCATCATTGACCTGGCCGCGCCAGCAGCACGATTCTCGGAATTTTCCGGCGACGGCGACATCCGCCGTGAAGGTTCCCGTGTGATCTGGGAAATTCCCTCCACCGGCGGCAGCCTGAGTTACCAGGTGAGCGTGGATCAACGCAAAGGCGAGGCTTTCGACGCCCGCCTTACGCGTCACTGGGCCATTCTGCGGCTGGGTGACCTGTTTCCACCCGCCCGGGTGATAGCCGAAGAAACGGCACGCTCCCGTTCCGCTTTGCTATTGCAGGGGCCACCCGGCTGGAGCTTTGAAACACCGTATGGGCCAGCCGCCGAAGGCGTGGATTTTGCCAACCCGGCACGCCGCTTCGACCGGCCCACCGGCTGGATGACCGCGGGCAAGCTTGGCATACGCCGCGACGTGATTGCCGACCGCCAGGTCAGCGTGGCCGCCCCCGTTGGTCAATCGGTGCGGCGCCTGGACATACTGTCATTCATGCACTGGACCCTGCCCGACCTGGTCGCGGTTTTTCCACAAATGCCGGAGCGCATACTGGTGGTCAGCGCGGAAGACGACATGTGGCGTGGCGGGCTGTCCGGCCCCTCCTCCCTTTACCTGCACGCCGACCGGCCGCTGGTCAGTGAGAACGCCACCAGCACACTGCTGCACGAACTGGTGCATATCGCGGCTGCTTCAGCGGCCCGCGGAGCGGACGACTGGATCGTGGAAGGCCTGGCGGAGTATTACAGCCTGGAGGTGCTGCGCCGCACCGGTGGCATCAGCGCGCAGCGGTATGCGCGCGCCTTCCGGCAACTGAAGCGCTGGGTCAAGAAAGACAATGGCCAGCTGCAGTCGCCCTCCCACGGCGCTTCCACCGCCCGTGCCGTATTGCTTTTCCGGGACATTCAGCGTGAGCTGGATGCGGCGGATGCGGGCAGCCTGGACACCATTGCTGCCGAAATGCTGGATGCCGGCTCGCTGACCAGCGAGCAGCTGCAAAGCGCTTTACGCGACGCATTGGGCAAACCCTCAGCCAGGCTGGAACGCGCCCTCCGTTCTGCCGTGGAAAGCACGCCCTGAGCTCTGCCGTCACAGCGCCGCCATGGCGCCGGTTCAATCCGTCCCAACTGATCAAATGGACGGTTTACTCCCTGCTATTGCTGAACTGGGGCCTGTACATCAGTGAAGACTGGCAGAACGCCCAGCACACGCTGCGTCACGGCGGCAGCCTGCTGCAATGGACCAGCGCCTTTGGCACCTCGCTGGATGAAGCCGCCTGGTTTGGCTTGCTGTTCCTGTGGGAACTGGAAACCTACGCCTTGTCAGAAAACGCTCACGGGCGCTACCTCAAGTGGCTGTTCCTGGGCATCCGCGGCGTGTGTTATACCTTTATCGCCCACACGGTCTTCGCCTGGTCAACCGCCGCCGTCGACCTGGCCGCGGTAAACGCTGATCCGCAGCTGTCAGATCTGTGCACTCTGGCTGGCGAGGAAGTTTCCTGGACCCGCAATCTCCACTACACTCTGATCGAGCCGCACAACTGTGCGCAATTATCAACCCAGCCGCCGTATTATTTCGTCGACAGCACGGCCGTTACCGATGCCGAGGGATTACGCCTGGAACGCCGGCTGGCCTGGGTCGATCTGCAGGACGCCATTACCTGGCTGTTGGTCATGCTCAGCATTGAGATCGCCATCTGGCTGCAGGAACGCGACATCACCGGCGGACCATTGATGATCGCCAGCCATGCGGCCAAGGTGCTGTATGGCCTGCTGCTGGTGCATGCGGCATTCTGGGCCTGGCACGGCCACTGGCTGTACTGCTGGGACCAGGTGCTGTGGATTGGCGGATTTTTTGCCATTGAAATGAACGTGCGTGACTGGCGTGAAGAAATTGAAGAAGAGGAAGATGCCGGGCAATCCGGGGACCAGCGGTCAGCCGCTGCTTAGCGCGGGCAATCGTCACCACACCGCGGAACACTTTTGATGCCGGCGCCCCGCCCCATGTCTGCGCACCGGCCAGCAGCCAGCAGGAGCACTATCTTGTGAGTCAACGTTTCTCTCCACCCAGCGTGCAGCAGGTTCGCCAACTGCCATTACAGCTAAGCATAAACATTCCTCCCGAGTGGGAAGACCACAATGGCCACGTCAACGTCCAGTTCTACCTGACCCTGTATGAACAGGGCGGTTACCAGATACTGGAAGACATCGGACAGAAGCAGGCATATTTCGAAAATGCGGAATTCGGCATGTTTGACCTGCAACACCACATCAGTTACCTGGCCGAACTGCGGGTTGGCGAACCCGTCAGCATGTACAACCGGCTGCTGCACATGAATGCAAAACGGTTCCACGGCATGTTTTTCATCGTCAATGACAGCCAACAAAAGCTGGCCTGCATCATCGAATACCTGACGGCTGGAGTAGACCTGACAACGCGCCGTACCACGCCCTTTCCCGAAGCCATGATCGCCGGACTTGCCGGCGTGCTGGAAACACAACGCCAGCTGGACTGGCAGGCCCCTGAATGCGGGGCCATACGTATCTGATACCCGCCAATCAGCGCGGGCTTACAGTTCTTCCCTGACCTGGGCGGTAAATGACGGGTGCGCAGCGGCAGCAATGCCTTCTTCTGCGTCTTCCTCATCATGGCGCAGGATGCTGAAACCGGTAATACCATAGATCAGCGATACCACC
>JBFIHZ010000335.1:0-4447 GCA_041601535.1 Lysobacterales bacterium | reverse complement strand
TGTGGAAAAATCCCCCAGGGCGGCGCCGCCACTGCGAGTTCCGCCGGCATCAACGAACTGCGCACGGACGAGAGCGGGCAGTTACTGAGCGAAGACGTGGAGCGCAACCTGGCATCGCTGTCTGTGGCCCGGCAATCCGGCGCGCGGGTGATTGCTTACCTGCACAATCACCTGTGGGGCGATGATATGGCGCGCCTGAAACCCTGGGCCCGTTCCTTTGCGCAGCAGTGCGTCGATGCCGGCGCCGATATATTTGTCAGCCACGGCGCGCCCTTGCTGATGGGAATTGAAATGTACAAGGGCCGCCCACTGCTGCACGGTCTCGGCAGTTTGGTGTTTCAGAGCCGCACGCAAGACGGGCATTACCCTGCTGAGGTCTGGCAAAGCGCCATAGTGCAGGTGACATTCGACAGGCAGGACAACTGTCAGCTGGAAGTGGTGCCCGTCAGCCTGAATGAAGTTGCCGATGACCCGCAGCAGCGGCAGGCCAGCCGCGGCCGGCCCCGGCTGGCATCGGGGCAGGCTGCGGAGCAGATTATCGAGCGCATGATTCGCATGAGCAGCGCGCTCGGCACCCCGCTGGTACGGCAGGGTGAGCGGGCTTTCTACACCGTCTGAAGCCCGGGGCCGCTGCCGGCGGCCCGCCCCCCTGACTTCACCCGACTGTCTGTTTGCTGCATGATAGGTCAGGCTGGTACGCGGCATTTTTCCAAATGCGGCGCACCGGTCACCCTTCGGCACAACAGGGAGTTCAGGACATGAAATGGAAAGGCCGCAGATCCAGCAGCCGCGTGGAAGATGCCCGCGGGCGCAAAACCGTGGGCGGAGGGGCCGGGGCGGGCGCCCTGCTGAACCTGGTGGGCCGGAAATTCGGCATCAAGGGCATTATTGCATTGCTGGTGGTGGGTTTCGTGGCGGTAAAAATGGGCCTGGTTGACCCGGCCCAGCTAACCGGCGGACCGGCTCAAACCACCCAGGTGCCGGTTGAAGCCAGCGCTGCCGAGCAGGAACGTTTCGAATTCGTCAAGGTGGTACTGGCCGATACTGAAGATGTCTGGAGCCAGGTATTCGCCGCCAATGGGCTCAGCTACCAGGAGCCCACGCTGGTGGTTTTCCGCGGCCGTGTACCCACCGCCTGCGGCACCGGCCAGTCACAGATGGGGCCGTTTTACTGCCCGGCCGACCGCAAGGTGTATATTGACCTGGGCTTCTACGACGAGCTGGCACAAACCTTCAGCGCGCCCGGGGATTTCGCCCAGGCGTACGTGATCGCGCATGAAATCGGTCACCACGTGCAGAACCTGCTGGGCACATCGGAACGTGTGCAGGCGATGCGCGGGCGGCCGGATTACAACGAGTACTCAGTGCGGCTGGAATTGCAGGCGGATTATTACGCCGGCCTGTGGGCACACCACAATTCGCATTACCTGGACCACGGCGATATCGAGGAAGCTGTGCGCGCCGCCAATGCCATTGGCGATGATGCCATCCAGTCACGCAGCAGTGGCAAGGTCTTGCCGCATACCTTCACCCACGGAACGTCCGCGCAGCGCACCTATTGGTTCAACAAGGGCCTGAACAGCGGCAAGCTGGAGGATGGCGACACGTTCAGCATGCCCTATGCCCAGCTGTGATCAGGCGGCTGAAGCAAAGCCGGGAGCAACAGGTGAAAAAACCCGGGGCGGTATCACGCCCGGACGGGTTGGGCCCGTGAAGCGGCCCACTTAATCTGACGCGGCCACCACCGACTGCTGCACGTTGCCGCTGCGGTTACGGCGAATCACGTACTGGTGGCCACTGGCCAACGGCTGTTCGATTGTCGTCTGCCCGCCATCACTCCAGTCAATTACTACCCGGTTAACAGCTGCGTATTCGCCCAGGCCAAAATGCGCATAGGGCGCATCGAATGAAACAAAACCGCCTCCTGCCTTGATCTCACGCATCTGGTGGCGTTCGTTGCCGGTTCCATAATAGATTGTCACCTTGTTGCCGATGCCGTAGTGATTGCCCTGCTCATCGCGAAACTCGAAGCTCAGCGATGAACCCTGCTGGCTGTTGTTGGTGAACACGTCCATGCTGCCATCCAGTGAGCGGGAGATAATATCCAGGTCGCCGTCACGGTCCAGGTCGGTATACACGTAAGCGTGTTGTTTGTTGTCGTTGTCGAGGCCAAACTCCTGTTGCCGCGCCTCAAAACGCTGGCCCTGCTGGTTGTGGAAAAACACATTGGAGTACATCGAAGTTTCCAGCCACCAGCCATTGACCACGTACAGGTCCTGCCACTCATCCTGGTCCAGGTCGGCAAATCGCGCGTTCCAGGCCCAGTACGCGTCAAACAGGCCATAGGCTTCCGACTGTTCGGCGAAGCGGCCATCTTCCTGCCTGACCAGGAAAACATTGCCCTGGTCGGTCTGGTCAATCGCGCCCTGCTCGAGGTACTTGTCTCCCAGTTCCTTGCTCTCAGCCTGTGCGTCATACGCCGCGTAGGCATCGCAGACTTCGCGGTGAACCGGAAACTCACTGGCCGGTATTTGCGCACAGAATTTCCAGTCCCGCCGCACCAGTGCTTTCTTGATGCGCAGGGTCACCAGGCATTCGTCCTGCCGCTGCGCATCCGGCAAATCGAGACAATGATCCATGCGTGACAAGCGGAACAGGTCGGCCAGCACAAACTGGTATTCACAACGCTCGCGGTCGCTTGCCGCGGACAAGCGGGCGCAGTAACGCTGTTGATAATCCTCGCGCCGGTTGATCACAAACTGGCGGCGCTGCTCAAGCGATTGCTCATCACTGGTACCGCGGCGCATAGAAAAATCATTGACCTTGCCCGACAGGAAAACTTCCACTTTAAGGTCGTTATCAATATCGGCGGTATCGAAACTCATCGTGGCCATGGTGGACACCGGCACCGGGCCACCCGCACCCAGCGGTGTAAACCCGCCTTCGCTGCGCCCCTGGTAATACACATCCGGCTCCATGTAGTCATTGCCGATAAACATATCGGCCAGACCGTCGCCATCCAGGTCAGACCAGGCTACGGTGAGGGTCTCGCCGACGATTTCATCCAGCGCGGACTGACTGAACTGCCCCCCGCCCTGGTTCACCGCCAGGTAATTGGTCGCGCGCTGCGACGGGGCCTGGCGCGGAATCAGGAAGAACCAGTTTCCTTTCAGCACATCCAGGTCGCCGTCCCGGTCAATATCGGCAAATGCCGCGGCCTGGGTCATCAGCCCCTGCTCGTGCGCCAGTGGCAGCAAGCGGGGCTGGGCAAACCCCTGGCAATCATTCAGTACAAAATAATCGCTTGCGCCGAATGCACCCACAAACAGGTCGAGGCAACCGTTGTTGTCGATATCGACAAAGGCCGTCAGCAGCACGTTAAGCTCATTCAGTTCGGGCACATTCAGTGGCTGCGCCACGAACCGCAGGCCCTCAATATTGCGGTACAGCATCACACCGCGGTTATTGGCCACCGCCAGATCGGGCCAGCCATCCTGGTCATAATCACCGGCAGCCAGACCGCGGCCCTGTGAGAACGGCAACATAAAGTCCAGCGTCTGCACCTCGGCGGGATCAAGGCCCAGCGCACTGCCCGGCTGATGGCTGAACGCCAGTTCCCTGGCCGGCGAGCGGGGCCGAAACGGCGAACTTTCCAGTTGGATCTGCGGCGTTATCTGCTGGCCGGTAACCGGCCGTGGTGCGACGACAACCGGCTCAGTGTCGGCGCTCTGCCTGGCCTTGCCTGCTTCAGCTGACGCGGCCTCGCCCGGCTCGGCGGCGAAACGCTGATCGAATATCCGGGCATCCCGCTGCGCCTGGTAATGCTCGTAGGAACCGGCCAGGTAACCGCTGGCCAGGCCGAGCACGGACACCGCGACAAACAACTGGCTGGCAAACCGCAGGGAATGCATCTTGCCTACCAGCAGCAAGGGGTAAATGCTGAAGATGCCCAGGGTGAACAGCAGCACCATGGCATATTGTGGCGGCAGACCGGCGGCCAGCAGGGCCTGCACCACCACCACATCAAACGCGATTGGCACCGGCGCGAACGTTCCCAGCAGCGCCACCAGCGCCATGGCCTTCAGCGTCACCGTCCAACCGGCCATGGACTCCAGCGGCACCAGGTTGGCCAGCGTAGCTCCCAGCAAGCCGGCCAGCAACATCAACGGCACCGTGCGAACCACAATAAACAGAAAATTGCGCCACAGGTCTGGCACCAGCCCGGTCACGGCGGAACGCCACGATTCAGCCGGGCCGGGAGGCTGGCAGGCCGGCGGCTGGGTACCCAGCTGTAATCCACTGTCCGTTTCACGGCGGCTTTGCCAGCGCACCATCACGGGCAGCACCAGCAGCAGGAAGGCCACCGTCACGACCACCTTGGTGACGGCCATATACAGCGGCAGCAGACTGAACGTCATGGTCAGTACAATAATGTTCAAGGTGGGCG
>JBFIHZ010000334.1:0-4461 GCA_041601535.1 Lysobacterales bacterium | reverse complement strand
GGCGCAACTGAATGCTGATGAGCTGGAAAGTGCGGCTGCTTCCGAATGGAGACAGTGGCAGCACAGTCTGGCTGCACTGGGTGCCGGCCACAGCGGCCCCGCCAATGACCCGACTGGAGTGTGACGATGTCCGAAAACGAAACGCTGGATCCCCGCAACCTGCTGGAACAATCCACCCTGGTGGCAAGCAAACAGGAAGTGGATGAGGCGGTGACGCGTATCGCCAACGATGTCAATGCGTACTACGGCGACCAGTCCATCATCCTGTTGGCGGTAATGACCGGCGCCATCATCCCGGCCGCTTGGATTGCCGAGCGCTTGAAAATGCCCTTGCGCATGGATTTTATCCACGCCACCCGCTACAGCGGTCAGACCCAGGGTGGTGAGCTGGACTTCCGCGTACCACCACGCCTGAATCTGCAGGGCGAGGACGTGCTGATTGTCGATGACATCTACGATGTGGGACTTACCCTGGAGCTGATAGAACGCTACTGCGTGGCACGCGGTGCCCGCTCGGTTAACAGCGCGGTGCTGGTGCGTAAACTGCATGGACGGGAAACCGCCGGCGAACTGCCACGCTTTATCGGCCTGGACGTTGCTGACAAATACGTTTTCGGCTGTGGCATGGACGCGTACGAACACTGGCGGCACCTGGATGAAATCCGTGCACTGGAAACGGATGGTTTGCATGACTGAACAAACATTCACGCTGGCGCTGGTGGGCGGTACCGGTTTGACGGAGCTGCACGACCACACCGAAACCCTGGCCATTGACACCCCCTATGGAAAGCCATCGGCGGATATACGGGTGGTCGCCACCGAACCCCTGCGCCTGCTGTTTTTACCCCGGCACGGCAATCCGCACCGTTTCCCGCCGCACCGCGTGAATTACCGCGCCAACTTGTGGGCCCTGCGCGAAGCGGGCGCCAACGCGGTGCTGTCGGTGTACGCGGTGGGCGGCATGGGTGATGCCTGGTCGCCGGGCGCACTGGTGGCCGCGGACCAGTTGATCGATTACACCTGGGGGCGGGAGCACACCTACAGCGATTCGGAGCACCAAGATCTGGTGCACGTGGATTTCACCCAGCCTTACGAAGGGCCGCTGCGCCGCAAGCTGCTGGCTGCTGCCGCCGACGCCGCGGTGCCGCTGGTGGATGGTGGCTGTATCGGCGTGTTCCAGGGGCCGCGGCTGGAGTCCGCCGCCGAGATCCGGCGGGCGCGGCAGGATGGCTGCCAGATGGCCGGCATGACGGCGCTGCCCGAAGCCAGCCTGGCGCGCGAGCTGGGCCTGGACCATGCCGGCCTGGCCGTGATATCCAACCTGGGCGCGGGAATCAGCGGGCAGCCATTGTCCGAGGATGATATCGCCGAAACCTTGCGTGAACCGATGCAACAGGTTCGGGCCCTGGTCGCCGCGTTGATCCAACGCCTGGCCCGGAGCCACGGCTGAGCTTGCTCCGGAACCCGTTAGCATGACTGAATTTCCCAGCTTGCTGGCGCCGCTGGACCTGGGCTTCATGCAGCTCAAAAACCGGGTCCTGATGGGTTCCATGCATACCGGCCTGGAGGATCGCGCGCGGGACTTTCCGCGGCTGGCAGCCTATTTTGCCGAACGTGCCGCCGGCGGTGTCGGCCTGATGGTCACCGGAGGTTTTGCTCCCAGTATTCGCGGCTGGCTGGCGCCATTCGCTTCCAGCATGGTGTTTCCCTGGCAACCCAGGCAGCACCGTCAGGTGACGGACGCAGTGCACGCGGCTGATGGCCGCATCTGTATGCAGATACTGCACGCCGGGCGCTATGGCTATCACCCCCTGGCGGTAGCGCCCAGCGCGATCCAGTCGCCGATATCACCCTTCAAACCCAAAGCGCTGTCGGCTCGCGGGGTTGAGCGTGAAATCAATGGCTTCGTGCGGGCCGCGCGGCTGGCGCGTGAAGCGGGCTATGATGGCGTGGAAGTCATGGGCTCGGAAGGCTATCTGATCAATGAGTTCACCACGCCACGGGTTAACAAGCGCCAGGACGAATGGGGCGGCGACACCCGTAACCGCTACCGCATCGCGGTAGAAATTGTGCAACGCATCCGCGCAGCCGTTGGCCCGGATTTCATCATTATTTACCGCCTGTCCATGCTGGACCTGCTGCCCGACGGCAATCAGTGGCCGGAAATCGTCGCCCAGGCCCGGGCCATCGAGGCGGCCGGGGCAACGCTGATCAATACCGGCATCGGCTGGCATGAAGCCCGCATACCCACCATCGCCACCATGGTGCCGCGGGCGGCATTTACCTGGGTCACCCGGCGCCTGAAAGGCGAAGTGAGCCTGCCGCTGATCACCACCAACCGCATCAATACCCCGCAGGTAGCGGAGCAGGTGCTGGCCGGCGGCGATGCCGATATGGTGTCGATGGCGCGTCCCCTGCTGGCCGATGCCGATTTCGTGCGCAAGGCGGAACAGGGCCGTGCGGATGAAATCAATATTTGCATAGCCTGTAACCAGGCCTGCCTGGATCATACCTTTTCCCGTCAGCTGGCCAGTTGCCTGGTCAATCCACGCGCCTGTCATGAGACCGTGCTGAATTTCACGCCGGTCAGTCAGGCGAAACACATCGCTGTGGTCGGTGCCGGTCCGGCCGGTCTGGCTTTTGCCTGCGCGGCCGCCAGCCGTGGGCACCGCGTCATTCTGTTTGAGGCGGCTGCACGCATTGGCGGGCAGTTCAATATGGCCAAGCGCATTCCCGGCAAAGAGGAGTTCTATGCCTCGCTGGCCTATTTCAAGCGTCAGCTGGAAGTCACCGGGGTGGAACTCCGGCTGAATACCGAGGTGCGGGCGGAAGACCTGGGGGGCTTTGATGAGGTTGTGCTGGCCACCGGCGTCACGCCGCGACAGCCGGCCATTGAAGGCGTCGGTCACCGCAGCGTGTTGAGCTATGTGCAGGTGCTGAAGGGGGAGGTTGAGGTGGGTGCCAGAGTAGCCCTTATCGGCGCCGGAGGTATCGGTTTTGATGTGGCCGAATTCCTCAGCCATGAACATGTTAATGCGGCCGATACTGATCAGCCGGAATTTCCCGGCGTGGAAGCCTTCGCACGTGAGTGGGGTATTGATATGAGCTATCAGTCCCGTGGCGGGGTGGATCAGGTACAGGCCCGGCCAGCTGTTTCGCCGCGGGAGATCTGGCTGCTGCAACGCAAAAGCAGCAAACCCGGCAAAGGCCTGGGAAAAACGACCGGCTGGACGCACCGTCTCAGCCTGAAACGGCGCGGCGTACACATGCTGGCCGGTGTCAGCTATCAGCGCATCGATGATCAGGGCTTGCACATCGAGATGGATGGGCAGGCCCGCCTGCTGGCGGTGGATCATGTGGTGATCTGTGCCGGGCAGGTGCCGCGGCGTGAACTGCAGGCTCAGCTGGAAGCAGCCGGCAAAATGGTGCACCTGATTGGTGGTGCTGACGTGGCCGCCGAACTGGATGCCAAGCGCGCCATCAAGCAGGGCTCGGAACTGGCTGCACGAATCTGAGCGGGAGCCGGCGGGTGCACCGTCGGGGCAGGGGGGGCAGTTGACGGTTTGCAACCGCTGTCAATCGGGGTATTTATCCCGAATATAAGCGACCGACTCCCGAATCAACTGCGCCAGCACCTCACGGTCCACATCATCCAGTGACTTGATGTACAGGCAGGATTTGCCGGTCTTGTACTTGCCCAGTTTCTGCATCAGCTGTTCGTACCGACTGAAACCGGCCATGATATACAGGGTCAGCGCCTGTTTGCGTGGCGCCAAACCGCACTGGAACCAGTCGCCCTCGCGGCCACTGTCATACACGTAGTGATAGCTGTCAAAGCCCACCATGCTGCTGCCCCACATGGCCGGCGGCGCGCCGGTAATGTCCTGCATCAGCCGCATGACCTCTTCACAGTCGCGGCGTTTTTCGGCATCTTCAATGCCGGCGATAAAAGCCGCGACATCGTTCTGGTTTATGGTGGTCTTAAGCTCAGTCATGGCTGGCTGCCGGCTGGTTTCGATCGGCCTGCGCATCCGGGTCCACGGCTGCCTGGGCTGGCAGGGACCAGTGCAATACCAGCAGCCCCCATGCCGCCGCCAGCACCGAGCCCAGTAAGACGCCCAGTTTCACGCCCGACAGCAGGTCGAAATTTCCGTGTTCAAAGGCCAGGGTGCCGATAAACAGGCTCATGGTGAAACCCACCCCACACAGTATGGCTACGCCGTAAATCTGTCCCCAGGTCGTGCCTGGTGGCAATTCGGCCCAGCGCAGCATGCGCGCCAGCGCCACCATCCCCATTACCCCGACCTGCTTGCCCACGAACAGACCAAGAATGATCCCCACCGGCACCCCCCCGGTCACGTCCTGCCAGCCCATGCCGCGAAACGAAACGCCGGCATTGGCGAAAGCGAAAATGGGCAGGATGGCGTATGTCACCCAGGGGTGCAGCGTGTGTTCCAGGTG
>JBFIHZ010000333.1:0-4480 GCA_041601535.1 Lysobacterales bacterium | reverse complement strand
GTGTAAACCTGTACCGCCGATAAATCGGCCACACCCCATTTCCGGCGACGCGAGAAACCGCCGTTATTTGTATGATAGTAGCACAGAAATCGGCAAATGCGTCTATTTTCGCCTACCAAACCCGATAATTACTTGGTAATAAAGGTAAAAGCGCCGTCCCAGCCGGAATCTGGCGGGTTGGCACGGTACAGATCGATGCGCTCCAGATACAGTGCGTACAGGTAGGTATCGGGTTCTACCGACTGCAATTCACGCAGAATTTTTTCTGCTTCGTCCCATTCCTGCAGGCGGTAGTGTCGCAGGGCGTTGTGGAACAATTTGGCATCCTCAATTATTTTCAGGCTTAACTGGTCTTTCATTCCCATCGGCTGGTAAATGGTCACCGGCTCGGCCTTGCCCTTGACCCGCACAAGGTCCAGTTCGCGGTAAAAATACTCCGGCGCCTGCTCTGCCGTGGTCTCGCTGACGATAAACGGCACACCGTAGGCCTTGGTCAGGCCTTCCAGCCTGGAGCCCAGATTGACCGCGTCCCCCAGCACGGTGTAAGCGCGGCGAAACTCCGATCCCATGTTGCCCACGGACATGGGGCCGGTATTGATACCAACGCCTATGGCCACCTCCGGCCAGCCGTGTTTTTTGAACTGAGCATTCAGTTTGTCCAGCGCCATCAGCATTTCCATACCGGCCCCGACCGCCCGGGCCGCGTGATGCGAATCACGCAGCGGCGCGCCCCAGAAGGCCATGATGGCGTCACCGATGTACTTGTCGATGGTGCCTTTGGACTCATGCACGATGCGCGTCATTGGCGTAAGGTATTGATTAATAAGGTTTGAAAGTTCCGCAGCATCAAGATTTTCTGAAATAGTGGTAAACCCCCGGATGTCGCTGAACAACACGCTGAGTTCCAGTTTTTCGCTGGCCAGCGAGTAATGCTCGGGGTCGCGGCTCATGTCCTTGACCAGATCAGGTGGCACATACTGCCCGAACAGGCTGTCCATATGCGATCTGCTGCGGGTTTCAAACAGGTAGCCAAACACCATATTCAGCGTGTATATGCCAATCAGCGTCAACAGCGTAATGGCCAAGGGCAGAACATGTAGCTCCACGCTCCACATGTACAGGTTGAAGGCAAATGCCATGCTCAACAGCACAAAAAACGCCAGCGTGGCCAGGATGGGTGACAGTATCGGCAGCACCAGCGCGGTCAGCAGGCCGAATACGCCCACGGTGATCATTTCGGCGGCCGCCGTATAGGCCGGTTCCCAGCGGAAGCTGCCATCGAGAATTCCGCTGACTACGTTGGCATGCACTTCCACCCCGGGGTAAATGGACCCAAAGGGCGTGGAACGCAGGTCTTCCAGGCCTGGCGCGGTGGCACCCACCAGTACAATGGCACCATCCAGAACCGCGGGGTCTTCAACCTCCCCTTCAATGACCTCGGTGGCGGACACGTAAGGGAAGCTGCCTCGCGGCCCACGATAGGGCACCAGCACCGCGCCCTGCGGATCAATCGGTATGGGTTTCCCCGCCAGCTCCAGGCCTTCCAGCGGTGGATAATCCCCAAGCCAGGTCGAAGCGTCAACGAAAACCGGCAGCGTAATGTCATTGAAGTAAGTGGCGGCGATGGCCAGGGACAGCGATTCATAGGCGCTGAGATTGTATTCATGCAACAACGGTGCCCGCCGCACGATGCCGTCCTCATCAATCAACGGGTTATTGATAAAACCGCCGCTGTAGGCGTTTTGCATCAGTTCAGGGATATTGGAACTGAAGCCCTGCGCCCTGGGCAGGAATATCACCTCGGCCATGGATTCATGAAAATCGAATGCGGGTAAAGGTAATTCGCCGGTTTCAAACGCCGTTTTTTCCGAGGTATCAAAGTAATAACCCAGCACCACCGGACCGGTAGCCAGTGCATCTGCGAACTGCCGATCCCGGTCCAGTCGTGGTTCCAGTTCATCCAGGCGTAGACGGAAAGACTGATCGTCGTCACCCGCGGCCAATTCACGCAGCAAATTGAGGTCCGCACTTTCATCGCGTTCAGCGAACAGCACATCAAAACCCACCACTGCCACGTTGTAACTGAACAACTGTGTCACCAGCGCAGCCAGCTTGTCGCGCGTCCACGGCCAGTGCCCCTGTTTCTGCAAGCTGGCTTCGTCAATCGCGACAATTACGATGCGTTCATCCTTGCCACCCGGCGCGGTCAGCCGCACGCGGGTGTCATACAGCAGGTTTTCCACATCATCGACGTATGGAATGTTGATGCGGCCGGCCACATGCGACACCAGCACTGCCGCCAGCATCAGCCCAGCAAGCGCTCTGAAGATATAACGTTTCACAGTTTTTCTGCTGTTTGTTGCGGGTAAATGCTCACTACCGCATGGTACCCCGCATCTGATCCTTCAGTGCTTCCCAATCGAGGCCGGATTCCTTGTCGATGCGAGCCGCCTCGACCCAGGCCGGCCACGGATCACTGCCACTGACAAACGCATCACCCAGCCAGTGGTGCAGCACTGGAGGCACCCGGCTGGCATCAAATGCGGGCGCGCGGTCTTCCACCCGGGCGGCAATCAACTGATGGGCGGTGGATCCGGCCATGTACACCGGAACGCAGCCCATGCGGCCGAGCAGATCGGTATGTCCGTGACCGGACACAACCAGGCGCACCTGTGGATGCTGGTCCACCAGTTTGGCGATACCGGCAAACCAGTCCGGGTGGGCCAGGTCGATAAAAGCGATGCCGGTTTTCATCGGCGGGTGATGAATGGCGATCAGTGTGGGTTTGTCCGAGGCTTCGAGCTGTTGCTGCAACCAGGCCAGACGCCTCGGCCCGAAGCTGGGCAATTCGCTGCCGGCGAAATGGCTGTTCAGCACCAGGATGCGCACGTCGAAATCTTCTACCACATACTGGAACGTGGGCGCTGCCGCGGGAAAAATCGGTAACTGGCCAAACATCTTATACATCATCTGCGGGTCATCGTGATTACCCGGTAACAGGCGCACCGGTGCCCGCAGTGGCTGGATGATCTCCGCGAAGTTCCTGTAGCTGGCGTGGTCAGGTTCCTCGACCAGGTCACCGGTGATCAGTATCAGATCCGGCTGCGGCTGCATGGCATTGACCTGCTGTACCGACTGCCGCAGGTGGAGCGCCGTGTCCGCTTTGCCATACAGCAGTTCCCCCGGCGGCACGATGTGCGTGTCGGTCAACTGAACAAGAAGGGTCATTCCACACTCCCCTGGTCGGTTGTATCTGCTACTTCAGCACTTCCCGTCGATCCTCGGAATACCAGTTCTGCTGAGAGCTTTTCTCACGATAGACATCAATCCGGTCGTTCAAAGCCTCGTGCACGGCCTCATCCAGCGCCCTGGCTGCTTCGAAGCGCGACAGGTATACGTAATTGGCGCCGGCCTGATAAATCGGCCCGATCTGATCCAGGCTGATGGCGTTGGCGATAATCACCGCATCCGGATTGATATGCCTGGCCACCCTGACCAGGGAGCGGTTATTGATACCACGCAACAGATCATCAGGAATGGTACAGACAATAATCCGGGCATTGTTCAGCCCGATATGATGCAGGGTTTCCGAGTTCGACAGGTCACCGTAGTGCACATGCGCGCCAGTGGCGGCGATGGCATCATGCAAGGCCACGTTGAAATCAACCACCAGTGTCTCATGCACCAGTTCGGGGTTATGTTGTTGCAGGTTGTACAGCAGCGACGAGGCATCCCGATGGAAACCCAGCAGGGCGAGCTTGTATTCCCCGCCTTTTTCCAGGGTGAGTTCCGGCGGCGCCTTGAAGCCGATCTTTTCCAGCAGCGGTCGAATCCAGCCATGCACCTCATAGGCCCTGCCGTACAAAAATGGTGTGGCCAGGGCGGTGATGACAAACGCAAAAATCACCGCACTGGTGAATGCCGGCGTCAAATGCCCGAACTTCACGCCCAGGAACGCAATCACCAGGCCAAATTCAGAAATCTGGGCCAGCCGGATGGCACTGACCTGGGCATTGCGCTGATCGACGCCTGACCAGTAAAACAATGGGAAAAACACGAGCTGGCGAGCCAGGATGGCTACCACCGCCAGAGCGACAGCCAGCACGACCACGCTGGCATTCTCCGGCGCCGGAATGCTGACACCCAGGGCAACAAAGAACAACGTGATAAAAAAGTCCTTAACGGTGGCGACCTTGGTGATAATTTCCGTGCTGGACGGCAGGTTGGCAATGCTGGCGCCAGCGATCAGGGCAGCCATGCCCGAGCCCACCGACATATGGAAATTCCTGCCATAGGAGTATTCCAGAATGGCATCCAGGTTGACCCCGACAAACACAACCACAAAACACCAGGCCAATGCGCCCAGCAGGGTCAGCTCCGGGGTTTTGGCGATCCAGGTAAAGGCCCGGCCAACCACCGACATGGATACCACGACGGTAAACAGGGATAACAATACGATGCCCAGAAAGGACATGCCTAT
>JBFIHZ010000332.1:0-4500 GCA_041601535.1 Lysobacterales bacterium | reverse complement strand
CCTTCATCGTGGCCGAACAGTTCGGCACAGGCCATAAAGAAAATACGCCAGCGTTGGAACCACTTTGATGCCTCCTCCCGACCGTAGTAATCAGTCATCCATGGCATGATCTTTCGCCGCTTGGAGTCCATTTTCGCCAACCAGGCATTGGCAGTTTTTTCATACTCCTGGCCGGACCAGTGCCATTTTTCGAGCAAGTGAAGATGCGTCTGGAAGCGTAATGGCAAGTCCGCGCTGGGCATGATTCCGCCGGAGAAAAAGTAACGGCTCATCCAGTCGGCTGCTTCCTTGTCAACAAACTCATAGGCACAGGAGCGATGACAAAAAATATGCATGAAAAAACGACCTCCGGGGTTCAACCACAGGTAAATGCGGCGAAACAGCTCACCGTAGTTGCGCATGTGCTCAAACATTTCCACAGACACCACGCGGTCAAACGACGGGCCTGCGACAAACGTATTCATGTCATGGGTGAACACAGTGATGTTGTGCAGACCACGCAGTTTGGCCTGTTGCTCTATCCACGCACGCTGTGATGCAGAATTTGATACGGCAGTAACCTGGGTATCGGGGTAGTATTGCGCGATCCACAGGCTCAAAGAGCCCCACCCGCAACCCAGATCGAGCACCTGCTGACCATTTTCGATTCCCGCACGCTGGCAGGTAATGGTTAACGCCGCGACTTCCGCTTGATCCAGGTTTTTGGCGCCGTTACCCCAGTAAGCGCAACTGTACTTCAGACGATGGCCAAGCACCTGCTCGAAAAATTCCGCCGGGACATCGTAATGTTGCCGGTTGGCCAGCTCGGGCAGCGGGGCAACGGGTCCCTTGTTCATCGACCGCACGAATTCATTCAGCCGCTGGCTTGATAATTCCGGATCAGCGGCGCTGATCTGCTTCAGGCGGCGGCGATTAAGCTGGCGGATGCCCCGGCGGATTACCCGGTCAGGAATCAGACCGGGTGTAGTCCACGCGATTGCCGATTTGGCACTCTTGATCATTGATCCAGACTGCACGGCAGCGGCTGGGTCAGGCGTTTGCCGGTATACATTTCCGGCATGCCGCCATCGAGGGTGACAATCGCCGAGGCGTCGTTGCAGCCATCAATGGCAAACTCGATGGTGCCTACCCGAATGGTATCCACTTCCAGATCATCGGCCGAGCCGCCACCGGTGCTGAGGAACAATGCGGTCTCAGCAGTCTCACCATCAAATGCACCGGGCGTGGAGCATTCAAAGCTGCCGTCCATTGCGCTGTCTTCCTGGCAGCTGTCAAAGGTCAGGAATACCGGGTTGCCTTCCGTATCGTAGGTGTACCAGGTGCCGACCAGGCGATTTTGCGAAGGCATGGGCTGCAGGATAAAGCCCTGTCCGGAGCCTTCCAGGATGTTCCACCAGCCATTGGCCGAATTATCCACCGGGGCGCGGGTAGCCAGCTCGCCTACCGGAAAAGCCAGTATGCCCAGCGGCTGATTGAAGCCATCACCAATGGCGTACAGGGTGACATTGGCACCGGCCGGAAGCATGGCGGGCAGTGGGTCAATGTAGTTCACCGAACCGTCATCGGACGCCACCTTGAGATCGTATTCTCCGGCAGGAATTTCAAAGAAGCCGCTGTCGGCTTTATAAGGCACGCCCTGCAGGCCGTTGACCACATCCCCGCCCGCCGTGCGGATGGAAACTTCCGTGGCGGCAAGCTCAGCCGCAAACGGCGCGGTATGTGCTACGCGGACCGCCACATTGCCGCTGGCCGGAGCGGAGCCATCACCATCCACCAGGGCGAACAATTCTAGGTCCTGGGTACTGCCATTACCGATGGCCAGCACGCTGTAGAACATACCGTCGCTGAGCATAAAGGTGCCCGAGATCGCCGGATCTGTAGCGCCCACCGGAACCACATCGATCATGTACTCGCCGGCAGGCAGTTCCACATAGTCCACGAAATCCTTGAATTTGACGTTTTCAAAGGTCGAATCGCCGTTAACGAGGATGTTTACTGCGGTGTTTTCAATGTCTGCGTCAAACGGCGCCAGGTGCAGCACCGCAACCTGAGCCTGGGCGTAAGCGCCTTGCGCTGCCAGCAGACCGGTCAGAGCCAGAAGTGTGCTTGCAAATCTTTTCATTTCAATCTCCACAATATTTGTACAAAAAAACAACCCAAATTTCGAAGCCGCTGTACGTCTGAGCCCTTGCGTGGCGAGGGTTCGCCTTTGCTCCGGAACACGTCAGTTTTGTATTGATTTGTTACTGTACAGGTATTGTACAGTTACTGCAAGCAATTATTCTACAAGTTTTCTCGCTTCTGGCCATTTGTCTGCATATATGTATAATGCTCGTACAGTATTTTTAGATTAGGTAACCGCTTTATGAGTTCAGACACTGCAGAAACATCCACGCCGGGTGAAAAGCTATACACGATTGGAACAGTCTCACACCTGACCGGCGTGGGGGCGATTACCCTGCGTGCCTGGGAGCGGCGCTATGATCTGATCCGCCCGGTGCGTAAAGACAGCGGGCATCGGCTGTACACGCGCAAGCACATCGACCAGATCAACCGCATCACCGCGCTCACCGGTCAAGGCATGCGCATCAGTCAGATCCGCCCGGAAATGCTGGAGACGTCGGACGGTTCCAGCGACCACGGCGCTGCCGCGTCAAAAAACCGTTGGGATGAGTACCTGGACTCCATGATTGCGGCCATCGTGGCGTTTGATGAAGAACGGCTGGAGGCAATTTACAACGACGTGCTGGCGTTTGTGCCGGTGGAACAAGCCACGCGCGAACTGATTCATCCCTTGCTGGAACAGCTCGGTGCCCGCTGGAAAACCGGCAAGGGCAGCATCGCCGAAGAACATTTCTTCTCGTTTTATCTGCGCAACAAGCTGGGTGCCCGCTTTCATCACCGCGCATCACGCGACAACGGGCCCCTGATACTGGTGGCCTGTCTGCCCGGGGAATATCACGAGATGGCCCTGCAGGTGTTCTCGCTGGCCGCGCATACCCACGGTTTTCGCGTGCTGTCGCTGGGCGCCAGCATCCCGCTGGAAGAATTGCCCTGGGTGGCCCGCAAAAAACACTGCGATGCCATCGTGTTGTCCGGCACCATCGAACCCGACCCGGGCGTGATTGAGAAACACCTGGCCGCACTGGTGAAAGAAGTGGACATGCCGGTATTTGTCGGCGGTCAGTCCTCCGTGCTGGTGTGCGATGCCATTAACAAGACCGGCGCAACGGCACTGGGCCAGGATATCGAAGCGGGACTGAACCGGCTGGTGGATGCGCTGGAAGTTACTGCACGCGAATGAAGCCCCGGCCAGGTGGCGGCAGGCCAACAGCCTGCCGAGACGGTTGAGCCCGCTGGGATCAGCCGCCAGCCCAACCGGTTTTGACGGCCCGCACTACCCCCAATGACACAGTTCGTTTTTGCGTCATGCCGCCTGCGAGTCACGGCAAATATAAACACTACCTAAATAAACAATGAAAGAACTTTAAAATCAGGTGATTTTACCCTCCTGCCGCTTTTTCTTTGCCCGCTTCTCTGGCTTACTGGCCCCCCGGACCACTGTCTGATCCAACGAAAGGACCTGCGGTTATGAAGCCAAAAACCCTACTCAGCCACCCCGCCCTTTGCTTTCACCAGATGCCCAGCATAAGAAATCGCCCAATCATCATGGCCGCAACGGCCTTGCTGCTTTCGGCCAGCATGCTGCCGATTAACGCGGTGGCTGCTACCAGCCCCTCCAAACTTGGTGCCGATCACCGCGTACAGCTGCTATCACCGCCCAGTTCCGCCAGCGCGGTGGAAATTGCCACCCAGTATCTTGCCAGCCATGCGGCTGAACTCGGCCTGGCAGCCAGTGACATCAGTTCACTGGAGCTTGAACACCAATACCGCAATGAACGGCTGGGCACCAATGTGTACTTTCAACAGCGCGTCAATGGCATACCTGTGTTCAATGGCATCACCAGTTTCCACGTGCTCGACTCAGGTGAAATTCTGGCCATCAATAACAGTGCGGTAGATGCCATTGACACCCGGATTTCCGCCACCCAAGCCACGCTGTCCGCCGCGCAAGGATTTGCGGCAGGCCTGCAGCATCTGGGAGTTCAGGCCGGTGTGATCGAACCTCTGCTGCAGCTGGATGCTTTACGCCAGGGCGTGGCTTTTACCGGTGCTGGCGTGACGCGCCGGCCGGTTCCGGTGCAACTGATGTACGTACCACGGCCTGACGGACAGGTACGGCTGGCCTGGGAAATGTTTGTGATGACATCGGGCAGCGAAGTCTGGTATCTGCACGTTGATGCGCTTGATGGCAGCTTACTGGAACGGCAGAACCTGGTGACCACACTCAACCGATACCGTGCATACGGTTTCAATTCAGAAAGCCCGATTTCCACCGAACACCCCAATGACCTGCATCATGACCTGGTTACCGAAACCGGCGATACCGAGGCATCACCCACCGGCTGGCACACCAACAACAGCACCACCGGCAATAAT
>JBFIHZ010000331.1:0-4540 GCA_041601535.1 Lysobacterales bacterium | reverse complement strand
CTGCGCGATGAGTTCGCGGCCAATATTACCCCGCCCCTGAGTATTGACGACTGCTTGCAGCGGCACCTGCCACTCTATGAGCAGCGTCCGGCAAGCGCGGAAGTCATTGTTTAACGAAAATTTGAGGTTTATCAATTGGATTCCACGCAAGTAGCAGAGAAGAATGTTTTTGTGGTCGGCAGTGTTGGCCGGGTGGATGGTTGGCCATTTATGGCGACCAATGAAGCATTCAAGAAAACCGGCAATACCGGTAACCTGGCTTTTTTTACCGCGGTCCAGCGTCATTTGGAAAGCTACACTAACATCGACTTTCACAGCCGTGTCGGGGCCAATGGTGATGTGGCGGTGATTCCCTGCGCCAATCACATCGGTGAACACGCTGGCAATCGCGCCCGCTACGAGTTTTGCAATGACTTTCCCGGCTCGGTTGTGGCCATAGGCCTGGGAGCGCAGATGGCACTGGGGGGCAAGGCGCCAAAATTGTCCAACGATACGGTGGCGTTTATGGAAGCGCTGGCCAGCAAGAGCGCCACTGGCGCCGCCAATATTGCCGTGCGCGGTGAATCCACCCGTCAGGTATTCGAAAAGTACGGTCTGGAAAAGTCAGTCACTGTACTCGGCTGCCCGTCGCTGTTTCTGAACCCGCGCCGGGATCTGGGCCATTACATCCAGGGGCGGATCAATCCGGAGCCGAAGAAAATCGCCATCGCTGCCGGGTCGCCCAATCCCCAGGGCAAGTACGGTACCACCGAGAAGAAACTGGTGCGTTTGTTGGAAAAGCACAGCGGCCAGTATATCGTGCAGCACCCTATTAATTCCATCAAGCTGGCTCGCGGTGAAGCCGGTCAAGTGCCGGAACCTTTTATTGAAAAGTATCGCGATGCCATCAAGCCGGCCATGCCGCTGAATCGCTTTACCCGCTGGTTTGAGCGCCGCGCCAGGGCCTTTTTCGATATCGACAGTTGGATCGATTTTCTCAGTGGCTATGATTTGCTGGTGGGCACCCGTATCCACGGTTGCATGATGGCGATTCAGGCCGGCAAGCCTGCCTTGTGCCTGGTGCACGACAGTCGCACCAAGGAAATGTGCCAGACCATGAAAATTCCGTTCCTCGAGATCGGCAAGGATGACCTGAGCTGCCTGGACAACGGCGATTTTGGCTTTCTGGCGGAATACGACTGGGCCGGATTCGATGCCAACAGGGAGGCGATCAGGGCTCGTTATATTGAGTTTCTGCAAGTGAATCAAGTGCCTGCATCGCCTTACCTGGTGTCTTGAGCAGTTGATTCTTGTAGGGTGACAACCGATTTTCAAGTTAAGAATTTGTTATGACCAGTAGCCCTGTCGGCCAGCCCGTCATTGTTTGCACCGGCTATCATCGCAGCGCTACCTCCGCTGTCGCCCGTTACCTGAACAGTGCCGGGTTAAATATGGGCAACCACCTGATGGGGGCGGATATTTCCAACCCGGGTGGTCATTTTGAAGATTGGCCAGTGGTGAAGCTGCACGATGCGGCATTGCTGGAGTCTGGTGCCGACTGGCAATACCAGGGGAACGAGGCACTGCTGGCATTGCCAACAGACTCAATCGCTGGTTATGTGGCCGTTCGCGACCAGGGTGAGAAAGTCTGGGGATTTAAAGACCCCAGGACGATGCTTTATCTCGATAGTTGGGATAAGGCCCTCGGTTCAAGAGGGCACTACCTTTTTGTAATCAGGCACTGGGCCGAGTGTATCGAGTCACTGCTGCAGCGACATAGTCGGCCACTGGCTTACAATGAATTTTCCCGGCGTAGCTGTCGCTTGCACACCGCATTTTGGTCTCAGCCGGACCTGGCCGCAAGGATGTGGCTGGCCTATAACCGCAAATTGCTAGAATTTTTAGAGCGACAACACAGTAACAGAATGGTCCTGACTCACAGAGCTGTTCTGGCAAAGCATTCCTTGATAGCCAGCGTGAATGAAAAGTTTAATATGGCGCTGGACGCTACGGTTGATTCGCCTGTTAATACCAAATTGGTCACCGCCAGTGTTGCCGATTCTATCCATGACTCCCTGTCCGAGTCGTTGCGTGTTCAGCTGGATGCCATTTGGCAGCAGTTGCTAGAGTATGCCGATTTTCAGGAGAAGGACGAAAATGTTCGCTACTACAAAGATGAGAAAAGTGATCAGCTGCTTTTAAAACAAGTGCAGGCTTTTATGCCTGATGCCATCGATAACAAAAGTACAGCAGCAACCACCGCTGCGGGATCCATTGAGGATGATTTCGTTAATCGACTGGCCAGTGCTATTGGCGAGGATGTTTTCGCGGAGTTGTTAAAATGGGCCACCAGAAAGGGGCTTCGAGCCGGTTGTGAACTTGGTTCACACCTTGTCAATCATGTTGATACTCACTTGCCGTTGGTTTCAAAATCCTACCAGGCGCTAGCGGATTATCTGTTCTTTTCGGACCTGCACAGCCTGGCACTGGAGAACTATAAACACGCAGTTTTGATCAACAAACCCAATGGCCAATTGTACGCATCCATTGGTAAATGTTATTTGAAATTGAAAGATATAAAACTCGCCCAATACTTTTTCGACAAGGCCATTCAGTTTAACCCAAAGAATGCCATGTTTTATTGTCACAAGGCGTTGTTGCTTGATGACCTGGGGCACCGGGAAGAGTCCGTGGTGCTCTATCAGCAGGCGCTTGCACTGGCGCCAACTGACAAGCGTATTGTCAAGGTCGTGGCAGCTGCGCTGGAACAAATGGGCAATATCGAAGGGGCATTGGCGGCAATGGCCCCCATAGCCGAACGCAAGGAAGCAGATGTTCAAAAATTATACGTAAAGTTGCTGTTGGCCAGTGATGTAGAGGCAGGCAAGAAAGCTTATTTTTCCATGGTTAGCACGGCTCTCAAAAGCGTCAATCAGGCGCAATTTTTGGCGCCTTTGTTTGCGTTTGTGGGATCTGCGGCTGCGGAGCAGGATCTGTTGTCCCGAATTGAAAAGCACTGGCAAGTGCTGGAGCAAGATTACAAGCAGGGTCAGCTGCAGGGTTAGGAACGCAGGAGGGGCACAGGTTTGTCGTTGCTCGCTGCTTAAAGCTGCCTGCGATTGTAAAAGTTAATTCAATTGTTGGGTTGTATTGTTGGATTGAATTGTCAGACCCGGCTCGACAATCGGAGATGTTTAACATTTTATTCCCTGGCTAGCCGCTAGTTTGACCCTAGAATCTCCGTCTTCCATTGCACTTCCGTGACGAGCATCTAAAAGCCCCACTCTTATATTCCACATCAATATTTATCTATTCGTGTAAAACGTGCTCTACTCTCTTCGATAATCAGTATAAATTCGACACTTAACTCCGTTGGTCGATGGCTTGTCCGTGCAACTTGCCAGGTTTAGTTTCGCTGAAGCTAGTGATTTACCGCTTGTTGTACAGCATTGATATAAACGCAGAAGGATTTGTGTAATGATTTCCCTCGCTCCCACAGGTTTGGGCGGTTCGCTCAAGCCGGTTTTCAAACAGTTTTTTCTCCTAGTACTTTTCAGTCTGGTTTCCAATCTCGCGTTAGCGTTGAATATCGTCGCGACGGTGGATGTCGACCAAAAGGGCTCGGATTTTCACTATTACAAGATTCTGGTGTCCAATACCGATTCGGTGACGCGCAGCGATGTCACGGTCACCACCAATGTGCCGGCAGGCCTGCGATTTTATTACACTTATTCACTGCCAGTGGCGAGTGGTTGCGGTACCAGTTATTGCGATGGTGCCGATATCCCCAGCTGGGATTTGGGCGACCTGGCGCCGGGTGATTCACAGATGATCATCGTGCCGGCGCAGCGCAGCGGGGCAACGGACGGGCAATCGTTCACGTTTGATGCCTCTGTGACTTACGCCGGGTTGGGCTCGCCGCTCACTGATTCGGTAACCACCCAGTACGATACCACCACCCCGATTGAGCTATCCATCGACGCGGAAAAGCAGACCGTCGATGCCGGCAATGACGTCCAGTACCAGGTCACCTACGGCAATATCGGCGACGCCAGCCTTACTGCAACGGAGTTGACGGCGGATATACCGGCTGGCACGACCCTGGTTTCGGCCTCCGATGGTGGCACCCAGGTCGGCAGCCAGGTGGTGTGGGATATTGGCATTCTCGGCGTGGGCAGCGGCAGCAAGCGATTTTTTACGGTGTCGATACCGGGCGATGCCGAAGACGGGGAGATCTATCTAAGTAACGCGCAATTTACTGGTTCAGGCTCACTGGATGTGACTTCTACCGAATCCATTGTGGTCAATTCTGCCGCTGGCTTGACTCTGGATGTCACCCTGGCTAGCGATATTTCCAGTGGCAGTGGCGATTATCTCTATTATCGCTACGTGCTGTCGAATCGCAGCTCGGTGGACTTGGCCGACGTGGTTCTAAATACCATGGTCGCGGATAATACCCGTTTCTACTACACCTATTCACTGCCAACGGCATCTAACTGCGGTACAAGTTACTGTGATCCCGGGGAGTGGAGTTCGCACGAGTACGACTCTCTGCCCGCGG
>JBFIHZ010000330.1:0-4575 GCA_041601535.1 Lysobacterales bacterium | reverse complement strand
TACGTCTGGGGTACCTGGGTGCTGGGTTACGACAAGCGCCAGTTCGAATTTCTGCAAAACCTGCTGGGCCAGGTTACCGCCGCCCGCCTGGGCCTGTTGTTTCTACTGGCGGTTATGCTGTCGTTGACGCCTTACCTGCTGGTTCGGCTGATCCAGCACCGCCGTTACCAGCCGGACCCGCGGGACGCGCTGATCCGGCAATTCTGCAACAAGATGGACCGCGCCGGCCTGCCGCGCCGTGTGGGCGAAGGCATTCTGGATTTCGCCCAGCGCATTGGCGCGCAGCGGCCGGAGCTGAAAGACCAGGCGCTGGCCATCGCCAATGCATACATCAACCAGCGCTACGATACGCGATCATCGCAGCACCTGGATGTGTTGCGTCAGCAGGTCAGAAACCTGAGTGTCTCAAAGACCTGACAGGGCCAGAAATGAAACTGCGCCTGGACAAAGCGTGGGCGGCCAACATGTAATAAATGTGGCCAAAGATTCAAGAATCTGACAGCCGGCACAGCGCCAGAGCGCGCGCCAAAGTCATGGCCACAGTACACTGGCCTGCAATGAACCCTCAAAAGGCGGATGGTGTGAACCCACTCGAAATCGATATCTGGTCTGACATCGCCTGCCCGTGGTGCTGGATTGGCAAGCGCGGCCTGGAAGCGGCAGTCGAGGCATTCGATGCGCCCGTGCGGCTCCGGTTCAGGGCGTTCGAGCTCAATCCCCAGGCGCCACGCGAGGTACCGGAACAGGTCGACTACGTGGCACGCCTGGCCAACAAATACAATGTTGCACCCCCCGCAGCACAGCAAATGATCGACCGCATGGTGGAAGCGGGACGCAGCCGTGGACTTGAGCTGCGGTTTGACCGCATCCGCCCGAGCAACACCTTTGATGCCCATCGTCTGCTGGCCTGGGCCTTTCAGGCCGGCCGGCAAACAGAACTCAAGGAAGCCCTGTTCAATGCGTACCTGCACGAAGGACGGCTGATATCTGATCCGGCCGTACTGGTTGAGCTGGCAATAAAGTCCGGGCTGGATGGAGATCAGGCCGGGGCAATACTACAAGGCGATGCCTTTGCCAGTGAAGTGCGCGAGGACGAACAAAACGCGACGCGGTTCGGCATCACCGGCGTGCCCTGTTTCGTATTCATGCAAGCGAAATTCGCCGTGTCCGGAGCCCAGCCGGCGGAGGTTCTGCTCGAAGCCATGGGCAAAGCGCAATCATCTGGCCCCAGCACCAGCTAATCCGCGACCGCTTTCAACAGCCCTTATTACTCGACAAGCGGTGTGTCCGCCTGATGGCACCTGGCCAGGCCCCTGCTGAATTCCTGCCAGGCATCAAGATCGATCTGCTTTTGCGTGTAATGGATTACACCCATCACCGGTCTGTTCGTCTGTCCCGGTTCACCCACCGGGCTGAGCCATCCCACTGACAGGGCTTGGCGTGCATAGCACACCCGCGTGCCGGACACGCCTGCACGCCGCCGAAAACAGAGAGTTTCAGATGTTTAAACCATGCCGCATTTTCTTCCTTCTGGTTCTTTTGATGCCCGTGGCCGGACCGTCCGACGCGGCAGCTGCCGACTACCGCATCGAACAGATATCCGGCAATGTCTACCGCTTTATCGACGACCGGCACCGCTCGGTCTTCGCGGTGACCGAACAGGGAATCATTGCCACTGACCCGCTGAATACCGATGCCGCCAAATGGCTGCAGGCCGAACTCCAGCAGCGGTTTAAACAACCGGTTCGTTACGTCATTTACAGCCATAACCACAGCGACCATATTTACGGCACCCAGGCGTTCACATCACCCGCCCTGAACGTGGTCGCCCACCGCCTGGCCGCGCAGGATATCGAGTGGACCCAGGCTGCCACCACTGCGCCCAACGTGACTTTTGAAGATGAGCTGACCATCCGCCTGGATGACACCACGGTTGAACTGCGCTACCACGGCCCGAACGATGGCCGCGGTTCCATCAGCATGCTGTTCAAACCGGCCAATGTGCTGTTTGTGGTGGACTGGATTGTTATCGGCCGTATGCCCTGGCAGAAACTGTGGAGCTACGACATCCACGGCATGCTGAATTCAACGCGGGACGTTCTCGAACTGGATTTTGACCACTTCGTGGGCGGGCATGCGGATGTTGGGACCAGAGCAGACGTACAGCGCTATCTTACTTACCTGGAGGCACTTTACGCCGAGGTGCGCAGCGGCATCAGCAGTGGGGCCAGCCTGGAGCAACTGCAACAAAGTATCCGGCTCGATGATTACAGTGACTTGCAACATTATGAAGAGTGGTTACCGATGAATATTGAAGGTGTGTACGAACGATTGATGGAAGAGTCCGGCATGGGCTGGAGGGCGGATCTGCCATGAAGCCTGTTAACCGGTTTACCTCCCTGCCCGACCGGCTGCTGATTTTGCTGGCTGCTGGCGGCATCGCCGAACTGCTACTGGAGTTCATCGCCTGGTGGATTGCTCCGGCCTTGTTGGGCCGGCCCATGCGGCCGGACATCCTGGTCAGCGACCTGGCCCGCACGCTGTTCAGCACGGATATATCAACCACGCTGGCCGTCAGCATCCATCTTGCCCTCGGCCTGTTCATCTTTCCGCTGATCTACCTGTTCGTCCGCACACTGCATGGCCTGCGTGGCAAATGGCTGCCGGCGGTCATGTATGGCGTGGCCTTATGGGCCATCGCGCAAATGATTCTGGCGCCGTTGGCTGGCCGTCCGTTTATGCTTGGCCTGATTCCCTACACGTGGTTTTCATTGTTCGCGCACGTCGCCTACACGGTGATATTCGCGCTGGCATTTGACCGGCTGGCGCGGCAGCGCTGATGGCGGGCGGCCCGCAAGCGGTTATCCGGGCCGTCTGAATTTTCGCGACCCATGGATGGTGGCGAATCCGCCTTCAGGCGATGATCCGCTTCGCTTCAGCCGCAATGGTGTGCAGGGCGTCTTCGGTGTAGACCCCGCGCCCCAGCACGCGAATGGCCACCAGCAGGGACAGCAGGGTTTTGGCAACTGCCGCCGGTTCCAGGTCCTTGCGTATGTCACCGCGGGCCTGCCCTACCTCGATACTGCGGCGGAAAAACGCCTCAATTTCGCGCAGCGCTTTGACCACGATGGCGTTCACTTCCGCATCGTGCGCGGATAGATCCAACGAGGTATTGACCAGGAAGCAACCCTTGTGTTCGGTATCTGCCACGGTGTCGGCAACAATACGGTCAAAAAACTGGCTGATCGCCAGCTTCGGATCATCCAGCGCCTCGAGTTGCGCCAGTATGGCCTGACGGGTGTCGTGGTCGTATTTCAGCAGGGTTCTGACAAACAGCGCCTGCTTGCCGCCGAACGCATTGTACAAACTGCCGCGGTTGACCCCGGTGCCCTCGATTAGGTCGGCGATCGACGCGGCTTCAAAACCTTTCCCCCAGAACACCTGCATGGCTTTTTCCACGGCGGCCTCTTCATCAAATGATTTTTCCCAGGGCATTTTCCGTTCACCTGTAATGCAGATTAAGCCTGATTTATACCATGTTTGAACCTTTCGTTACAAACAAACCGAAATTTCGCCGTTCTTCGTAGAACGCAGATAGATCCATAAAACACTGTTATTAATTACTTTTATCGGAAGCTCCGTCCTGAATCCTTGCTTGATAAAAATGAATAACAAACTTTTTACTTGACCGATCGGTTTAAACTATATAATCTAGACCAATCGGTACAAACAAATGCGTCAACCAGACAACAGGAGAACAACATGACTGAATTCACCCTGCACACCGAAGACACCGCACCAGAAGGCAGCAAACCGCTGCTGGCTAAATCACGCAAAACCTATGGAATGATTCCCGGCCTGCACGCCGTTATGGCCGAAGCGCCAGGGCTGCTGGAAGCCTACCAGCGTGTACACGAGCTGTTTGCCTACTCCAGCTTCGACAACGACGAACTGACTGTTGTGTGGCAAACCGTCAACGTGGAACACGCCTGTCATTACTGTGTTCCGGCGCACACCGGAATTGCCCTGAGCATGGGCGTAAGCGAAGAGATTTCAAACGCGCTGCGTGATGAAACCGCCCTGCCCAATGCCCGGCTGGAGGCACTGCGTACCTTTACCCTGAACGTGGTGCGTAACCGTGGCAACGTGGACGCGGCTGCGGTGCAGGCGTTCCTGGACGCCGGTTTCACCAAACGCCAGATTCTGGAAGTGATACTTGGTGTGTCGCAAAAGGTGATGTCCAACTACACCAACCACCTGGCCAACACGCCCGTGGATGCGGCATTCAAAAAGCTGGAATGGCAAAAAGCAGCCTAGTTTTGACGCGGCGGCGGCCTGCCTCTCCCCCCCATCCCCGGTGCGGGCCGCTGCCGTTTTTTTTGAACGCACTCACAACAAGGCCCGGGTAAGTTTGAGCAAAGCGTCACGCTGTCCGGCGTCCAGCCGCTGCAACAGCTCATCGGCGCAATGCTGGTAGCTCACCAGTGCCTCACTTAATACCCGCTCACCGGCTTTCGACAGCTTGACCATGCTGACTCGCGCATCGCGCGGATTGGCCTGTTTTTCCACCAGCCT
>JBFIHZ010000329.1:0-4603 GCA_041601535.1 Lysobacterales bacterium | reverse complement strand
GCCTTGATCCGCGCTGGCTGATAATCGCCCACGGCACCGGGCCCGGTATATATCGGCAACCGGTGCCGCCTTCTCGAACCCGCTTTCACCGACCGGGCGTGTGAACGCCCGCAATCCGTGTACCATGCAGCACGGGGTGAAGACCCGCTCCACCCCGGTATTTTCACCCGGCGCTGTCGACGACAGCCTGATTGCCGCCGCTGCGCACCAGAATCGGCTCCAGTTCAATCCTGCTAAAGCCCCGTGTTTATCAGCCAAATCAGTGACTGGTACCAAATTTTCCCGGCAACTGGCACTACACGCTGTGCGCTTGCAGGCCTAGGGTTTCTACGAAGCTGTTCATCGCCCCGGGCATCTCGGGTGTTTGCCGGCGCCGGCCCGCCGTGCGGCCGGCAGGGGCCGCCGCCTATTGCCGAAGGAGAATTGCCATGTTCACCAGCTTGCGGATTGTGCTGTTTGCCAGTGTTATCTGGAGCAGCGCTTGCCAGGCCGCCACGATATTTTCCGACGATTTCCAGGATGGCAGTTATTCCAACTGGAGCATGAGCGGCAACGGCTATGATGCGGCTAACTACTACTACGGCAATTACTCCATGCGGCTTGATGGCTTGCGCCAGGGCGAGATCGCAGTGTCCACGGCGGGCTACGAGAATGTCTCGCTGACCATGGACCTGGCCGCACTGTACCTGGTCACTGGCGATTATTGCTACGCGGAATACTCAACCGACGGGGGTGCCAGCTGGGATACCGCGCAGTGGCTGGGCAATGGCAGCGACGACGGTTATTTCCGCACCGGCACGGTCAGTGCGGGGCTGGATGAGAAGGCCAACCTCAAGCTGCGTTTCCGGGCCTACACGCTGTACTACAACTACTGTTATGGCGACAACGTCAGTCTCACCGGTACACCGGTGGGCGGTGGTGGAGGCGGCAGTGTTTATGACCCCCTCAGTGGCAATGGCAGTGTCAGCCGCAGCGCACTGACCTATGCGTTTCTGACCGGCAGCGGCACCCTGAACCGGATTAATTACAGCCATTACGCACTGCCTGCACAGGCAGCCAATCCGGCCAATACCTTTGAAGGCACCCTGACCCTGGTGGGCGAGGCATCCAGTGGCAGCGCCATCGAGGTGGGCGGTGACAATAACCTGCAGTACTATCCGGATGCCGCGCACCTGCCGGAATTTGAATTCGAATTCGTACAACACGGCACCCACTTCATCCCGAAAACCCGCGGCAAAATTGAAGGCAGTCATGCGTCCTGGGCCTACGTGCTGGAGCCAGGGCGGGTATGGAATGAAAACGGCGATAACGGCTATTCCCGCGTGGCGATGCCGTTTACCCTGCAGGAACGCAATAACGACTGCATGTGGAACGGCGTGCTCACCTTCCTGTTCAAGGACGATGGCTCGGTGTCGGACGTGGCCTACCAGTTTGCCGCTGATACCTGTGCCTACATGAAAGTGGATTTCTGGGGGCGGCTGGATGCGGTGTATACGCCGTCGACGGTGGCTGGAGCGACCACGCTGAAGTCGGAATATGAGCAGGAAGTGGCCGGCCGTATGCCCGTGAAACCTATGTCCGAGCTGGCCACCGACTATCCGGGCCGTGGCCTGATCACCAGCAATATCGGCAGTGATGTGACCGCTGCGCATATGACCATTTATGGCGTGGCCTACAACGGCGTGCATTACACCGGTGGCTGCAACACCCGTTATGGCACCTATCCGTTCTGCGAAGTGATGAATGTACCGTCTTACTCCACGGCGAAATCGGTCAATGGCGCTTATGGCCTGATGCGGCTGGAGCAGAAATACGCCGGCAATCAGCGTGCACTGGGCATCGATGATTATGTCAGTGAATGCACCGGTTCGCAGTGGAACGTGCCGACGCTGGAAAACGCGCTCGATATGGCCACCGGCAATTACAACTCGTCGGCCGCGCATGCGGATGAATCAGCGCAAGCCAAGATCGACAACTTTTTCTACGTCAACAGTCACGCGCAGAAAGTGAGCTTTGCCTGCGGCTATCCGTACGGCACCACGCCGGGAACCAGCTTCGTTTACCACACGTCTGATACCTATTTACTGGGCCGGGCCATGAACACCTACTACCAGTCCCAGGCCGGATCCGGTGCGGATTTCTACCTGGATGTACTGGTCGAGGAGGTGTATCAGCCACTGGGTCTCAGCCCGACCACGTTTACCACATTGCGTACGCAGGATACCGCCAGCCAGCCACATACCGGCTTCGGCATGATCTATGTACGCGATGACGTGGTGAAGCTGGCCGAACTGCTCAGCCAGCAGGGCGGCCAGATCGATTCAACCCAGGTGTTGCATGCCGGCATGGTCAGTGAAACCCTGAACTTGGGGACTGGCGGCTTGAGCGCCGGTTCGTCGGCTGACCGCTACAACAACGGTTTCTGGTATTTCGACCTCAACCAGGCCACCACCCATAACTACGGCTGCGGCAGTGCCACCTGGGTGCCTTATATGTCCGGTTACGGTGGCATCACGGTGGCGTTGTTCCCCAACGGTGCTGTCTACTACCACTTCAGTGACAACGATGAGCTGGGCTGGGGCAAGGCGGCGATCGAACTCGACAAGCTGTCGGCCATGTGTCCCTGACGGGCAAGCGGCCGCCCGGCCGCACCGCCGGCCGGGTTAGTGTTTCTCGCTGTGCTGCAGGGCCTGAGTCAGGGCCGTCATCAGCGCCAGTTGCAGTTCCCAGTCCTCATCCTGGCTGGCGACTTCGCGCGCGCTTTGCAGCGCAATGACCACCTGTTCCTGCGGGTTGATGTAGATTTCCTGGCCGAATATTCCCAGTGCGCGGTAGGCACCATCGGGATTCAGCCACCAGAAATAACCGTAGCCTGCGCTGCCCGCGGACGGTGTGGTGGAATCCTTCATCCAGTTTTCCGGCAGTACCTGCTGGCCATCCGGCAGGCGGCCATTGGCCAGTGCAAACAGGCCAATACGGCCGTAATCGCGCAGGGTGGCATTGAAGTTGCCGCCGCCGAACTCGCCGCCACCGGGTTCCGACAGCAGCCAGTTGCCATCGGATTCCATGCCAAAGGGTTTCCAGATCTTGTCCGACAGGTAGGTGGCGAGATTGTTGCCTATGGCTGAGCGCAGCAAGGTTCCAGCCAGGTTGGTCTCGGCCGTATTGTAGTGGAACAGCTCACCGGGTGCCGCCTGGCGGGGTTTGTCGCGCAAATATTCGTACAGCCGCAGGGTGTGCCAGTCGGCGCTGTTGATATCGGATTGCGGATCGGCGTAGTCCTCATTCCAGGCCACGCCGGAGGCCATCTGCAACAGGTTTCTGATGCTGGCCTGGTCGTAGGCCGAATTTTTCAGGCGCGGCAGGTAGTCGGTCACTTTCTCATCCACGCTGGCGATATAGCCATCCAGCATGGCTGCGCCGATCAGCATGGAGGTGACCGATTTGGCCACTGAAAACGATGTCCACAGGCTGTCTGGCGTGTTCCCGAGGCCATAACGTTCGTACACGATGGCGCCATTTTTAATCACCAGCAGGCCGGCAACATTCTGCTGCTTGAAATAGGCGTCCACGCTGAGTTCCTGCTGCGGGGTCCGGATCATGACCGAGCCCAGTTGACGGGGTTCGGTCGGCAGTACCAGCGGTTTTTCACCCGCTTCGATGCGCCGTGTCGGAAACAGCCGGTGAAAATTGCGGTAGCCGGCCACCTGCTGGGCGGGAGTCCAGAACAGCACATCATCGGGCGCGCCGAAATGGCTGGCCTCATCCGCGGGATCAATCCAGGGCGCCTCAGCCCGGGCGAGAGGAGAGGCACAGCCCAGCATCAGGCCGCACAGCATGGCAAGGTAAGTAGAAAACAGGCGCATCATGATTCCTTTTTGGGGTTGTTCTGTGTTCTTCGCCGCTGGCGTTTTGCCTGCACTTGGTAACTGTAACGGCAGGCACATTAACCGCCGGGCGCTTCACCGGCAAGCTTTCTGACTGGCGCTTTGTGATGCGGGTAATCAGGTTGCCAGATGGGCGGGCGGACTGTCTGGCCAGGACCACGTCGCGGCCATGGTGCCAAATCAGCGGACTGCTTGCCAGGCAGTATAAGCAGCCGCCGTGCCCGTTGGGGGTGCTTAGCACGCCGGAGCAGGTGTGTTCTGCGCACCGGTCTGCTGCGGCTGGTGCTGTGCACGACCAGCCGGCAGCTGGCATGCCCGGTGTGTTTCCAGTGCCGTTGCCGGCTCCGTGGCGCGGATGGTGCAAAGGGGCAGCCTTGACGCCAGCCATGCTGCCAATGGGCCAGGCGGGCGGCTGGCAATTGTATGCACCTATCTATCCGGCTACCCTTGCAAACTCTTCAGCATTTGTGGGCCATTCGCCCGGGGACTGTTGTATCGTGAACGCTGCTTTATCGCATTTGAAAGTCGTGGACCTGTCGCGCGTACTGGCCGGGCCCTGGGCGGGCCAGCTGCTGGCCGACCTGGGTGCCGAGGTGATCAAGGTGGAACGTCCGGGCCAGGGCGACGATACCCGCCACTGGGGCCCGCCGTATATGACCGGCGCGGACGGCGAGCCCAGCAGTGAATCGGCCTATTTCCTGGCGGCCAACCGCGGC
>JBFIHZ010000328.1:0-4617 GCA_041601535.1 Lysobacterales bacterium | reverse complement strand
GATATCGATGCCTACTGCGCTGCCGCGTCACGCTTGTCACAACTGGCTATAGTAATGAGTGAAGACCTGGCCGAGATTGACATCAACCCGGTGCTGGTTCAGCCACAGGGCTGCATCGCGCTGGATGCACTGGTGGTGGCCCGGCGGCACAGCCATTGCGGCAGCGGGCAGGAACACACTGCAAACCCGGCGGAAAACAGTTCCGCCCGGCACGCTACACAGAATTCAGACAACCCGCCGGCGGCAACCGCCGGCGGTACGCGGAGGAAGACACCATGAGCCTTAACCAACTGGAACAATACGATCTTGAGCAATGGCGCACCGTCGCCGGCAAGGCGCGGCAGAACATCGAAACCCGCCTGCTGATTGATGGCAAGTTTGTTGATGCCGCCAAAGGCGGCCGCTTTACCACCATCAACCCGGCCAATGGCGAAGTGAACGCCGAAATGGCTGAAGGCACGGCCGAGGACATCGACCGCGCGGTGGCCGCCGCCAAAAAGGCATTCTATTCCGGCGTGTGGTCACATATGGCCCCGCGCGACCGCATGGAAGTGATGTACCGCTTTGCCGACCTGGTGGGCGAGCACGCCGAGCAACTGGCCGTGCTGGAAACACTGGACATGGGCAAGCCCATTGGCGATGTCATTGCCGAGGACATTCCGGCGGTAATCAGCACCATCCGCTTTATGGCCGAGTGCATCGACAAGATCGAAGGCAGCATCACCAATACCGACAACGATGCCGTGCACCTGGTGCTGCGCGAACCACTCGGCGTGGTGGGCGCCATTTCGCCGTGGAACTACCCCTTGCTGATGGCCACCTGGAAAATCGCGCCGGCGCTGGCCGCCGGCAATACCGTGGTGCTGAAACCGGCGGAGCAGTCGCCGATGAGCTGCCTGCGGCTGGGCGAACTGTTCCTGCAGGCGGGCGACCCGCCGGGCGTGCTGAATGTGGTGACCGGCTACGGTGAAACCGCCGGCCAGGCGCTGGCGCTGCACAACGATGTAGCCAAGGTCAGCTTTACCGGCTCCACCGCAGTGGGGAAAATGATCCTGCAGTATGCCGGCCAGTCCAATATGAAACGGGTGGCGCTGGAGTGCGGCGGCAAATCGCCGCAGATTTTCATGGCCGACCTGCCGGATATGGAACAGGCGGTGTCAGCCGCCTACAACGGCATCTACGCCAATATGGGCGAGGTCTGCAGCGCCGGCTCGCGGTTGCTGGTGGAGCGGCCCATTTACCACGAGTTTATCGAGCGTTTCATCAAGGAGGGCCAGCACGCCTACCAGCCCGGTGAACCGCTGGACCCGAACACCAATATGGGCCCGCTGGTCGACCGCGAGTCGCAGCAGCGCGTGCTCGGCCTGATCGAGACCGGCAAGAACGAAGGTGCCAAACTGCACTTTGGCGGCACCGTGCCGGACGGCATGGACGCGGGCGCCTACGTCAATCCCACCCTGTTCGGCGATGTGAACAACGATATGACCATTGCCCGCCAGGAAATCTTCGGCCCGGTGGCCAGCGTGATCCCGTTCGACGGCCCGGAAGAGGCCATACGCATTGCCAACGACACCATTTATGGCCTGGCCGCTGGCATCTGGACCAGCAACATCGACCAGGCCTTCCGCCTGGTGAAGAACATCGAGGCCGGCGTGGTATGGGTTAATGCCTATGAAGACGGCGACATGACCCAGCCATTCGGTGGCTACAAGCAATCCGGCCAGGCACGGGACAAGTGCATGGAAAGCCTGAAAAGCTATACCCAGATGAAGTCGGCCTGGATCCGGCTGGGCAGCAGTTGAACGGCATGTCTGCGCCTGCTGAAAACTTTAAACTGCTGCGTTACCGCACCGAGGGTCCGCTGGCCTGGCTCAGTCTGAACCGGCCGGACAAGCTCAATGCGATCAATGCCGCGATGATTGCCGAGCTGAACCAGGCACTGGACCTGGCCGAGGCCGACGACACGGTGCGCGTGATCCTGCTCACCGGAGAAGGCCGGGCGTTTTCGGCCGGCTTCGACCTGGACATGGGCATCGACGAGGAACCCGGCCCGGATGCCGACCCCAAAGCGGTGGAAGCCGCCATGCGGCGCGAGCTGACCCATGATTTCAACATCATCATGCGTTTCTGGGACAGCGAAAAACCGACGCTGGCGGCAGTGCACGGCTGGTGCCTGGGCAGCGCGATGGAAATGGCGCTGGCCTGTGACATCACGCTGGCCGCGGACGATTGCCGTCTGGGCGCGCCGGAAGTGAAGTTTGGCAGCGGCATCGTGGCCCTGCTGCTGCCGTGGTTCTGCGGACCGAAAAAGGCCAAGGAGCTGCTATTGACCGGCACCGACCAGGTCAGCGCGCAGCAGGCTGAGTCCTGGGGCCTGGTAAACCGCGTCGTGGCGGCCGAAGCACTGCTGGAATCGGCCCGCGAACTGGCCATGGAAATCGCCCGCAATGACCAGTTGGCGGTGCGCCTGACCAAGCGGGCCATCAACCAGGGCATGGACATCGCCGGTATGCGTCCGGCCCTGCTGCGGGCTCTGGAAACCGACGTGGAAATTGAAAGCACCGACACCGAAGAGTCACGCACCTTCAACCAGATCATGAAACAACAAGGCACCCGCGCCGCCATCGCCTGGCGCAATTCACAAACCGGCTGATCAAGACAGCCTTACGGAAGAAATAAATGTCGCAGAATGACATCAAGCAAGAGTTCAGAAACTACATGCAGCAGCACCCGGAAACCCGCTATTTCGAATTGCTGGTGACCGATATGAACGGCATTTCGCGCGGTAAACGCGCGCCGCTGCATGACATGGAAAAAATCATCAAAAATGGGGTGAACTACTGCGCCGCCACGGTGGTGCTGGACAGCAAGGGCGCCACTTTTGACACCGTGCCCTACGGCAGCCACGATGGCGACCCGGATGTGAAAGCGCACGTGGTGCCCGGCACCCTGGCGCCGGTGCCATGGGCGCGCATTCCCACCGGCCAGGCCATACTGGAACTCACCGAGTTCGACGGCACGCCGTTTTTCCTGGATCCCCGCAGTGCCCTGCAGCGCGCCATGCAACCGCTGGCCGACATGGGTCTGCACCCGGTGATGGCCACCGAACTGGAATTTTACCTGGTGGAGCACGACGGCCGGGAGTTCGGCCCGCGCATGTCCCGCATTCCCGGTTCCGACCTGCCGCAAACCGGGCTGCAATACGCGATGATGGAAGACCTGGTGGATATCGATGACTTCCTCAGCGACCTCGACCACTACTGCCAGGTGCAGAACATTCCGGCCGGTGCTGTGCTGTCGGAGTTTTCTCCCGGCCAGTTTGAAGTCAACCTGATGCACGTGGACAACCCGATGCATGCCTGCGAGCACGCCGTGCTGCTGAAGCGCGCGGTCAAAGCCGCGGCGCTGCAAAATGGCCTGGCCGCGACCTTTATGGCCAAGCCATTCGCCGGCATCGCCGGCTCCGGCCTGCACATTCACGTCAGCATGCTGGATGACGATGGCAACAATATTTTCGCCGGCGAAAGCCAATACGGGCCATTTTCCGATACGCTGCGCCATGCCATTGGTGGTCTCGGCGAGGTGATGGCGGAAAGCATGGCGGTACTGGCGCCCAATGCCAATTCCTACCGCCGCTACGTGCCCGGCTCCTTCGTGCCCGCCACCCCCAGTTGGGGCATGAATCACCGCGGCGTGGCGCTGCGCATTCCGCTGTCCTCGCCGGTTAACAGCCGGGTGGAGCACCGCGTGGCCGGTGCCGATGCCAACCCCTACCTGGTGGTGGCCGCCGTGCTGGCCGGCCTGCACCACGGCATCACGCAAAAATGCGAACCCGGTAAAATGGTGCGGGAAGGCGATGAGATCGGTGAGGTAGTGACCTTGCCGGTGCGCTGGCCGCAAGCGCTGGACGCCTTCTCGCAAGGCAGCCTGCTGCGTGAATACCTCGGCGATGAGTATTGCCGCATTTTCGCCAATTGCCGCAAGGAGGAATCCGACCGTTTCCAGGTGGAAGTTTCCAACCGCGACTACGAGTGGTATTTGCGCGGCGTCTGATAACCTGCAGCAACCGCGGCAGGCGGGCCGTAGCGGACCGCCTGCCCTGTTGCCCAATCCGAAAACCCAGCCAAGGACCTGAATATGACGCATGCCATCCCCGAATCTTTCCAGGCTTTCAGAATCCACAACGACGATGAGGGCTACCGCGCCGGCGTGGAAAGTATTGGCCTGGATGAGCTGCACACGGGCGACGTCACGGTGCGCGTGCACTATTCCAGCATCAACTACAAGGACGCGCTGGCCGGTACCGGCAAGGGCAAAATCCTGCGTAGCTTTCCGATGTGCGGCGGCATCGACGTGGCCGGCACCGTGGTGGAATCGGCCGTGGACCGCTTCAAGCCCGGCGATGAGGTTCTGGTTACCGGTTCGGGCCTGTCGGAAACCCGCGACGGCGGCTACACCGAGTACCTGCGGCTGGACAGCAACTGGATTATTCCGCGGCCCGAGGGTTTGAGCCTGCGTGAGTCCATGGTCCTGGGCACTGCCGGATTCACCGCCGCCCTGTCCCTGTTGCGCATGGAAGCCGCTGGCCAGACGCCTGACCAGGGGCCGGTGCTGGTC
>JBFIHZ010000327.1:0-4624 GCA_041601535.1 Lysobacterales bacterium | reverse complement strand
CCCCATCATTGCAGTTCCGCGACGCCCTTGCCCAGAAAGATGTCGGACAGCCGCAGTTGTTCGTCCGCTCCCGCCGGGTTGACTTCAATATGCTCGCGAATTTCGCGGCGGATGATCTTGTCGTCAATGTACTGTTCCAGTCGGTGCGGAAACGGTATTCCGGAAACCTCACGCCAGTCAGAAAATACCACCCGGTTTGACACCTGCCCTTCCAGCGGATCGGTCTCCAGCGTGCTCAATTCGGCCGGCAAGCCGGTTTCCGGGTCGCTCAACAGGCTCCACTGGGTGTCCATGGTAAACAGGCTTTGATGTTCATAAGTCACGCCATTGTGAACCACCCGGGTGGTGGGCAGCTGCTCAGCCTGGCGCTTCAGGATTAACGGGTTAGCCAGCCATAAATCCTTGAATGTCGCACCAATGCGGGCGGGATGGATCGGGCCGTCACCGCTGGGTCTGAATCCGTCAACACCTGTTCGCTCACCCAGGTTGCCGTCATACACTGACCAGAAATCCAGTTCGGCCGGGTAGGGATAGATGGTGTGCAGCTGCCACTCGAGGCGGGCTTTATTGTCAGCCGGGCGCCATACCAGTGTGCTGCTGTAGTCCGACACGTGGCGCGATTGAGAATACGGCGTAATGTAATGCAGGGGCTCGTAACGGCTGCCGCTGGCCTGAATGCGCAGCGTATGAACACGGTCAATGCCGGTCTGCGCTGAAGAGCTGGCCGCGAATGTCTCGCCCAGCGACAGCGTGAGAATACAGAGGGACATCAGTAAACGGGTAGGGTTTTGCATGGTGGTGATCCTGTTTGGCATTTTACGGCTTGCACAAATGACCGGCTGAAGCAGCTCGGGTCAACGTAGCTTCTGGCGTGTTGCTTGTCCGCCAAATCATTCGTGTTTCATGATGACTTTCATGCGCTGATCATCGCGTTCGCTGAGCATGGTTATGGCTTTTTGCAGTTCATCCAGCGGCAATACATGGCTGACCAGCGGGTCCAGTTGCACTGCGCCCTGCGCCACCAGGTTGATGCAAGCAGGGTAATCTTCATGCTTTGCCGCCCTGCCGTTTATCACCAGTAACTCTTTGAAATACAGTTGGTACAGTGGCAAGGCTGCTTCTTTTGCGGTGTAGATGCCAAACAGCAGCAGCCGTCCGCCGATTCGCGCAACGTTTATGGCCTCTGCCAGCACGCTCACCGCTCCGACCGATTCAATGACCAGGTCGGCCCCACGCCCTTCCGTGAGCTCAAGAATTTTCTGGTGCGGGTCATCCGCTGGCGAAAAGGTAAAGTCAGCTCCGAGTTTTTCGGCCAGTGCCCGGCGCTCAGGGCTGCGGGTGATGCCAATCACGGGATAGGCCCCCCGGGCTTTGGCCAGCTGAATGTGCAGCTGACCGGTCACGCCCAGACCGTAAACCACCACCGCATCCCCGGGAAAGACATTGACCAGGCGCTGGGCGTGCAGGCAGGTCGTCATCACCTGTATCAAGGGGGCTGTTTCGCCGCTGATGGTGTCCGGAAGCGGAAAAACCGCACTGGAGGGGGCCAGCATGTGTTCCGCGAAACCACCGTTGCGGTCTCTGCCCAGTACGCCACCTTTGGGGCATAGATGCTCCTGGCCGATGCGGCAGTGGTAACAGTTTCCGCAGTAGTAGACCGGATCGACAATCACCCGGGTGCCACTTTTCACGTCGCTGTTATTGCTTTCAACCACTTCCCCGATCATTTCGTGACCCATGATGCGAGGGTATTCAACCGGAATGCCGCCCTCGTAGATCTTCAGGTCGGTGCCACATACACCGGAGTGGGTGATCCTCACCAGGGTCTCGTTTTCCCCGGGGGCAGGGGTAGCGAGGTCTTCTGTGGTCAGGTGGGAAGGTGATTGCAATATCATCGCTTTCATGTCGTTCGAATCCTTATACCTATAGTCATGGTTCAGTTGCTGTTGCAGTGCCACCCGCGTAGGGCGGGGTGCTGCTGGTTCAGTCAATAATGTACTCAACGGGCCATGCGTGTCCGTCGATGGTGGCTTGTTTGATATACGCGCGCAGAATTTCCGAGCCAGGCATGTTGCGGCGGTCGGCATCCTTGGCCATGCGGTTGGGAAAATCCACCAGCGAGGCTGCCCATCTGGCCCGGACCGTTTCAGGCAGGTGCCGGACATGTGCCCCGTCGTTCTGCAGATCTGCCAGCCCTTTGGACTGCCCCTTGTCCAGGGCCTGGGCAGCGTGCAGTTCGTACTCTCGTCCCACCTCCACGATGATGTCCCGGATTTCCGCGGGCAGGCTATCCATTGTTCTACGATTCATCGTAACAAGCACCGCGCCCCCCATCGCGCCAAAGCTGATCAGCGTGTAGTTGGGCGCCGGTTCGTGGAACTTGAAACTGTAATAGGCGGAGGGAAACATTAACCAGCCGGAATAGACCCCGGTCTGCATGGACAGGTAGCCGTCCGGCAGGGTTGATTGTACTGGCACGGCTCCGACGTACTCCAGCCAGGGCAGGTTTGGCCCGGCACCGCCAATCTTCACGCCATTCAGGTCTGTAATGTCACTCCACGGGTCAATGGTTCCCAGGTGGTAGTTGTCCCAGCCATTGATTGCCAGGATGGTTTGTTTGTAATTCTCTTCCAGTTGACGTGCCAGCCACGGATGTTGCTCATAGACTTTTCTGGAAGTGGCCATTGCCTGTACCGCGCTTTGCGGACCAAAAGGCACAAAATAGGAAAAGTTGTGCAGGAACAGCTTGGAGGGTTCAAAACACACGCAATAGGCACCGATGTCCAGAATGCCGTCCTGAACTGCTTCCAGGGTTTCGGCAACCTTGGCGATGGAACCTCCGTATCCCTCTACGAACTGGACCTTGTAGGAGGTGGTCTCGGCCACGCGCCGTTCGACCTCAGGAACGAAAAAATCCCTTAATTCAGTAGCATATACGGTCGGACCGGCTGGGTGTCCGGTGCCGATCCGCAGCGTAATGGTGTTCGGGTCCGAGCAGGAATTCAACATCAGCAAGGCCAGAAAAGCCAGGCTCAGAAGGGGCAGATTTACGGTTTTTCGGTACCACATTGTGTCGCTCCTGTGCGGTTCTGGCCACGACGATTCAAAATCTGAATGTGAGGTCATGACAAGTCTTGCAAACGATAGCAGGCAATGGCAACCTTGTGCCAGAAAAAATATAAAATTAACAATAAAACGATAAATATTCGATAAAATGGTTCAGCTGTACTTTCTTTTAATCGGGCCACCAAGACGAGTGGTTTATTTGATCGCCCATGGAATGAATATTGATGGATATGCCTGTTATTAAAGCCCTGACCGATGCTCTGGGAGCGGATGCGGTGATATCGCGCGAAGATTTGGCGCAAAGAGCGGTGGGCTACTGGAACCCCAATCCCACCACTGCCCGGGCTCTGGTGCGCCCGAAAACTACCGAGCAGGTCAGCCAGGTGCTGACGATTTGTCAGCAACATCAGCAGCCAGTGATCACGCAAGGTGGAAATACCGGGTGCGTGCAGGGTTCGGAGGCCAACCCGGAAGAAATCATCCTGTCGCTGGAGCGTATGAAAAGCATCGAGGACATTGATGTAACGGGCGGTACGGCCACCGTTCAGGCCGGCATAACCCTGGAAGAAGTCCATAACCGGATGGCGCAAGCTGGCTTGTTGTTTCCGTTGGATCTGGGGGCCCGCGGTACCTGTACCATTGGTGGAAACGTCGCTACCAATGCCGGTGGCATTAATGTTTTGCGTTACGGCATGATGCGCAACCTGGTTTTGGGCCTGGAGGCGGTGCTTTCTGATGGAACTATCGTTTCCAGCATGAACCACATGCTGAAGAACAATGCCGGCTTTGACCTGAAGCAGTTGATGATCGGCACCGAAGGCACCCTGGGTGTGGTCACCCGGGTGGTGCTGAAGCTGTTTCCGCAGCCGCTCAGCTGCCATACCGCACTGGTGGCGATGGACAGTTTTGACAATGTTGTGTCGTTGCTGACCACTCTGCAGCGGGATCTGGCCGGAACGCTCAGTGCCTATGAGGTGATGTGGCAAAACTATTTTTACGCAGTTACCGGCGAAGGCGGCCATCGCGCACCCATGGACAGGGAATATCCCTACTATGTGGTGCTGGAATGCGAAGGTGCTGATCCGCAAGCGGATGGAGAGCGGTTTGAACGCGTGTTGGAAAAGGCGTTTGAAGACAGTGTCATCGTGGATGCAGTTATACCCAAATCGGAAACTGAACGGCGAGCCATCTGGGACATTCGGGAGAATTTTGAACCCTTGCTGGAGACTCAGCCGGCCTACGTGTACGACGTCAGTCTGCCGATCAGGAATATGCATGACTACATTGAGCAGGTGACGGCCGGGGTGGAACGCCGTTGGCCCGGTGGACGCTGCTATGTTCTGGGCCACATTGCTGACGGAAATCTGCATCTGTTCGTCAAGCCTGGGGAGCAGGGTGATTTTCATTATCAAAGTGACGAGGAAGTCTACGAGCCGCTGACGCAGTATGCGGGGTCGGTTTCAGCCGAACACGGCATCGGCAAGGAGAAAAAACAGTGGCTGCAGCACAGCCGCACGGCGGTTGAAATTGAACTGATGAAGTCCCTGAAAAACTTGCT
>JBFIHZ010000326.1:0-4649 GCA_041601535.1 Lysobacterales bacterium | reverse complement strand
TCCCAGCCTGAGTGCTCGTCCGTGTTGCCGGAACCTGATGCCGCGCCGGCGTCAGGGGCAGCGGATTCATCAGCGCCGGACAAGGGCGCTTCGGCAGGCTCAGCCGGGGAGTGATCGGCGCTGACGTCAGGGCTGCCCTCGATTGCAGGGTCTGCCTGCTGATTGCTGTGTTCGAGGGTAGCTGCCGCGGCCTGAAGCTTCTTTTCAACTTCTGAAACGCTATCTTCATTCACGCCCAGCTGGAAGGTTTTGCCTTCGCCCTCGTTCGAACTGGAAATATCAATGGCGCTGCCCGCCAGCGTGGCCGCCAGCACAAAGAAAATCATGCTGGAAAAAATATACAGGCGCATGGGCGGGGTATAACGGAAGCGGCGGCCATCAAGGTAGTCGCGCGTGAGCTTGCCCGGATGGAGCAGCAGCGGCTTGAGGGTGCGCATCACGCGTGAATCGAGGTCCATGAAATCCTCCAGCACATCACGCACCAATGCCGGAAAAAAGCGCACCAGATTCTTGTCCGGCTGACCGCAGTAGTAGCAGAATGGCCCTTTAAGCGGTGTGCCACAATTGAGGCAGGCTGGTGAGCCGCGCAGCCGGCGCGCCGGCAGGGTCAGGGCCTTTGACGGTGCCACCGAAGGCGCGCTTGCCTCGGCATGACCAGCGGCAGTGGATCGGGCACCGGGAATGTCTGGGGCGGGGGGCTGTTCCGCAGGGCTCATGGCGTTTTCCCTTGGTAAAAAATGCACCGCCCATTGGCGATGGCCACACGTTAAACTGCAGGCGTGAACAGTATAGCCAAACATCGTGACCATCCGGCAGAAGTGAAACGCACGCTGCAGCTGGCAGCGCCGGTGATGCTCGGCCAGTTGGCGGTGTTCAGCATGAACTTTGTCGATATCGTCATGGCCGGCCGGCTGGAAAACAAGGAACTGGCACTGGCGGCGTTGGGTATTGGCGGCGCGGTCTGGTCAGGCCTGATGATGTTCACCATCGGGCTGCTGATGGCGGTACAGCCCAGCGTGGCACAACTCGATGGTGCCGGCCGCCATGCTGAGGCCGGCACCGTGGCACGGCAGGCGTTCTGGATAGCCTTGTTGCTGGCTCTGCCGTACTGGGCCGTGTGTTATTTCAGCGAGCCCTTGCTGTATGCCTTCCGCATCGACGCCAGCATCGTGCCGGTAGCGGCCAGCTACCTCAGGGCCCTGTCGTGGGGCGCGCCCGGACTGTGTCTGGTGTTTATGTTCCGCTTTTTCAGTGAAGGCTCGGGCCACACCCGTCCAACCATGGTGTACGGCATATTTGGTGCACTGCTGAACATCCCGTTCAACTACGTATTGATGTACGGCAAACTCGGTATGCCTGCACTGGGTACTACCGGTTGCGGCTACGCCACCTCGCTGGTGATCTGGTTGCAGTTAGGCCTGCTGCTGGCCTATATCAGCCGGCACAGACACTTCCGTCCGTTTGCGCTGTTTGAAACGTTTGAAGGCCCGCGCTGGACGGAAATAGCACCGCTGCTGCGTCTTGGGCTGCCCATTGCGGTGTCCATTTCCATCGAGGGCGGCATGTTTGTAGGCGCAGCGCTATTGATCGGCCAGTTGGGGGCTCTGCCTGCCGCAGCGCATCTGGTGGCCATCAACTTTTCCGCGCTGTTGTTCATGATTCCGCTGGGTCTGGCCAGCGCGCTGACCATTCGCGTGGGCAATGCGGTAGGCCGCCGCGACCCTGACCAGGCCCGCTACGCCGGCCTGATCGGCCTGGCCATCGTGGCAGTATGGCAATGTGTGAACATGGCTGTGATGCTGATGTTCCCGCAACTCATCGTCAGTATCTACACCGATGAAGCGGGTGTTGCCGCGCTGGCGGTCAGCCTGCTGTTTTACGCCGCGATATTCCAGTTGCCGGATGGCCTGCAAATCTGCGCCACCGGCGCGCTGCGCGGACTGAAAGACACCAAAGTGCCCATGCTGTACAACCTGGTCGCCTACTGGCTGATCGGCATCAGCAGCGGCTACTGGCTGACCTTTCACGCCGGCATGGGCCCGGCCGGCATGTGGGTTGGCATGATCGCCGGCCTGACCGTGGGCGCGGTCCTGCTCGCCATTCGTTTCGTGCGCAGCAGCGCACGGCTGGTGGCGGGAGCTGAACCCCTGCCAATATCTTAGTCGACCGGCTGAAACCAGGAGAATAAACGAGCGAAGCTCGGTTATTGCTGTAATCCAGCCGTCGTCACCGGCCCTTGGCGACGGCAAAATGTGCGAAGCCTGCCATGACCGGGCTAACGGCTGTCCCGGGCTTGTGAGTGGGGCGTTGCTTGATTCGCAGAACACCGTTTCAGGCGAGGGCTTTGCCGCTTGGCGCGAGGCAAATAACAAAATACCGAGCCCGGTTCAGGGGCTGCAGATGCGAAATAAAGCCCTTGTTAAGGTGATGCATCCGGATAATGAAGATTTATTAAATTTTTCATTAAAACGCTGGGCAACTTCCGCGGAACTCATGATACTTCCACACCGTGGCCGGTGGGTTTAGCCGACCGGCCGTTTCGCGGCAAGTGGAGTACTAAGCATGAACAGACAATTGATTATCGGTGGTGTGATAGGTGCGGTTGCGGTTACTGCGATTGGCGGAGTGGCTGGCTACAACCTGAAGAACGCTGATGATTACGCCACGGTGGTGTCCGTCAAGCCGGTGATGAGCACGGTAAAAACGCCACGCGAAGAATGCCGGGATGAAGTGGTCAGCAGTAAAAAGCCGGTGAAAGACAAGCATCAGATCACCGGCACAGTGGCCGGTGCGGTCATTGGTGGCGTCCTGGGCAGCAAGGTTGGCGGTGGTTCGGGCAAAGACATTGCCACCGTGGGCGGGGCCGTGGCGGGTGGCTATGCCGGCAACAAGGTGCAGGAAAAAATTCAGGATGGTAATACCGTGCAAAATCTGCGCCAGGTGTGCCACACGGTTTACGACAGCCATGAGCAACAGAACGGCTTTGAAGTGACGTACCGGCTGGATGGTCAGAACCGGGTCGTTCACATGGACCATGACCCGGGTGAAAGATTGCGCCTGGATAACGGTCAGCCGGTTACAGCTTCTGAGGGCTGATCAGAAGCGAAAGTCAGAGCCCTTGATGCCGCCTGGACTGGATTGAAAAATACATAATCCGGGCCAGCAAGGGCTCTGCTGTTTCTGCCCTGCTGCGGTTAATCTTCAAACCCGTCGGCAAAGAAATACGGCGGGGTCTCGTAGGCACCCATGTCAACGGCGTTGCCCCGCACGCGCGGATAGCCTGCGCCGCGCTGGTCAAAACTCAGTGGCGCAGCATCCGCATCCACCGCCAGGCTGTTATCACCGGCATCAATAGCCAGGCTGTGGGTGTCCAGGGCGTGGGTTTCGGTAGGGCCGCCATTGCTTTGCAGCGGACCCAGCAGCGGGGAGATGCCGACGATATTTCCGGCGGCATCCGGATTGGCTGCCGCCAGGTTGCAGGCAGTGGCGCCACTGTCCTCAAACTGGCTGAATTGCACGGTGGATGTACTGAAATAGTTGTAACAGTCCCCTGGACCGGAATTGTTCTGAAACACACTGTTGTGCAGGTCCAAGGTGCCGGAGTTCACAATTCCGCTGCCATCATTGTCTTTGAACGTGCTGTTGATAACGGTCAAGTTGCCCGGAGTGGAGTTAAAAACACCACCCCCTCCAATCTGCTGTGAGGTGTTGCCCGACATGGTGGAGTTGATGATCTTCATGGTGCCGCTGTTGTACAGGCCGGCGCCGTCATAGAACGCTGAATTTGTCCCAAAAGTGCTGTCCTGCACAGTTGCCGTCCCGCTGTTGTTGTAGATGGCGCCACCGCGCCGCGCGTCATTGCCGAGAAATGTGGAACTGGTCACCGTCAATGTGCTGCCACTGGCGTTGGTTATTCCGCCACCATTCCCGCCAATGGCTTCCGTTATGTTGTCGTTAAAACTGGACCCGATTATGGTCAGGACATTGTTGTTGTGAATGCCGCCTGAGGAGTCCGCCTTGTTGTTGGCCACGGTGCTGTTTATCAGGGTGAGCGTTCCGGCATTGTAGATGCCGCCAGCCAGCATGCCGCCCACCACGTTGCCATTGCGGATAATCAGGTTCTGCAGCAAGACGTCGGTGCCAGTGTTAACCCAGAACGGGCGGACTCCCGAGTTATCCTGTCCGTCAATGGCATGGCCTTGTCCATCAACCGTCAGCACCACACCGTCCACACTGTTATCAGCGCCCGTTGTGGAAGTGGATAGCAGGATCTCGCCCGTTAAGCGGATGCCGAATTCACACGGCGCCGCCTGGGTGTTAAAGCTGGCAATGGCGGCATCCAGCGTGGCCTGCGAGTCTGCCTCGGTCCAGTCGCCGCAGGCAGCATACAGAGCCGCTGAGTTCAGCTGCAGCAGGGTAAATAGCAACACGTGAGTGAGGCGCCGGGGCCGGCTTTTCCCCGGCCAATGACATATTTTTATTCTTCCATCCATGGACAACGGCACATCTTCCTCCCTGAATTGTTTGGATAAGCCTGGTCATTATAAGAACAAATGAATCAGGAACAACCGAGCAACAATCCCGGAAATGGGCCATGACTGATATAACGCCGCAAATGATCGTATAAATGTACACCTGGAAGTAATCCT
>JBFIHZ010000325.1:0-4682 GCA_041601535.1 Lysobacterales bacterium | reverse complement strand
CCGAAATTCAGGCCGCGTACTGTCAGCGAGACTATGCTGAGCACAATCAGGGTCAGCGAAAGGATCACTGCCGGTGTACCCAGGCTCATGAAATCGATATTGGTTTTACGCTGCAATAATTTCATGACAGACCTCAGATCAGCAATTTGGTGACGCGTTTTCTGCCACCGTAGATCAGGTTAACCACAGCCCGTGTCCCCATAATGGCGGTAAACATGGACGTGACGATACCCAGCGACAGGGTGACGGCAAAGCCCTTCACCGGACCGGTGCCAAACAGGAACAGCACAAAAGCTGCAATCAACGTGGTGATGTTGGCGTCGGCGATAGTGGAAAATGCCTTGTCATAGCCGGCACGGATGCTGGCCTGCGGCGTATTGCCATTGCGAATCTCTTCGCGGATGCGCTCGAAGATCAGCACGTTGGCGTCTACCGCCATGCCCACAGTCAGTACGATACCGGCGATACCCGGCATGGTCAGCGTGGCGCCCAGCAGGGACAGCAGCGCCACCAGCAGCACCAGGTTGGTAAACAATGCCAGGTTGGCCACCAGGCCAAACACGCGGTAGTAAAACGCCATCAGGATCAGCACCAGCACGAAACCGATGACGACAGATTTGAAACCCTGTTCAACGTTGTCCGCACCCAGGCTGGGGCCGACGGTACGCTCCTCGACGATTTCCATCGGCGCGGCCAGCGCACCGGCGCGCAGCAGCAATGACAGCTGGCTGGCTTCACTGATGGAAGCCAGGCCGGTGGTCTGGAAACGCTTGCCAAATGGCTCGCGCACCACTGCCACGCTGATCACTTCTTCAATTTTCTTGCCACCCGGCTTTTGCTCGATGTAAACCACCGCCATGCGGTTACCAACGTTTTCACGGGTGAAGTCCAGCATGCGCTTGGCCCCCACGCCATCCAGTGTCACGCTGACCATCGGCTCTCCGGATTGCTGATCAAAGCCTGAAGAGGCACCAATCAACTGGTCACCGGAAACGATCAGCCGCTTCTTCAGCAAAATGGGCTGGCCGGTATTGTCAGTGTACAGCCGCGATTCGGGAGGAACCCGGCCGGTTTGTGCAGCAGTAAACGAATCGTTCTGCTCATCCACCGCGCGATACTCCAGCGTGGCCGTTGCGCCGATAATCTTCTTCGCCTGCACGGTATCCTGCACGCCCGGTAATTGCACCACCACGCGGTCAGCACCCTGCTGCTGAATGATGGGCTCGGCCACACCGATTTCATTCACCCGGTTACGCAAGGTGGTGATGTTCTGCTTCAGTGCCGTTTGCTGCAGCTCCTGCAACTGCTGGTCCTGCACCGTGGCGGAAATACCGAAATTCTCGCCCACTTCGAGCTCGGAGGTATCCAGTCCCTGCAGGCTCTGATCACTGCGAATAAGGTTCAGGGTGCGGTCGCGGTCTTCGGCTGAGCGCAACAGCGCCAGTAAACCCTTGCCTTCGCGGCGTACCGACACATAACGGATGCCCTCATCGCGCAAGGCAGCCCGGATATCATCCACGTAACGGTCCAGTTGCTGGCTGCGCGCGGTGTTCATGTCCACCTGCATCAGGAAGTGCACCCCGCCCTGCAAATCCAGGCCCAGAGTCATCGGCTTGCCACCCAGTGAACGCAACCACGAAGGCGTGGAATGCGCCAGGTTCAATGCCACCACGTACTGTTCGCCCAGCGCTTTACGCACCGCATCGGCAGCCAGCAGCTGATCCTCGCTGGAGTTGAAACGGTACAACAGGGAGTTGCCGTGCTGTTCGCGGTCTTTGTACGTGATTTTCTCTACCACCAGCGCATCATCTATGGATGTCGTCAGGTCCAGTGGAATGGCAAAACCACGCGAGGAAGTTACCTGCAAAGCCGGATCTTCACCAAACAGGTTGGGCAGCGCGTACAACACGCCACCCGCCAGAATGATCAGGATCAGCAGGTATTTCCAGGCAGGATATTGATTCATTATTCGGCCTCGGAAAAAGGTTCGTTAAGTTGGATGAAGTGTTGTATGCGCGCGTTCAGGCCGACTTGATGGTGCCTTTGGGCATTACGCTGGCAACGGCGTGTTTCTGCAGTTTTATTTTGACATTTTCCGCCACTTCCACGGTAACGAAGGAATCACCTACCTGGGTGATACGGCCCAGCAGGCCGCCATTGGTTACCACTTCATCCCCCGCGGCCAACTGTGCCACCAGCGCCTTGTGCTCCTTGGCCCGCTTCATCTGTGGACGAATCAGCAGAAAATAGAAGATCACGAAAATAACGATCAACGGAAGAAATGACATCAGCCCGCCTTGTGGCGCAGCGTCAGCCTGGGCGTAAGCACTGGCAATAAGAAAATCCATGAGAACCCTCGTAAATACGTTGTTATACGGCGGATATGGGGGCCAAACCAGCCAATTCAATCAACCCCGGTCCGTTGTCCTTTAGCAGCCGGGCATTATAAATCAAACCCACCGGCCCGCCTACGCTTCATCGATTTTAATTTTCGCCGGAAAAAGCCTGGCAATCCCCGTGCCGGATCTGCCGGGTGAGGTGGTTCACGCACAATGCGGACCATGCGATGATGTGAAATTAAGGCTGTAAACTCTGAATCTCTTCTACCGCTTGTGGTGCTGTCAAATCCAAATCATCCGGCGACAACACTCGCTAAACGACACCAAGTCCGGAAATGGCCGGTGCTTAAGGCCGCATCAAACCAGCCGCCGAGCCGGTCAGCCCCACAGGGGTCGAATGGGCAGGACGCCCATTCGAGGCCAGCCGATACATGGACGGGAGTCTGGCCGACCCCTGTGGGGCTGACTGGTGAGGGCAGTCCGCGCGCAGCGCGGACCGGCGCAGCAGCGGCCTGAAGCACCGGCCATTTCCGGCCCCCCACTGCAGAGACCAGATCTACCAAACGCCGGGTATAAGATTTACTCTGGTCCCAGTTCCAGCCTGGCCAAATAGCCCATCACAAAATCCTCCAGCGCGTCACTTTCGATGGCCGCACGTAAACCCTGCATCAACTGCTGGTAAAACCACAGGTTGTGCATGGTCATCAGCCGTGAACCCAGGATCTCGTTGCAGCGGTCCAGGTGGCGCAGATAGGAACGCGAATACTGCTGGCAGGTCGGGCAGCCACAATCCGGATCAATCGGCCGAGTGTCGAGTTCATACCGGGCGTTACGGATTTTAAGCACGCCGCGGCTGGTGAACAGATACCCATTGCGTGCATTACGCGTGGGCATCACGCAATCAAACATATCCACGCCACGCAGCACACCCGCGATAATGTCCTGCGGACGCCCCACGCCCATCAGGTAGCGCGGATGGTCCACCGGCAAATGTGGCAGCGTGAAATCCAGCACGGCGTTGCGCTCATCTTCCGGCTCACCAACCGACAGCCCGCCAATGGCGTAGCCATCAAAACCGATATCGGTCAGGCCAGCCGCGGAACGAATCCGCAGGCTCTCATGCATGCCACCCTGCACAATGCCGAACAAGGCCGAAGGATTGCCTTCATGTGCGCGTTTGGAACGCTCCGCCCAGCGCAGCGACAATTCCATGGAATCGCGCGCTTGCTGCTCGGTGGCGGGATAAGGTGTGCATTCGTCGAAAATCATCACGATATCCGAGCCCAGCGCGCGCTGCATGGCCATGGACTCTTCCGGACCCATAAACACCCTGGAGCCATCCACGGGTGAGGCAAAGGCCACGCCCTGCTCGGTGATTTTGCGCCGCTCAGCCAGGCTCCACACCTGGAAACCGCCGGAATCCGTGAGAATCGGGCGATCCCATTGCATGAAACCGTGCAGGCTGCCATGAGCACGGATTACCTCTACCCCGGGGCGCAGCATCAGGTGGAAGGTGTTACCCAGCAGGATATCAGCGCCGCTGGCGCGTACTTCCTGCGGCAACATCGCCTTGACGGTGCCATAGGTGCCTACCGGCATGAACGCCGGGGTTTCCACGCTGCCACGGTCGAAGACCAGGCGGCCACGGCGGGCGTTGTTACGGCGGTGCAGCAGTTCAAATTTCATGGCATCACACGATAATCATGGCATCGCCGTAGCTGAAAAAACGGTATTCAGCGGCCACGGCATGCGCATAAGCCCGGCGAATGGGCTGCATACCGGCAAAAGCACTGACCAGCATCAGCAGCGTGGATTCGGGCAGGTGAAAATTGGTGATGATACCGTCCACGGCCAGAAACTCGTAGCCCGGGTAGATAAAAATACGGCTGTCACCGCGAAATGGCAGCAACACACCGCCGCCAGGCGCCTCCGGCCCCGCAGAAGCCTGCTGCGCCGCTGTCTCGAGGCTGCGCACTGCCGTGGTACCCACGGCAATCACCCGGCCCCCGCGCTCACGCGTGGCCGCCACCGCGTCACACACCTGCTGGCTCACCTCGAGGTATTCAGCATGCATCTGGTGGTCTTCAATCCGCTCTTCCCGCACCGGCTGGAAGGTCCCGGCGCCCACGTGCAGCGTGACGAAAGCCTGTTCAACACCCTGGTCCCGCAGCGCTGCCAGCAGGGGTGGATCAAAATGCAGACCCGCGGTGGGCGCCGCGACGGCCCCCGGCGTTTGTGCATACACGGTCTGGTATCTCTCCTGGTCCATCTCGGTATCGGCTCGTTCGATATACGGGGGCAAGGGCATATGACCCAGGCGGTTTATGGTATCGGCCAGCGGCT
>JBFIHZ010000324.1:0-4684 GCA_041601535.1 Lysobacterales bacterium | reverse complement strand
AGGCGCCTTCAATTTTTTCACTGGGAAACTGGTGCTCGAAAGCACCACTGACGATAGCCACTTCCGGTCCGGCAAAACGCACAGCAGTGTCTTTGACCAGAAAATCACCCATCGCCTCTTCGGTAGTCCAACTGCTGGTAAACAGGTCTGAAAGCGCCTGCCAGCCACGCACCGCCTGCCCGCCGAACAACAGCGAAAGATCTTCATCGTTCCAGTAGACATCCAGGTAACCCGCCATATCACCGCCGTTCCAGTCGGTTTGCATCTGTTCGGTGATGGCCAGGATTTCCGCTTCGGCTTCAGCCATCTTTTCTGCCGGGCTTTTCTCATCCGGTGTCAGCGCGGCTTCCAGCATGGCGTAATCGTAATACTCGCGCCAGGCAAGCACTTCACCCTCGGCGATATCCAGCACCCCGACTACCGGTACGCGGCCCGGCTTGCCATTGAACACAAAATCATCCACCCGCTCAAACATCACCAAGCCGTCCACCACACCCATGTGGCTGACCTGCAACTCGATGCGCTCAATGCCGGCGGCCAGCGGATCCAGCCGGGCACGAATGTTTTCACGGCCCACGATCGGTTCCTTCATCATGCTGTGCAACACGCCATCCTCGGCAAACAGTGCGTACACCTGATCCCAGTCCTGGTCATTCCACGCCTGGATCATTTGCTGTGCTACGTCCAGCTTTTGCTGGTTTTCTACGGCAATCTGGCCATTACCCTGAGGCGTGCAGGCCGACATCAGTACAGCCACGGTCAACAACATCAACAGATAGACTTTGTTCACGGAACACTCCATTTGGGGCCATTTGGGGGCGCGGAAAACAGCCGGTCAATGCACCGGCGGCAGCAACAACAGACCTGCGTTGGTGCCTGATTAATATTCCAACTTGCATAACTAGACTTCTCTAGTCTAGGCTAAGGCAGCCATTCGTTCAAGCCGCTGGTAAATAGCAGCGGCAAAAGCAGCCGCCACCCTTGTGCAACAAGGCCATAATGAGACCCGTCGATGACAGAAACCAACGTGGTAAAGCCCGCAGAAGCGCCCTGGCCCAAGCCGATCTATTCCTGGTACGTAGTTGGCGTACTGATGCTGGCGTACACCAATTCCTTCATTGACCGGCAGATCCTCAGCCTGCTGATCGAGCCGATCCGCCGTGACCTGCAGATTACCGACACCCAGGTCAGCTTGCTGGCCGGACTGGCCTTTACCATTTTCTACACCGTGATGGGGGTACCCATCGCCCGCCTGGCCGACCAGAAAAACCGCCGCACACTGATTGCCGTGGGGATCGCCTCATGGAGCCTGATGACGGCGACCTGCGGTCTGGCGCGTAATTTCTGGCACCTGTTCCTGTCGCGCATGGGTGTGGGTGTGGGCGAGGCCACTTTGTCACCGGCCGCCATGTCGATGATCTCGGATTATTTTCCGGTCACCAAGCTGGCGCGCGCCATCAGCGTGTATTCCATGGGGGTATATTTTGGCGCCGGGCTGGCGCTGATCATCGGCGGCCTGGTAATCAAGGCCGTGTCACAGGCAGGCGTCGTGGTGCTGCCGGTGCTGGGCGAGGTTTATCCCTGGCAAATGACGTTCTTCTACGTCGGTCTGCTGGGTATTCCCATCGTGTTATTGATGTTGACCATTCGCGAACCGCTGCGTCGCGGCAATGCCGCGGCCGGTTCCGCCCAGGCCAAAAGTGACAGCTCCCTGGCTTCACTGAAAGCCTTTATGCGCAAAAACGCGCTAACCCTGACATTTCATTTCGCCGCGTTTTCCTTTTTCGGTATCGCGATTGCCGGTTTCCTGGTGTGGACCCCGACTTTCTTTATCCGCACCCACGGCTGGGAGGCGTCCGAAGTGGGCATGGTCTATGGTCTGATCCTGTTCTTTGGCGGCACCTCGGGTGTGTACGCTGGCGGCTTCCTGGCAGACTGGCTGCAAAAACGGGGTAAGCACGACGCTATACTGCGCGCCGCCTTTTACTGCTCGGTGGCGCTGGTGCCTTTCGCGGTAATGACCCCGCTGGTTTCGGATGATCGGCTGGCGGTTGCCTTGCTGGCTGGTGCCGCTTTTTTCATGGCCATGCCGCAGGGCTTGCCAGCCGCCGCACTGCAGGTGATTACGCCCAACCCGCTGCGGGCGCAAATGACGGCCGTGTATTTCCTGGTGGGTAACCTGGTCGCCAACGGTCTGGGGCCCACCCTGTATGCCTTGGTCACCGATTATGTATTCGGCGATCCGGCCAAACTCAAGTACTCACTTTCGGTAGTGACCGCAGTGGTGCTGCCGCTGGGATCATTGTTTGCCTACCTGGCGCTGCGGCCGTACCGCGCCAGTGTACTGGCCGCGCAGCAGCGCGCCGCTGGCTGAGGATTCAAACCAGTGCGGATGCGAGTTCGGCCGGCCGCTCCACCAACCGCCGGGCACCGGCTGCACTGAGTTCCTGACGGCTGCCGAAACCCCACAGCACGCCTACAGGCAAAACACCATTGCTCACGGCACCGGCCATGTCGTGCCGGCGGTCACCGATCATTGCAGTATCTCGTGCCTCAAGTTGCTCCGTCTGCAGGATATGCGCTATCAGTTCCGCCTTGTTGGATCGTGTGCCGTCCAGTTCGCTGCCGTAGGCACCGTTGAAATATTGCGCCAGGCCATGCTCGCTGATGATGTCTGCGGCAAACACGATGGGCTTGGAGGTGGCCAGAAACAGCCGGTTTCCCCCGCTGGCAAACGTCTCCAGCGTTTCAGCGATACCGTCGTAAACTGCGTTGCCGGTGATGCCCACTTCGCGGAAGCATTCGCGATAGGCCTGCACCGCATCCCACGCCAACTGCTCATCATCGGTTCCCAGCATTTCGGCGAAACCAATATGCAGCGGAGGCCCGATGGCGGCCTTCAGTACGCTTTCTTCAGGACAGGGCAGTTGCAGTTTGGCGAACGCAAAGCGCATCGAGGCCAGGATGCCCTGCTGCGGGTCGGCCAGCGTGCCGTCAAGGTCGAACAACAGGTTCATTGGTCTCTCAACTGTTGAGTGTTTCTGCGGTGGTCTTTACCGCACAGAATTCACCGTCCAGGCTCAGCAGGCTGATGGCGTGAATGTCCTCGGCGCTGTAGTGTGATCCGTCCCGCGCGGTGCGCTCAAACGTGGCGGTGGCATCCGCCACCAGCGTTACATCAAAACCCAGGTTACCGGCCATACGCACCGAGGTGGAAACGCAGTGATCGGTGGTCAGCCCGGCGACCACCAGTGAGTCGATTTCGTTCACCCGCAAGTAGTCCTCCAGCCCGGTGCCAATAAACGCACTGTTGACGGACTTGCCGAATACCGGCTCCCCCGGAACGGGCAGCGCCTGCTGCTTGATGGCGTTACCCGGAAGGCCCGGGCGAAGCTTCGATTGCTTTTCGGCCGAGTCATGCCGGATATGGATCACCGGGCGCTTGTGCCTGCGCCAATCCGCCAGCAGCAAGGCAATATTGTCCTCGGCCTGCGGGTTGTTGCGCTGCCCGTAAGCGGGGTCATCAAACGCTTGTTGCACATCGATAATCAGCAATGCGGTGCGGTTCACGTCGGGCCTCCAACAGGCCGGAAAGACAGGTCAGTATAAGCAATTCCCTGCGCCCCGGAACAGCTATGACCAGGCGACGGGCCGGCCACGAAATCCGGCGCTGCCGGGGGCAATGCTCTGCAGCCGCCGAACGGCGCAGCGCGTATGGCTGGGGCGGAAATGGGCAATCACCTTGGTATTGATGTGATATTGCAGCTGAAGCGGCGGCATTGGCAGCGCCAGGTGGGCGTGATCACAACTGAATCTGTAATGCTTCCGCCATTTTCTGATGCACCAGGTTCACCGCTTTCAGTGGCCGCAGCATCACTTTGAACTCGGTGATTTTTCCCTGCTCGTTCCAGCGGATAAGGTCCACGCCGTTGACCACGGTGCCGTCGATCTCCGCTTCGAACTCCACCATTGCGTTGTCGTCGCCGCTGAGTTCCCGCACATAACGAAAGCCGCCCCTGAACAGCACCTGGAAGGCCGCCGTGAGGTATTTGGCGGTGATGGCCTTGCCCGGTTGCGGTCGGAAAACCACCGGTGAGTAGAACACCACATCATCGGCCAGTAAGTTTTCCACTCCGTCAGGCTCGCCCGAGGCAACCAGGCGGTGCCAGGCAGGCAGGGGGCTGTTGGGCATTGCAATTCTCCTGTGTAGCCAGGACCTGATTGTTGCGTATCAGGACTGGGTTTTCAGGGTCATATTTTACGTCCAGGCACAGGCGATGGCGAACGCTGACGGGCACCGCATTGCAGCGGACCAAAGCAGAGCGGGCTTCAACCCGCCTGATTTCTGGCCAGCAAGGCCCCGGCCAGTTCCCGCTTCAGCACTTTGCCGGTGATGTTACGTGGCAGCACGTCCACCACTTCCAGGCGCTCGGGCAGCATGAATTTGGCGATGCCGGCTTTGCCCAGGGAGGCGTTCAGGGCATGCAGTGATAATTTAGCTTGTGGGACCAGCACCACCACCGCGCAAATGCGCTCGCCAATACGCTCGTCCGGGTAACCGATGGCGGCGGCCTCGGCCACTTGCGGCAAGGCCTGGATGGCGGATTCGAGCTCGCCCACCGGGATTTTCACCCCGCCGCGGTTGATCACGTCCTTGATGCGGTCGATATAGTGCAGAAAATCT
>JBFIHZ010000323.1:0-4698 GCA_041601535.1 Lysobacterales bacterium | reverse complement strand
ACGCGCGCGTTGAAACGGCTGCACCGCAAAGCAGAAGTCATCGGTATTGACGTTTCTACGGCGATGGCGGCCCATACCCGCCGCCAATCGGGTTTTATGCATCCGCTGCGGGCGGTGTGTGCCGATATGCAGCAGCTGCCCCTGGCGGAGCGCTCGCTGGATCTGCTGTTTTCCAACCTGGCTCTGCAGTGGGTGGACGACCTGCCGGCGTTGATGGCTGGCTTCAGGCGGGTATTGAAACCCGATGGCATGCTGTTGTTCAGTACCCTGGGGCCGGCCAGCCTCGGTGAGTTGCGCGATGCGGCCAGCCGTTTACCGGGCGGCCAGTGGCAAGGCCGCTTACTGGATATGCACGAGCTGGGGGATGCGCTGCAGGCCGCCGGGTTTTCAGAGCCGGTGATGGACAGTGAATTCATCACCATCGAATACCGCGAGTTGGCTACCCTGCACGCAGAACTCGAGGCGACCGGAACGGGCAGTTATTTTGCCGATTGGGCAGCCCTGGCGAGCCAGGGCGAAGCATTGCAGGCCGCATTTCAGCCGGACCTGCCAACTGACCGCTACCCGGCAAGCTATGAAATCGTTTATGGCACGGCCTTTGGCCCGGCGGAAGGCCAGCCCATCAAAACCCGTGAAGGGGATGTGGCGGCTTTCTCGGTGGATGCTCTGAAGCGAACCCGCAGGGGCGGAAGGTGAAGCTCCCGGGGTTGCCGGAAAGTGCGGAAAATACGCTGACTAACCTTTGCGAAATTCGTTATGGTGGGCTATGATGAAGGTGGGCATTATCGTATTTTTATGGAATTTTACAATTTGATCAGATCGGGAGTGTCGTTCCCCCTTACGGCGCTTCCGTTCCGAGACCAGGTGTTCCCCTTGCACTAGGTCTCACGAAAGGGCCGGTTTACCCCTTACCGGCCCTTTCACTTATCTGCAGTCCGGAAATCGCACCCACAGACACCTTGCCAGACATGCCTGATCACCGGTATTCCGGGCCGTCTTTCGGCCTGTTTTTACGCCAGGTGAGGCCGCGCCAGGTAGTCGTGGGTCTGCATTTCGGTCAGCCGGCTGATGGTGCGTTCAAACTCAAACGCCAGCCGTTTGCCGCAGTACAGCGATTCGATGGGTGTGGCGGCGGACAGCAGCAATTTCACGCCGCGGTCGTAAAATTCATCCACCAGCAGGATAAACCGCCGCGCCGCATTGGAGTCATCTTCCTGTAACTGCGGCATGTCCGAGACCATGACCGTATTGAAAGCACGCGCCAGCTCAATGTAATCGCTGCTGCCGCGCGGTTTTTCGCACAGCTCACTGAAACTGAACCAGATGATTCCATCGCCACGCCGTACCGCGTGGAATGGCCGGTCATTGATTTGCAAATCAGGGTCAAGTTCGCAGCCTGCGGCCATGCGGTTGAAACTGGTCTGCATGTTGCGCTGCGCCGCCTCATCCAGTGGCCAGTGGAAAATCTCCGACTGCTCCAGGATACGCAAGCGGAAATCCATTTCGCCTTGCAGATGCATCACCCGGGTATGTTGCTTCAGCAGGGCGATGGCGGGCAGGAATTTGGCGCGCTGCAGGCCATCGCGGTACAGCTGATCAGGTTCCAGGTTGGAGGTGGTGACCAGCGTCACGCCATTGGCAAACAGGTTTTCCAGCAGACCCGACAGCAGCATGGCATCGGCGATATCACTGACAAAAAACTCGTCCAGGCACAGCACCCGGCAATTTTCAGACCACTCGCGGGCTACCTGCACGATGGGGTCCTGCGTGCCTTGCAGGAGCTTGAGGCTGGCATGGATGCGCTGCATAAAGCGGTGGAAATGAATACGCTGCTTCGGTACGCCCTCAAGGCTGTCGTAAAACAGGTCCATCAGCCAGGTTTTGCCGCGGCCTACTCCGCCCCACAGATACAAACCCTGGATGGGTCGGGTTTTCGCGCCGGACAGGCGTTCCCACAGCTTGGGTTTACGGCCTTTGTGCAGTTGTTGCCACAGTTCATCCAGCGCCGACACCGCGCGCAGCTGTTCCTCATCGGGAAGGATTTCTCCGGTGTGAACCAGGCGTTCGTATTGAGCCAGCGGTGAAGACTGCATGGGTCAGTCGATAGGGTTCCGGCGCTACTCTTTTCCCCGGACCGGATCCGGCAGTTGATCACGGACGCCGTTTTTCAACAGGCCGCGTAAATCCATCAGGCGGCGATGGAAAAAGTGGCCAGCCTGCTGCATCACGATCAGTTCGGGAGGGGGTTCTACGTTCTCCGCCCAGGCCTGTACCGCATCCATCGATACCACGTCATCCTCGTCGCCCTGCACCACCAGCCACGGACATTCCGGACGGGGCAGGGTGTCAAACTCGTAGCGGTCTACTGGCGGGGCGATGGAAATGAGTTGTCCCAGGCTGTAATTATTGGCGGCCCTCACGGACACGTAACTGCCAAAGGAGAAACCACCCAGCCACAGTTCGTCGTGGGGGCGGGTACGGCGCACCCATTCAATTACCGCGAACAGGTCGTCGGTTTCACCATAGCCGTCGTCAAAGCTGCCTTCGCTGCTGCCCACCCCGCGAAAGTTGAAACGCACTGTGCGCAAGCCCAATTCGCGCATGGCGCGTTCGACAATGGTTACCACCTTGTTGTGCATGGTGCCGCCATGTTGCGGGTGCGGATGGCACACCACGATGGTGGCCGGGCGCTCGTCTGCCGGATCGGGCACATCAACGGCACATTCCAGCGCTCCCACCGGGCCGTGCAGCAGAAATTCGCTTCTTTCGGCGGGAAAACTGTCGGGTGACTCGACGGAACTGGTTTCGGTCATGTCATGGTCAGTCTGGGCTGCAGATCGGGCATGATACCGCACCGGTAAGGCATCAGGCCAGAACCGCCGGTTTCGGCTGCCCGGCTTTTCCCGCCAGGCGTGCCGGCGTTTGCGGGCGGCTTGTGCACTGGCGGGACGAAATGCGCAGGCTGCGGGCCTAATGGCCTATAAAATCATCACGGATTTCTGGTAATGTGCGCCCCATGAATTTTCTAGCGCACCTGTGGTTGGCCGGCGAAGACGAAGGATTGAAGCTGGGCGCCCTGTTGGGGGATTTTATCCGTGGCAGCGTGGATAACCCGCAAGTCCCTGATTTCGCCAAACGCGGCATCCTGTTACACCGCTTTATCGATCAGCATATCGACGCTCTGCCTGAAATAGCGGCCTTGCGCGAACAGTTTGAGCCACCCTTCCGCCGTTACAGCGGCATCATCATCGACCTGGCTTTTGATCACGAACTGGCGCGCAACTGGCAGCAGTTCTCGGTGGCTTCACTGGCGGACTATGATCGCGACATCAGGGCCTTGCTGGCACGTCACGATGCGCTGCTGCCGGATGATCTCAGGCGTTTTATGCGCTATGCCGACCGGCGCGGGCTGTTTGAATCCTACCGCGACGAGCAGGAAGTACTGCACAGCTTACGCGGAGTCGGGCGTCGGCTGAGCCGCGACAACCCACTGGATCGGGTAGACGAGATCTGGGCCGATATGAAACCTGCCTTCGAAACCACCTTCACAACCGTGTTTCCGGTGATCCAGCGGGATGTGGCGAACTGGCTGCAGCCGTTTCCGGACACGGCCGCAACCGCCTGAATTCGCACCGCGATTGCGGCCTGCTGGCGCGTTACCGGCCATGCAGGGGTCTGTTCTGCGGTGCGAAGTGCGGCATGATGGCCAACGTCGTATTCGCATGATTTTCTTCGCGCCAACAAAAAACCGGGCCAATGGCCCGGTTTTTCATGTCCGGCGTGTCCGACAGCCGATTACTGCTGCATAAACTCAATCGCTGCGTGAATCTCTTCATCGCTCAGGCTGGGCCGGCCACCGCGTGGCGGCATCACGTTCAGACCGTTGATTACGCTGTTCATCAGGCCTTCCATGCCTTTGTCCGCGGTGCGTTGCGCCAGTTCAGGCGAACCCGGCATCGGCGCACCGGCAACGCCAGCGGCATGGCAGGCCATACAGACCGATTCGTATACCTGCTTGCCATCCATCGCGGCAGCAGGGGCCGCAGCGGCGGTTTGAGCGGCAGCGGCAGCCGCCAGTTCGGCCTGGCCTTCAGCGCCCGTGCGGACATCAGCCACCGGTGCGATGCGGGCCTCTGTCAGGCGGCGCTGGCTCGGATTGGCGTTGGGGTCGGGCTCGCTGCGCAAGCTGATTGCCAGTGCGATAATGATCACGGTAATGATGATCAGACCGACGATGATGCCACTGAAACGGCGGAGAAAAGCGCTATCGTCTGCTTGACTCATGTAAAACCTCTGTTGAAATGGTTGGTGGCCGCGTTGGGGCGGCAAAGCTGGCCGCATAGTATAGCGGCTGCCCGCGGCTATCGAAAGCTTCGGCGCGTTTACTTCTGCCTGTCAAAACCGCTAAACTACGCGCCCTGTACATTAAAGCGCCCGTAGCTCAGCTGGCCCGGATTGATTTACTGGGGTACTGCCCACCAAAGGCAGGGGTCAGAGGTTCGACCAATTCGCCGGGAGCGAATTGGGACGCACGCAGTGCGCCCGCAGGGTGAGCCACAGGATGTGGCGAATCAATCCTCTCGGGAAGAGCGCTGGATTAGAATAGAGTTTTATCAAGAGCGCCCGTAGCTCAGCTGGATAGAGTACTGCCCTCCGAAGGCAGGGGTCAGAGGTTCGAATCCTCTCGGGCGCGCCATT
>JBFIHZ010000322.1:0-4712 GCA_041601535.1 Lysobacterales bacterium | reverse complement strand
TCGCCGCAAAAGAGCTCAAAACTCACCCTTTCAATCGCCGGGAGCGATTGAACGCGCAAGCCCCGAAGGCGTGAAGCACATGGATGTGCTGAACAAAACGGTCTTTCCCTCGCTACGACCGACCAAGCCCGACAGACGGCTAGCCCCTCCCGCTTTTGCACGCCGCAAAAAGATACCACTTGCGCCAGAAAAACCGTATACTGGGCGCATCTACGGGGGTGACTTGGCTTCGACGCTGATTACGAACCCTTGGGTGCATGTCGAGTTTGTAGTGAATCTCGTAAATCCGTCACTACACAGTTATAGTTGCTAACGACGATAACTACGCTCTAGCAGCTTAAGGCCGCTAGCGCCGCTCTCTAAGGTGTCTGTAACTCAGAGGTTTTGCGGTGTCATTGGAGACAGAATCGCCTGGATGCTTTGTCTCAAGCTGAACGGTTAAAACTAAAGAGGCTCGCCCATAGCACCCTGGCTCTCGGGTCGCGACGGGTTAATTCAGTAGAGAAGCCTAAACATGTAGATCTTAAGGCAGAGGATTGGCGGACGCGGGTTCGAAACCCGCCACCTCCACCAAATGCAAAAACAAAAAGGCTTCCGAAAGGAGGCCTTTTTTGTTGGGTTTTTGCTTGAAACGGGTGTGAGAATCCGCGTAGCGGGTGCGCGTCGAGCGTACGCAGTGCGCGAGACAGCGTTGCCGCTTGCGGCAACGACCGCCATCCATCGCCGATCCATAGAGGTGCCCACTTAAAAATAGGTGGACTCAATTGCGATTGATCACCAGGAAGCTAAGGATGAGTTTGCCGGTTGCTTACTAACGCCATGCGGACCTCCCTGTCCTAATCGCATGATTTGACGTGATCAAGTCAGCTCTCAAGTATCCAGCCAGCGAGACTCCTAACAGGCGAACCATCATATCCATCAACCACTACGAGTGGTTAGTCCGCCTTATCTGACTAGCTTTGACAGTTAAATCGTTAGCGACGTCTCGGTAACAGACTACGCATATCTTTGTTGATCGGTATAGTAAAGTCGTTAGCAGCAAGGATCATGTTATCAGCAGTTCTAACAAGCCGAACAGTTACATAGACGTTGCTACCACCCATCGCGTAGGTTCCTACGACGACAGCCTGCGCATCATGCGCTTGCACAATACTGCGCAATTGGCGCGATAAAAGCAGTTCACCTGTACCCTCTTTTATGAACAGGGAGTCCCGCATCTTGACCTCTACCATTGGTAGACCTGCCTGAGTCATTGCGCTGGAAAACTGCTCACCAAGCACTCGTCCTAATGTGGAGGACTGACTCAGGTCATCAATATCCGCAAAACTTGTGGCGATAAATGGTTTGCCCCGCTCAATATTGACAGGCTGGGATATTAGCTCCTGCGCCGCACTAGCGACCACCGCCTCCAAATCAACAACCGGGTCAGTAGACGCCACGACCTTGTTCGTACTACATCCAGCGGCACCAAGAAGGAGAATCGACAGCGCGGCGACAAAAAAAAGATTTTTCCAGTATTGGGAAATCATATTCATAACGCCTCCTTACCACTGATCCGTTAATTCAATAACTTTGCCACTCTTTGAGTATTGGTAGTGGTCACTGTCGCCGCCATTGATGTAATAAATATTGGAAGAGGAATACAGTATCTGGTCACCTACAGTAGCCTGGGTTGTAATAACCACTTCCTGGTTTGTTTCGCTAGTCCAGCTACCACTAAACAGGTCAGCAGCTGCAGCGAGGGGGATGAGCGCCAGGGAAGGCTCAGCCCAATTGTTGTAAGGAACTGTAGCTACCGCTATTCCCGCAGCCAGTGCCGTCAGAGCACCTTCTGGCGCCCTGATTGGGCCACGATCTTTGTGTTTAATCGGCTGTACTTTGTAACCAATCCGGGCCGCACCTGCCTCTGTCGTTTGGACCCGTGCACCTTTTGATACAAGTTCACTTGTGAGAAGAGAGTCAAAGGTATCTGAAAACGGTGTGGACTCTCCCGAACCGCTAATGTAGAGGGGGCGACCACGAAGCGCGGACGTTGCGAGTAGCTGGTCTGCTTGATGCTGCGCCAACACGTTCCAGTGGTGCGCGGCTTGCATTTTCTGCTGCTCTGTCAATGGGTAGGTGGTTGCTATGGGTGCCTGCGATGTATGAACATTGAAGCAACCCGAAAGTAGGGTACTGCTTATCCCTAAGATACACACTGTCCGAAGCATGATAAGTTCCTTATGTTTTGGTCCTTCAGGATCAAGAATAACGCAAAGATACGGTTATCACTACGATTTAACGGACAATAAAATTCCGGGCATTCAGAAGGGGGTGATGAGGTAAGCGGCGCACATGGACGGGAGCAACGGATTGTCTGTAACAGGGATTCAGCATCCTCTGAAGCTATTGAACCAACACAGTCACCGCCCCCCTGGTAGCGACCTTTTTTGCTGATATGCGCAGTGAGTCGGTGAGTGGGTGCACAGGGCTTCGACCCTCTCCCCCCGGCGAACCGATACAGGTAACTTCGATCTTCTTCGACCGTCATTGACCCTCATCGAAAAGAAGGGCCTGTTCAGACCCTGGCGGTGACAGCCGTCTCCCGCCCGAGCTTGATTCCACCCTCCTATATTAGCCGATCTTTTTCGGCGTCAGATCCGTATTGTTCAACCGCCCGACGTACTCAACCAGCATGGGTACGTAGTCGGTAGGGCCGTTGCCGCCCGCCGCAACAGCCGCGGCAAAGGAATTCTTGGTGGCGTTGCCGATGGGGTTGACCAGCGCAACGGAGTCCGCCATCGACTCCAGATAACGCAGATCCTTCAGTGCATTGGTCAGGGTGAACTTGTGCGCCTCGGGATTGCCGTCGATGGTATAGCCCATGAACGTCTGGTAGAAACCGCAATCCATGCGTCCGCCGCGGATCACACTGTCAAACCGCTGCGGCGAGATGCCCACTTTCTGCGCCAGTGCCAGTGCTTCCGAATACAGGGCGGCGTAACCGAGGGAGATAAAGTTGTTGATCAGCTTCATGCGATGCCCGTCACCCACCCCCCCGATATGCACGACCTTGCTCGCAAAGGTTTTCAGCACCGGCTCAACCCGCGCGAACACTTCATCCTGTGCACCCACCATCGTATCCAGGGTGCCCTCCCAGGCGTCTTTTGGCGTCCGGCTCAGGGGCGCGTCCACGAAGTCTGCACCCAGGGTCGCCAGCTGCTCGGCGAGGGCGAGGGTGGAGGTGGGATCTGCCGTTGAACAGTCGATAACCACCGTGCCCGGTTGCAGGCCTTCCATCAATCCGTTTTGGCCGCGGATAATCATCTCGATCTGAGGCGAGCCGGTGACGCAAAGTACAATGATGCTGGAGCGCTCGGCGACCTCTTTTGGCGTTTTGGCTTCCACGGCCCCGCGCGACACCAGGTCCTCGATCGGCTCCCTGTTGCGGTGCCCGACAACGGTCAGGGGATAGCCTTTTTTCAGGATGTTACTGGCCATGCCATGGCCCATCAATCCGGTGCCGATAAAGCCAATGTTTTCAGTTAGTCGTGTCACTAGTCTCGCCCTTGTTGCATTCGCGGATGGGGATTCTTGCCGGTACGGACAGCCCGTCACCTGCCCGTGGTGGTAGCGGGCAAGCCACGCGGCGTGCGTCAGATTGAGCCGGCTTCCACCATGTAATTGTTGGCCGTGCACATTGCAGCATCGTCGGAGGCCAGAAAAACCACCATGCGCGCCACATACACAGGTTCGATCAGGTCGGGCAGACATTGCCGCTCGCGCTGGCGCTCCAGCGCGTCGGGCGAGGCCCACAGCGTCTTCTGGCGTTCGGTCATGATCCAGCCCGGTACCACCGTATTCACCCGGATACGATGCGGACCCAGATCTCTGGCCAGGGTACGCGTCAGTCCGTGCACGGCGGCCTTGGCCGTCGCATAGGCTGGAAATCCGCCGCCCGCCTCCCACCAGGAATTGGAACCCATATTGATGATGGACCCACCACCGGCATCGATCATCCCCTGGGCCACCGCCTGAATGGCGAAGAACTGATGGCGCAGGTTGGTGGACATGCGGTCATCAAAATAGTCCGGTGTCACATCCTGCCAGTCGTGACGGTCGTCGCGGGCCGCGTTATTGACGAGCACCGTCGCCGTTCCCAGTCGCTGCTGCAGTGCCTTGAAGGCCTGTTTCAGGGCATCGATATCCCGCAGGTCGCAAATTTCGAATGCCACCTTGTCTCCCAGTTCAGTGGCCAGGGCGGCACTTGTTGTGGCATCCAGATCGACAAAGCCGACACGGGCATCCTGCGCGGCGAAGGCACGTACAATCTCGGCGCCGATGCCGGAGGCACCGCCCGTCACGAACACGGTTTTACCGGCAAGACTTGGATAGGTAGCGAATTTTACCGTCATGCTGAAGTTCCTCTGAAAAAGGTGAATGCGATGTTCCGCGTATCCGACAGGCACTCGCCAACTGCGCCGAAAACTCAGCTGCAAGATGGGATACAGAATAGCACCTGAGTGACTGCTGCCTCGGCGGTACAGCCCCAAAGTGCGTATCACCAAAGAGGCAGGTGCATGCCCAGGAGCCTGTCCGAGAATGCTGGCCGTCGCGAGAGCCGGCTGATTTGAGCGGGTTTTTGCGGTGTTTTAAGGCGAATAGTGGTTCTATTTAACGCAAAACAGCACAAAAAACAGCCAAATTCAGTTGGTTCGCAGTAGGTTAGGTAT
>JBFIHZ010000321.1:0-4722 GCA_041601535.1 Lysobacterales bacterium | reverse complement strand
GGCTGGACCGCCTGCGGCGTTTTGACCTGGCCAGTGGCATGTTCACCGATCTGCCCGCCCCACCCGAGGGGCGGCATCATCCGATGATGGCCACTGACGGCCAGTCGCTGTACCAGCTGGGCGGCTATTTTGGTAAACACGAGGCGCTTAAAAATTTCTGGCGGTTTGATCTGGCCAGCGAGACCTGGGAGATACTGCCCGACCTGCCCGAAGGCCGTGCTGCGGGCGCTGCGGTGTATGCTCACGGGCGTGTTTACCTGGTATCCGGTAACGGCATTGGCTCGCAACTGCATGCCTGGGACCTGCGCCGCGAGCAATGGATGTCGTTTGATGGCGGGCCTTTTTTTGGCGGTGATCATTCCAACGCGGTGGTATTCGAAAACGAGATCTGGCAGATGGGCGGGCGCAGTGGGGCCGAGTCCAACCGGGTGAAAATCTGGAACCCGGTGACCGAAACCTGGCGCGAAGGGCCGACCATGTCGGACGTCCGCAGCGGTTTCGCGGCGCGCGTGGTGCAGGGACAAATCATGGTGGCTGGTGGCGAGTTGATCGATTCTGCCGTAGCCATTGTCCCGTCGCTGGAAATCTTTGCTCCGGGCGCGGACGATTGGGTGAAAGGGCCCAACCTGGCCGTGGCTGTGCACGGCGTCAGCGGCGCTTCGGCCGGCGGGAAGCTGGTATTGCTGGGAGGTTCGGCTCAGCCTGGTTCGGTCAACAGCAATGGCGCGGTACAAATTTACCACCCGGCGCCGCAGCAACCCTGAAATCGGTGCCCTTTCTGCAGCAGGGTATACACTGATAAGAACAGCGGCTGGCGAGCGGCCGCGGCAACGGGAGGAGTCGACATGAGCATAGCGTTATTCAGCCTGTGGTTGCCCATCGTGTTATCCGCGGTGGCGGTATTTGTGGTCAGCAGCCTGATCTGGACAGTGGTGAAGTATCACAACTCCGACTGGCAGAAACTGCCCGATGAAGAAGCGGCGCGCGGCGCGTTGAAGGGCACACCGCCGGGGCAGTACACGGTGCCGCACGCGGCCGATGATGCGGCGCGCAAGTCCCCCGAATGGCAGGCCAAATACAAGGAAGGCCCGGCGGTGATGATGATGGTGTTGCCGCACGGTTCGCTGGGCATGGGCAAGCAACTGGGGCAATGGTTTGCGTATTGCCTGGTGATGTCGCTGCTGATTGCCTACGTGACCGGCATCAACCTGGGCGAAGGCGCTGATGCCAAGAAGGTGTTCCAGGTAAGCAGCATGGTGGGTCTGCTGACGTATGGCGGATATGCGGCTTCCGGCGCCATCTGGTTTGGCCACACCTGGTCACGCGTGGTGAAGGACATTGTCGATGGCGCGATTTATGGGCTGGTTACCGCGGCAATCTTTACCTGGCTGTGGCCGTAAGGGTTCAAGCAGGTGTGCCATCTTTGAGGTGCCTGCCGGGTAAACAAGGCTTATTGGCACCCCTTGCCGGGGGCAGCCGGGGAATCAAATGCCAGGACAACAGCACGCGGCAAGGTGAAGTCTGCGCGAAGGCCATGTCCGCGCGGGTTCCCTGTTGGCGCAGTTCCCGCTAGTAAAGGCGGGGCTCAATGGTGCTTTGGACGTTGCCTCCGGCCAGGCTCCATTGGCGTGGGTGAGGGTCACGCCTGTTTAAGCTGTTGTGCCACATAGTCGTACTCCATGGTAGTGATTTCGTGCATGTTCTCCCAGGGGTCGCAGAAGTACAGTGACCAGGCCACCGTGTGGTCGGCCACGCGCAGCTTGAAGCCCTGCGCTTCCAGGTGTGCTTTCCACTCAAGGAACCCTGCGCCGCTGGCGCGGAATGCGATGGCTGATGTGGGGGGATGATCCGGCCGCTCGAACAGCGCCAGGTGAATGGTGGCGGCGGCATCTTCAACGGTCAGCGGGCCGTGTTCATCGGCCCACAGCATCAGTTCTTCCACCCGTTTGAAACCCAGCACGTTGCCATACCACTGCTCGGCTGCCGCACGGTCGCCGACGTAAATATGGATGTGGTCAACGCCGGCCAGGTGTGGCGGTGCTGATTTGGCCGCGGCGTTGTTGGGGGCGTTGGCTGCATTGTGTGATGTCGTATTCATGCGGTGTTCCTCCTCGTTTAAAGCGGCCGGCGGATATTTGAGACATTTGGGGTCAGAGTAAAAATAGCGCCTGGCTGTGATGATTACGTTGACCTCTGTCTGTTTTTACTCTGACCCCAAATATCTGCAGAGCCCCGTTATTGGTCTGGCAATTCGTAATCATTGCGCTCACCGACCCGATCCGACAGGTACTGCACAAACTCCCAGTCGTTGCCTTCGGTGTCGTTAAAGTACACCCGCCGGCGGTAGGGGTGATTATTGGGGTAAGTGCTCTCGCTATAACCAGCGGCCTGCAAGCGGGCGTGCACCGCGGCGGCATCTTCCACTTCAAAGCCCAGATGATTGACGCCGGGCTTGCCGCCGTAGGGTTGCCAGGCTTCGGCCGGCTCGTCGCTGGCCTGGTTCAGCGCCAGGTAAAAGTCATTGTTGCCAATATGCACCCAGCGACTGCCATCGTCTTCGGTAATGTCACGGCGGATGGCGAAATCAGGCAGGGCGGTGCGGATAAAGCTAATCGCCGCATCAATATCGCGCACGGTGATGTTGGCATGTTCCAGTCGGGTGGTCATATTCGTCTCCGTTAAAACACCGGGTAGCTGGGCACAGCTTGCCAATGGCTAGCTACTTTGACAACGCAATTGCTATTACATCGTCAAGTTGTTATTTTCCTGACCATGAACGATATCCGCCATAACCTGGCCAGCAACCTGAAACAGCTGCGTGAAGCGCGCAAGCTGTCGCAACAACGCATGTCGGAGCTGTCCGGCATTCCGCGCCCCACCTGGGCCAGCCTGGAGTCGGGCACCGCCAATCCCACGCTGACGGTGCTGAGCAAGGCAGCCGCCGCGCTGCAGGTTTCCATCGAGGAGCTGGTGGGTGCGCCGCGGGCGGAGGCGCGGCTGTACCGGGCGGATGAGGTGAAATTGCGCAAACGTCACGACGCGCAAATCCGCCCCCTGCTGCCGGAAGCGATCACCGGCCTGGACATCTCGCGCATGGAACTGGCTCCCGGCGGGCGCATGGGCGGCGTGCCGCATACTCCGGGCACGCGTGAATACCTGACCTGCGAGCGCGGCCAGGTGGAACTCAGCGCGGCTGGCGAGCGCTGGTTGCTGCATCCCGGCGATATGCTGGTGTTTCGCGGCGACCAGCCGCATGGCTACCACAACCCCGATCCAACCCTGCCGGCGGTGGCGATTTCAGTGGTGTGCTTTGCGGCAACCTGATGGCCAACTGTGCGCCCATGCGCCTGGCGCTTTGAGTTTTTACTCTGACCCCAAATATTGGCCCTAATTATTGGCGCTTTCACTTTTGACTCTGTCCCTTTACTCTGACCCCGTCTATTTTTGAGGAGCTGAACCATGAACCATCCGAAGATGCGCGCGCTGCTGCTGTGCGCCCTGCTACCCGCTGGCGCCGCGCAGGCCGCCGATACCGTACTGGAATGCGCCCGGCTGCTGGACGTGGAGGCGGGCAAAATGCTCACGCAGCAACAGGTGCTGGTGTCGGGCAACCGCATCCAGGCGGTGGGCCGCACGGTCGATGCAGCACCGGATGCCACGCGCATTTCGTTGGATACCTGCCTGCCCGGGCTGATGGACATGCACGTGCATCTGGCCGGTCAATCGGAGCGCAACGCCTATATCAAGCGCTTCCAGAATAACGAAGCCGACTACGCCCTGACCGCGGCGCACTATGCCGGTATCACGCTGAACGCCGGCTTTACCACGGTGCGCAACCTGGGTGATTCCTACAACGTCACGGTGGCGCTGCGCAACGCCATCAGCGCCGGGGTGGCCACCGGCCCGCGCATTTACACCTCCGCCAAGACCGTCGCCACCACCGGCGGCCATGGCGACCCGACCAATGGTTACCGTGCTGACCTGATGGGTAACCCCGGCCCGCGCGACGGCGTGGTCAACAGCCCGGAGGATGCGCGCCAGGCCGTGCGTCAGCGCTATAAAGACGGCGCCGACTGGATCAAGATCACCGCCACCGGCGGCGTGATGTCGCTGGCCAAGAACGGCCAGAACCCACAATTCCAGATGGACGAACTGGAAGCGCTGATCGGCACCGCCACCGATTACGGTATTGACGTGGCCGCCCATGCGCATGGCACCGAAGGCATGAAACGCGCGGTACTGGCCGGGGTGCGCTCCATCGAGCACGGCACCTACATGGACGAAGAGGTGATGAAACTGATGAAGCAGCGCGGCACCTATTACGTGCCCACCATCTCGGCCGGCAAGTTTGTTGCCGCCAAGGCAGAAGACGGCGATTACCTGCCCGCGGTGGTACGCCCCAAAGCCGCGGCGGTTGGCCCACAGATTCTCGATACCTTCAGCCGCGCTTATAAAGCCGGCGTAACCATCGCCTTTGGCACCGATATGGGCGTGGGCCCGCACGGCGAGAACGCGCGCGAGTTCGAGTACATGGTGGAGGGCGGCATGCCGCCGCTGGAGGCGATCCAGTCAGCCACCGTGACCGCTGCGAAACTGCTGCGCGCTGAAGACGAACTGGGCAGCATCACCGCCGGCAAGCTGGCCGACATCATCGCGGTGGAAGGCAACCCGCTGGACGATGTGTCGCGCTTAAGCCAGGTGCGCTTTGTGATGAAAGACGGC
>JBFIHZ010000320.1:0-4759 GCA_041601535.1 Lysobacterales bacterium | reverse complement strand
TGGCGGTATCCGGGCCGCAAGGACCGGCTACGGTGTCCACGTTGAAGGAAGCCGAGGTGTTTGGCGCTGCGGGGATTACGGATCTGCTGTACGCGGTTTGCCTGTCACCCCAAAAGCTGGCGCGTGTCAGCGCGCTGCGCCAGACCGGCATTGATCTGAAGGTCGTGGTGGACAGCCTGTTTATGGCGCAGGCGGTGGCGCAGCATTGCCGCCAGACCGGTGAGGCCATACCCACCCTGATCGAGCTGGATGTGGACGGCCACCGCTCCGGTGTGGCGCTGGATCAGGCTGAGCTGGCCATCGCCATCGGGCGCAGATTGCATGACGCCGGTGCGCTGGCTGGCGTGATGTCCCACGCAGGTGAAAGTTATAACCTGTCCGATGCAGAACAATTGGCCGCGGCGGCCGAGCATGAGCGTGCCGCAACGGTGCAGATGGCAGCAACCCTGCGCGCGGCCGGCCTGCCGTGTGCCATGGTCAGTGTTGGCTCAACGCCCACTGCCTTTTCCGCGGCATCGTTTGATGGTGTTACCGAGGTGCGCGCCGGTGTGTGCCTGTTTTTCGACCTGGTGCAGTACGGTATTGGGGTGTGTTCCTTGCAGGATATTGCACTGTCGGTGCTGACCACGGTGATCGGGCACCAGGCGGACAAGGGCTGGATTATTGTTGATGCGGGTTGGATGGCGCTGTCGTCCGACCGGGGTACTGCGGAGCAGGCTGTGGACCAGTATCTCGGGCTGGTGTGTGATGTTCAGGGCCAACCGCTAAGCGACCTGGTGGTACTCGCTGCCAACCAGGAACACGGCATCATCGCGGTACGGCCGGGTTCCCCGGCACAACTGCCGGATCTGCCCATTGGCAGCCGCTTGCGTATCCTGCCCAATCACGCCTGTGCCACCAGTGCGCAGCACCAGAGCTATTTTGTCACAGAAGAAGGCCAGCCCATCGAGCAATGGCCACGGTTCAACGGCTGGTAAACATACAGCGCGCGAGCGGCGGCTGCTGCCTGTGCAAGTACTGAACCCATGGCGCAGGGCCCGCACGGAGCTACCCCTGTCTGAGGTGTGGATTAATCAGTCAGTTGACCCATGCGCCACATGGATACGGCGGTGCCCAGCCAGGTCACCAGATTGCGCGTTCGGCTGGCGTGATCCGGGTCGCGGCCGGCACCGACGAACGCACCGGCGGCAAACGCCCAGGTCAGGGTTTCCGGTTGCCTTAACTGGTACATGACGCGGTCATGGATTTCATGTTTGAGTAACTCTGCCTGCTGCGCGCGCTGGCTGGCGCGCGCTGACAGCAGGGCTACTTTGCGTTGTTGTTTCAACCATTTCACAGTTGATCTCCACGGTGAGCATCACCGCTCCCTTCATTGTCCTGCACTTCAACAAACTGCTGGCGGGTCGCCGGAAATTCCAGGTGGTCGCTGAGACGAACTGCGCCCCGCCAGGCGGCAAATGCAATCAGAATGTGCAAGCCGCCCAGTACGAACAACATCGGCCACAGCGGTACCTGCAACTGGATCAGGCCAAAGATCAGTCCGGCCATCAGCAGGCCCCAGGCGCCGAGAATAAATGCCGCGGCCAGCATGGCCAGGAACGCCATCAGTGCAATGCTGATGGCTGCGAGCTTTGCTTCCGCCAATGCAAGATCGGTCAGAAGCCTGGCTCGCGAACCGGCTGCCGACGCCCAGGAGGCAGCAAGACTGGCGATGCCGGCCGCGGCGGGCGCAACTTCGTGTTCATCGGCCGCGCCGGCATCAGCTGTGCCGGCTGCGACATGTTCCGTTGTTACGGAAGTGGGCATGGTCGGGTCCGTTTCCTCAGCGGCGCAGGATAACGGCGGCCAGTACGCCGGCGGCAAACGCAATGCCCGTGGCGGCTACCGGCCGTTCCTTGACGAATTTTTCAACGTCTTGCAGCGATTGCTGCATTTTGTCGGACGCAGCGGCCTGCCTGGCTTCCAGGGTTTCCCCGGCCTTGTTGGCCTGCTCGCGCAGTTTCTGTTCCATCGGCTCCGCTTTCTCGGCGGCTCCATCTACCGCATCGTGAACGGCCGTGGCCACGCGTTGGACGGTGGATGGGTCGGTCTTGCTTGCGGTGGTGCTGTTGGTTTTGGGTTTGGTTTGAACTTTGCTTGCTGCAGTGCTCATGGTTACTCCTCCGGTTACTTGATGTGATAGTCGATAATGTTTTTGCCAGGCCCGGCCGTTGCCGGGACTGCTTCCGATTCAGGTTATGACCGGAGTCCGGGTGGGGCTCCGGGCATGCGCTATGGCCTTAACGGATCGAAACCGTGCGATTGGCTTCTTCCGGAAACCGGCCGTCCGGATCGGACAGCACAATTTCCACGCGGCGATTCAACTGCCGGCCGGCATTCGAATCGTTGGTCGCCACCGGGTAGTTTTCACCCAGGCCACTGGCACGAATGCGTGTTTCTGCCACGCCGCGGGCCACCAGCGCATTGCGCACGGCATTGGCGCGCTCGGTGGAAAGCGTCATGTTGTAGGCATCGTTGCCGGTGGAATCGGTGTGGCCTTCAATCATCAGGTTGCGTTCGGGGTAATCGTTCATAAACGCCGCCAAACGGTCCAGGGTGATTTCAGCGCCCGGTTTCAGGGTGGCTTTGTCCACGTCAAACAACACACCGCCGCTCAAGGTCATCACCAGGCCACGGGCTGTTTGCTCGGCCTTCAGGTCCTGCAGTTCATTCTGCATTTCACGGGCCGCGGCCAGTGCGGCATCGGCCTGCTCACGGGCCTGAGCGGTTTCACGTTCCTGGCGCGCCAGTTCAGCGCTGCGCGCTTCCGCCAGTGCTTTCGCTTCGGCGGCGTCACGGGCATTGGCATCGGCCACGGCCATTGCGTATGCAGCCTCAGCGCTGCGTGCATCGGCCAGTGCCTTGGCGCGTTCCGCTTCAGTGGTGCGGGCCATCAGCAATACTTCGTTTCGCTCGGCCTTGGACTCTTCAATCTGCTTGCGGGCGCGTGCCTCGGCAATGCGCTCACGGGCGATTTCCGCGTGGCGTGTGGCGACGTAGGCCAGGTGCTGAACAGACACCATGCTGTCGCGCTCACCTACCGCTTCATCGGCTTTGGCCAGCGCCTGCTTGGCCTGTTCCAGTTCCGCGCCGGCTACTTTGTCAGCCATGGGGTCACGATTGACTTCCGCCACCAGGGCGCGGGCTTCTTCCAGGCTGTTCACGGTCCGGGGCTGTGCGCTGCAAGCAGCCAGCAGCAGGGTCAGCAGACCAGCCAGCAGCCCGGGCATAATCCGGGTCAGGGTGATATTCATGATTGCTCTCCTTGGTTACGGGCAATTTCCTGGCGCAAGGTACGGATGCTGTCATTAATCTCGGCCAGTGCTTCCTCGGCCTTGTAGCGGCCCGCCTGGGATGCAGCCAGTTCCGCATCCAGCTCGGCTTCGGTTGCCAGGCGCAGTGCGGTATCGTTCTCGTCACGATCGGCAGCGGCACGGGCTTGTGCCAGCTTGGTCCGCGCCCGTTCCAGGGCGGTTGGTCCGTATTCCCGCGCGCCACTTTCCTCGGCCAGCTCGATGCCCGTTTTGGCGCTGGCCAATTGTGAGTCGGGGCGCGGGGCAGATGAGGCGCAAGCGGTCAGCAGCAACAGTGATGTTGCTGATGCCATTGCGGCTAGTGTTTTCAGTGTATTCATGCTGTTCTCCCGTGCTTCGGTCGGTTGTTCTTCAACCCCGGTGGTTGGTGGTGGTACCCGCGATCTGCGGAACCGTCACCGGAGAGCGTGAATCTCGTTACGCCGGGGATATAGATGCATGTTCTGTGCCAATTGAAAATGGCGCGTACTGACGCAGGTTGCGACGGTGCCGCGGAGAAATTTACAGAAACATGTGCAAGGGTTTGTAAATTCTGCAAGGTGAGACAAACGCGAAGATGGCAGATAGCGGGCCGCGCAGCGCAGAGGACCAGCGCTGCCGCCTTTGGGAAACTGTGGCTTTAAAGCCCGGCGGGGAACTGAGGCCTGCAGCCGTCCGTGACTGAATGGGTGAGCTGACGGCCGCTTGACCGTCTGCTCAGCGGTAAGTGGTGCTTACCTGGGAGGCCGGTGTGGCCGCAGTTGGCAAGTCGGCACAACCTGCCTGGTCGGCACCGGGCAGGGCGGCGAGTTCCAGGCGGGTCTGTTCGATCATTTCCCGCCAGTGCGGCTGCTCACGGGTGGCGGCCGCGGCCGCATCCAGCACGCTTTCACCCGCACGCGGACAACCCAGTTCGCCCAGCACCGACGCCAGGTTGTTGAGCAGGGCCGGGTTATTCAGTTCCACGGCCAGCCCCTGCACGTACCACTCAACCGCGCCGGTCAAATTGCCGGCACCATATGCCTGATTGCCCAGGGCCAGGTGGGCATGGGGGTCATGCGGCCAATGCTGCATTGCCGCCTGCCAGGCCGGCAAAGCGGCTTCCGGGCCAGCCACGGCTTCGAAATTTGCCACCGCCTCGGCATAGGGCTGCACAAGCGGCAGCGCCGGAAGCTCGCCCGGGCGCAATGCGGCCATGGCCCAGCGGCCGGCCCAATCCCAGGTGCGCATAAACTTGGGTGCCTTCATTTTCAGGTGGTGGTCCTCACCGCTGTTCAGCACCACGTGGTTGCTGTCCGGCTCATAGCCCACCAGCACGGCGTAATGCCATACCGGAAAATGCCGTGTGCGCAGATTCTGCAACACCAGCACCGGCCGGCCTGCGTTAAGTTGCGCAAACAGCTGTTCCGGCTGATCTTCAATGATGT
>JBFIHZ010000319.1:0-4770 GCA_041601535.1 Lysobacterales bacterium | reverse complement strand
GTGCTGGATCACATCCTGTTTTCCATGGCCATTGCCATCAAGAGCTACTTCCAGAAAATCGCGGACCCCTCGCATATCGCCTCCACCGCGGGGGTGTCGTTTACCATCAACCACATTGCCGCGGTGGCCATCCCGGCTGCGTTCGGCCTGCTCTGGCTGGTCTCTCCGGCCGCCGTGTTCCTGGCGGGCGCTGGTATGGCACTGGTGTCGCTGGTACTGGCCCGGCTGATGCCGCTGAACCCGCAAGCCGGCAATGAAACCCGGCTGGCGCCCACGCCGGACATCGCCACCCATGTGGCCCCCGGTGAACCGTGAGTACGCACTGGCGCAAGGCCCCAGGGCCGGGCAGGCAGTCACCGCCATGAACCGGGCCGGACCAACGATGCAGCGCCGGGACCTGACGCTGGAAGACCTCAACTTCAGCCCGCCGCAGTTTGCCCACCAGCAGCTGGCGCAATTGGCCGAACAGGCCTTCGGCCTGAGCGGCCGCTTGCAGGCTCTGCCAGGTGAACGCGACCAGAACGTGCGGCTGACCGATGCCTCCGGCCGGCACTGGGTTGTGAAGGTCTCATCGGCGGCGGAACGGCCGGCGGTGGTGGATTTCCAGGTGCGGGCCCTGCAACATCTGCAGCACACCGCCCCGGACCTGCCGGTGCCACGGATTCTGCCTGACAGCGACGGCCGGCCGGTTCATCACTGGCAGGTTGACGGCTGCACGCACGCGGTGCGAGTGCTCAGCTGGCTGCCGGGTATTCCTTACCAGGACGGACCCGAACCGTCAGCGGCAGGGCTGCTGGCCGTGGGCCGGTTCCTGGCGCGGCTGGATGCGGCGTTCCTCGGCTTTGAACATCCGGCCAGCGGGCATTTCATGCCCTGGGACGTTGGCAACGGCTTGCTGTTCAACCCTTCACTGCAGGCGCTGCTGCCGGCTGCTCTGGCAACGCAGCTGGAACCGGCGCTGCAGCGCCTGGAAACCGTGGTGTATCCGCGGCTGCAGCAACTGCCGCGGCAGGTCATTCACCAGGACGGGCATGGCGGCAACCTGCTGCGCGCATCGGCAGATGATGAACAGGTAAGCGGTCTGATTGATTTTGGCGACCTGGTGGAGGGCTGCCGCATCACTGACCTGGCAGTCTGCGCCTCGCATTTTCTCGAGAATGGTGAGCAACCGGCCGCCATTGCGGCGGCCATGGTGACCGGTTTCAACCAGTTACTGCCACTGAGCGGGGAGGAAACCGATCTGCTGCTGGACCTGGTCATGGCACGCCAGATCCAGACGCTGATGCTGTTTGAATTCCGCCGCATCAATATGCAACATCCGCCGGACTTCGTCACTGCGGATCAGCCGGGTATCATAGCCAGCCTGCGGCGCTTGCTGGCGCTGGACCGGCCCTCATTCAACCAACATTTACGGGAGTGCTTGTAAATGGATTCATACAGCCAGGCTTGCAACATGCCCAAACGGGAGGCACGGCCATGAGCCGGAACAGCGGGCAGGAAGATGCAGGCCAGACCGAACTGCTGAGCCGGCGGGAACGCGCCCTGGGGCCGGCATACCGGCTGTTTTATGACCGCCCGCTGCACCTGGTGCGTGGCGAAGGTGTCTGGCTGTACGATGCGGACGGCCGCCGTTACCTGGATTGCTATAACAACGTGGCTTCGGTGGGACACTGCCATCCACACGTGGTCGCTGCGCTAAGCCGGCAAGCGGCTTTGCTCAATACCCACACCCGCTACCTGCACGAACACGTGGTCGAGTACGCCGAGCGTTTGCGGGCCAGTCTGCCCGGTGATCTCAGCGTGTGCATGTTTGTCTGCACCGGCACCGAAGCCAATGATTTGGCGTTCCGTATCGCGCGGACCGTTACCGGCCAGCAGGGCGCCATCGTGATGACCGATGCCTATCATGGCAATTCCATGGTGGTCACCGAACTGTCCACCGCGGAATACCCGGCCATTGAGCGGCCCGCCTACCTGGCCGCGGTAGAGCCACCCAATGCCTATCGCGGTTCGGTGCGCGCTGGCGACCCCGGACTGGCCAGCCGTTACGCCGGCTACGTGGATAACGCGATTACCGAACTGCAGCAGCGTGGCGTGCAGCCTGCCATGTTCATGTGCGATGCCATTTTTGATTCCAATGGCGCGCTGACCGCGCCGCCGGGCTATTTCGAGCAGGTCTACCGCAGCGTCCGTGCAGCCGGTGGCTTGTGTGTTGCCGATGAGGTGCAATCGGGCCTGTGCCGGCTGGGCGATCATATGTGGGGTTTTGAAGACTCCGGCGTGATACCCGATATCGTGACCATGGGCAAACCGATCGGTGATGGCCATCCGCTGGCAGCCGTGGTGACCACGCCGGCCATTGCTGAAGCGTTTTCGCACAAGTTTCACTATTTCAACACCTTTGGCGGCAATCCCGTATCCGCCGCGGTTGGCCTGGCCGTGCTGGATGTGGTGGAACGCGAGAATATCCTGCACAACGTCCAGTCGGTGGGCGCTTACCTGGGCGGGCAGCTGGAGCAATTGAAAAGCCGCTACCCGCTGATCGGTGACGTGCGTGGCAAAGGCTTGTTTTTCGGTATCGAACTGGTGCGTGACCGCGGCAGCCAGGAGCCGGCCCCGGAGCAGGCCCGGCAGGTACGCGATCAGCTGCGCCGGCTGGGCGTGCTGGCCGGTGTTACCGGGCCGCTGGACAATGTGCTCAAGATACGCCCGCCGCTGGTGTTTCAGCGCGAACACGCCGATGAATTGCTGCAGGCGCTGGATCAGGCGTTACAATCTTTTTAGCAGCCAGCCCTGGCTCGGTGCGTCCCGGCGCCGGAACTTGCCACTTGTTTTGCGGGTCAGGGCATTAAGCGCAGCTACTTTGGGGTTAAAGCATGAAGTTTAATCACGGCCTGGTTCAGGTACACGGAGGTTCGGCATGATGATGCGTTACGGTTCACTGGCTGTTTTCCTGCTGCTGGTGGTTGTAGCCGCCGCTTTTGGCGGCAGCTTTGAAGCCGGCACCTGGTACTACACCATGTACAAGCCGTCCTGGACTCCGCCAACCTGGGCGTTCGGCCCGGCCTGGGCCGTGCTTTACGTGCTGATGGCGCTGGCCATATGGAACGTCTGGCTGACCCGCGATCACCGTCGGCTGGGCGCATTGGCCTGGTGGTTGTTGCAGTTGTTGCTGAACGCGGCCTGGTCGTGGCTGTTTTTCGGCATCCACCGTTCTGGCTGGGCGCTGCTGGAGATGACCCTGCTGATCGGCACCGTTATCCTCTGCATCAAGGCGTTTTCCACCGTTTCCCGCGCAGCCTCCTGGCTGATGGTTCCGTATCTGCTCTGGCTGTTGTACGCCTGGGCACTCAATTTCGCCATCTGGTCAATGAATGGTGGCGGCCTGAACCGCCTGACGAGCCTGTTCGGCAGTAGCTGACCCGCTTTGGGCGCGGCGCCAGGCTGCTCCAAAAATGATAAACCGGTTTTCCGGCTCCCCAGGTTGGCACGAGCCCACAGATGGCGGGCTACCTATTTGTGCCACTACTGCACCGGCCTGCGGCTGCCCTCGCGACCGCGCTAATCCGGGGTCGGCCTTACAGGGCATCCTGCCCTGGGCGGCCTCAAAAGGGCTTCCTGCCCTTTTGACCCCGGATTAGCACGGCCGCTCGGCGGTTTGTTTAATGTGGCACAAATAGGTAGCCCGCCTTCTGTGGCCGGACAGTCCGCACGTGCCTTCCACCGGAGTGCTTCGTTGCAAACCATTGTTGTGGTTTTCTCCTGTAGCTTGCCGCTGGGCGGTAAATGGCAAAAATATTTCTTGCCCGCCGTCTGTGGGTGTCCAGGAATGGTATTGGGGCGCGATTGCTGCCGCTCCACTGTCTGCTAGCCTGGGGATAGCGGAAATTTTCAGCCCTTGATGCTGGCACGAGCACGCAGCGAGTGGGTTGGTGTTTATGTCACATTAAACAAACCGCCGAGTGATCGCGCCGTTCTGGGGTCACTGGGGCAGGACGCCCCAGTGAGGCCGCCCAGGGCAGGATGCCCTGTGAGGCCGACCGCAGAACGGCGTGGTCGCGAGGGCAGCCGCAGGCCGGTGCAGTAGTGGCATAAACACCAACCCACTTGCTGTGGGCGATCGGATCGAACATACCTCCGCCTCGCCCATACCAGAGTGCCTGGTTACTCTCCATCCCAGTAGTCTTCGTCAGTTGCTTGCCGTTTGACGATAAAGCGCAGGGTTTTCTCCTCGCCGCTATCCGTGGGTGTCCAATAGTGGCGCACGCCGAACTTGCCGGAATCTGGGTATTCGCAGATGTCCGGGAAACGGGTGGTGCTGACGGCCAGGAACTTCAGATCGCCTTGCGCCATGGTGTTGATGATCTGGTGGGCGGTTTCCGGGCCGCCGGTAGGGCAGGCCACCACGTCGCCGGCCCGCAACGGGTAGCTATGCTGCGGGGTTCGCAGTTCACCCTGGCCTTCGAGAATAAAAAACATTTCCTCGTTGACGTGGTGGCTGTGCAAAGGGAAAGCGCGCTTGCCGGCCGGAATTACGGTGAGGTTATATCCCAGCTGCCGAGCGCCGATATGCTGGGCGATTTCACCCATCTTGCAGGCGAACTGATCACCGTGGCCGTATGAGTCATAGCTCAGGTCATCGATATTGATTATAGGCGTCGTATCCATGCTGGCCTGACTCAGGAAGCGGTAGAGTAATCGGCATGAAACACGTTCAGCTTGTTGCCGTCGAGGTCGCGGAAGTAGCCGGCATAGAAATTGTCTCCGCGG
>JBFIHZ010000318.1:0-4773 GCA_041601535.1 Lysobacterales bacterium | reverse complement strand
TTGTGCCTTGCAGCCGATAAACGGGGAGGTCGATAACCACTCAGGGTCGGGGTAATAGGCAAATAACAACTGGCCTTCGCGAAGCGTATCAATCACTTCCTGAGCCACTTCCTTGCGCACCGCCGGGCAGCCGAAGCTGCGGCCCAGCCGGCCCTGCCGCAAGGCCTGTTCCGGGTCCACGTATGCCGCGCCGTGCATCACGATCAGGCGCTCGCGGGCCAGATCATTGGTGCCCGATTCCAGGCCGTCCAGCCGCAACGAATAGCCGTTGCCGCCATGGTAGGTTTCGGCGGTGCGAAACAGGCCCAGGCTGGACTGATGGCTGCCTTCAATATTGGAAAAAGCACTCGCCTGATTGGCACCACTGCCACGGCCATGCGCGACGTGTTCGGCATACAGCAGGCGCGGATTGGCCTGGAGGTCAAACACCCACATGCGGGGCTCGGTGGAGGGCAGGGAATAATCGATGACCGCCAGACGGGAGGCCTGCGGTGCTTCGCCTTGCGCGGCGGCACAGTCACGCGCTTCCAGCGCCAGCGCAAGTACGCGCCGGGACGCCTCCGGCGCTTGCGCGGCCAGTTGATTGAGCAGGCCGCTGGCACGCACGGGCGCGCTCGATATGAGCAAAATCAGTGCGATAGCTGGGGTCAAAAGGAATTTCACCCGTCCTAGACTACCTGAAGCGGGCGAAATCAGGAAGCAACGGCGTATATATGGTTATCGCAAAAAAGGCGACACTGCATTATGTTATATGCAAAGCAACAAGGGAGCGCCCCATGATTCGTGCCAGCCTTGCCCTATTCATCAGTTTTTGCCTGGTAGCCAATAACCTCGCATTTGCAGCGGCCGCGGCCGGCGCGCCACAGGCTGCGGACCCGGCCAGCTATGAAGAGTCAATGGCCGAAGTGGATGCCAACTTCCGGTTTTTTGAAGCACTGCGTGGCGAGATTGACCGCAGCCAGTTTGATCTTGAGGCCCTGCTGGATTCGCTGGACTATGACGCCGAACGCATCATTGAATATGTCCAGCGTAATATATTCTTTGAGCAGTACACGGGCACCCTTCGCGGTGCACAGGGCACCCTGATGAGCCGCGCCGGCAACGCGCTGGACCAGGCTTTGTTGCTGGCCACGCTGCTGAGAAACGCCGGCTATGATGCGCGCATCACCCGCGGCCAACTGGATGCCGCCGGGGCCACTGAGCTGCTGAGCCTAATGGCACAGCCGCGGCCGCCACGCCCCTACCCGATCCGGCAAAAAGACCTGGCGCCCATTTTTCTCTCACTGGCAAGGCAATTGGGCGTAGAAGAAGAAGTACGCAAAGGCCTGCAGACGGATGATGCCGATGCGCCAGCCGCCCCCGAGCCACTGCAGGCCAATCAGCTTGATGTGTTTGCACCGGCCAATGCTGAAGCCGATGCGCTGATCAAGCTGCTGCAAAACGCCACGACAGGCCTGCAGCCCGGCACGCCACAGCCGGCACTTAATGAGGAGGCGCGGGATTACTTCTGGGTGCAGTGGAAAGACGGCGAGGCCCAGCCATGGACCGACATTCACCCCTCCGGCCTAGACCAGTTGGTGCCCGACCTGGCACCGGCGGTGGCCGCAACCTATGCCGACAGCATTCCTGACGAACTGCAACACCGGCTGAGGATCGAGGCCACCATCGAGCAGGAGTTCAATGGCAAGATCATCAGCCACGCCATCATGGCCCCGTGGGAGAGGCCGGTGTCGAATATGCTTGGACAGCAGATCACTTTTATGAATCTGCCGGATCAGCTCACCAGCCAGCAGGGCTTTGACAACATGGATCAGTCCATTGCGGATTCCACCTTTTTCATTCCGCTGTTTCAGGGCGCCATGGCCAAGGGTGCGATGGCGTTTGATATGGATGGCAACGTGGTTTCGCCGGACGCATTGCAGGGTGGTTTTGCCGGGCTGTTCCGACAACTCGGCAGGAAAACCGAGAAAGCCGCCGCTGCGCTTTCTCAATTGGGCAAGGAACCCACGCTGGAAGATGATGATGACCTGGTGCGCTTGTACGCGCACCGCATTCACTACACGTTTATCGACCCATCAGGTAAGGAGCGGCGCATCACCCGCACGGTGCTGGACCGTGAGCACTCTCCCGCCGCAGTGCCCCCGGTGAGCAGCGAGCGCAATGCAGCCAATGAAACCCTGATGAAAAAGCGGCTGAGCGAGCATCAGAACATGATGGTGGCAGCCGGTGAGTTTCCCGAAGCCTACGTGCTGGACGCCCTGCTAAAAAACCTGGTTGAGGCGCGTGATGCCGCCCGCCTGGCGGCGGAGCTTAGTTATTACCCGCAAAAAGATCACGACCTGAAGGCCGCGAAGGGGACCAACTTTTTCGCCGGGCCGCAGCTACAACTGTATTCCTATTTCGACCTGGGTGCGGAGCAAACGCCCGGTGCCCGCGCCTATCGCGCCAGCCCGTCACTGATCACGGTGCGGCAAGAGCTGGAAATAGGGCCCAATGTACTGGCCATGATAGACGTGGTGAAAAACGACCGGCGTGCCGTTGCCCTGGCAGGCGGTCAATGGCAGTCCGCACCTGAACTGGCGCTGCGGACCGGCATCTGGGAGACCTGGATAGAACGGCAAACCGGGCCAGACAGCCCCAACAGCAAGGTGCTGGCCAGCGCCGCCAACCTGATAAGCCGGGCACAACAAGCCGACATACCGCTGCAGGTAATTGCCCCCGGCCAGCCCGGCCAGCTGGAACAGTTGCAATTGCCGGAAATTTCTTTGGCGGCTATGCGCGCTGACCTGGATAACGGCTATCACGTGATTGCTCCGCAGCAGCCCCTGCCGGACTCCAGCGACTGGGGCGTGTGGTACCGGGTGAACACGCAGACCGGTGAAACCCTGGGGCTGGCCGGAAATGGCATGGGCGCTACGGTTGCTGAATATGTGGTGATGCTGATTTCCATATCCGTTGGAACCATTGCCTATTTAAGGAGCCAGCGCGACTGCATGGGAACTGATCGGCCCACCGGCGCGGCAGCCAGAACAGACCAGGCGCAAGCCAAGTCCCTGGCGTGCACCCTGTGTTCTTTATGGGCTGGGGTAACCGCCGCATTGTTGGTGTATACCGTTGGTGTCACCGCTGTCGCAGGTTACGGTGCGCTGGCCGGTTCGGGCCTGAGCGTGGCAGCCCGCCTGCAGATCACGGCCAGCACCATGATGCGCAATCGCGTGCCACCCGAGGTGGCCACCAGGGCGGTAGCCATGCTGGCCGGCCAGATGCTGTGTACCGAAGCAGATATTATGGACTGGTAAAAGAGCCGGATACTTGTGCTGCACCTAGGTGCCGGGCAAACGCGGTCGGGGCTCAGGGTTTACTCCGTTGACTGCACGTTATGCAATTCCGGCTGTGGTTTGGAAAAGAGCGCGCAGCGGCTGTCGTCTCCCACCTGAGGCGGCGCCATCGGGTCAACCCTGACCCCTGACTCTGACCCCTGACTCTGACCCCTGACTCTGACCCCTTGCTCTGCAGACACCGTCAGCGGAGCTACCCGGGTTTACTCTGACACCTCACTCTGGCACTTTACTCTGACACCCCGTCTTTCGAAGGAAACCCTTTGTCCCGCATTGCGCTGATTTTCACTTTGATCGTGGCTGGCGAAATGGTGTTTGGCCTGCCATTTCACACCGCGCGCTTCTTTCGTCCGACCTTGCTCGACGTGTTTGGCTTCAGCAATACCCAGCTGGGTGACCTGTTCGCCGTGTACGGTGTGCTGGCCATGCTGTCGTACTTTCCGGGCGGCGCGCTGGCGGACCGCTTCTCCGCACGCTTTCTGCTGACGGCCTCGTTGGCAGCCACCGCTTTTGGCGGATTGTATATGGCGACCATCCCGGCACCGTTCCAGATGGGGCTGCTGTATGCCTACTGGGGCTTTACCACCATCTTTCTGTTCTGGGGCGCGCTGATCCGGGCCACCCGCGACTGGGGCGGCGACGATGCCCAGGGCAAGGCCTTTGGCATCCTGGAAGGCGGCCGCGGGCTGGTCGCTGCCGGCATCGGTGCGGTGGGTGTGTGGCTGCTGGGCTCCTTGATGCCGGACAACGCCGACCTGGCCAGCGATGCGCAGCGCCGGCATGCCTTCCAGATGGTCATCCTGCTGTACTCGGCGGTAACGTTAATGGCCGCCGGGCTGACCTGGTGGCTGATCCCGGTGCCGGAGTATGCACGCAGCCGCCGGCACAATCCGCTGGCCGGCATGATGCGCGTGGCCGGGCGGCCGATTGTCTGGGCCCAGGCCGCGGTGGTGGTGTGTGCTTATTGCGGCTACAAGGGCCTGGATAACTACTCGCTGTATGCGGTGCAGGTACTGGGTATGGATGAAGTCGATGGTGCCCGCTTTGCCACCTGGGGCGCCTATACCCGGCCGTTTGCCGCGCTGGCGGCCGGGCTGATTGCTGACCGCTTCGACGCCACACGTTCCATCGGCGTGACGTTTTTGTTGCTGCTGGTCACCTATGCACCCCTGTCCGTGCTGGTGCCATCCGGCACCGGCATTTACATGATTTACCTGAACATGCTGGTGACCTTTATGGGGGTTTACGCGCTGCGCGGCATTTATTTCGCCTTGCTGGAAGAAAACCGCACACCGGTGCATTTAACTGGCGCCACCGTGGGCATGGTCTCCCTGGTCGGTTTTACGCCGGAGGTATTCTTCGGACCCATCACCGGCCGCATCCTCGACGCCAACCCGGGCGTGGTCGGACACCAGAACTACTTCCTGTTTCTGGC
>JBFIHZ010000317.1:0-4775 GCA_041601535.1 Lysobacterales bacterium | reverse complement strand
CCTGTCGCGGCAACAACGTCTGCTGCTGCAACGCATGCGCGGACGCCTGCAACAGGACATGCAACGACTGGATTACCTGCAGCACCGCCTGGTTCAACGCGACCCGGCCTTGCGGCTGCAGGAACAACGGCGCCAGCTTGACGCACTGCGCCAGGGTCTGGCCAGGGCCGTTAATGCACGCATTCACGACGCCGCCCGCAGCGTGGCGCAGTACCGCCACCGCCTGATGGTGCAACATCCGGCGCAAGCCGTGGCACAATGGCGGCAGCGGCTGCTGACCCAGCGGCAGGCTGCGGAACGGCTGTTGCATGGCCGGCTGGAGCAGGAACGCAAGCGTCTGCGGGAACTGGCGCGCACGCTGCAGGCGGTCAGCCCGCTGGCCACCGTGGCACGCGGTTACGCGGTGATCAGCGATGCGGCTTCCGGCGCGGTGGTCAGCAGCATCAAAAGCGTTCAGGCCGGTAGCGGCGTGGTAGCACAGCTGCGCGACGGGCGCCTGCGCTGCACGGTTGATGCGGTCAGCCCACAGACCCTGGAGCAAGCAGCCCCGGCAACACCCACCGACCCGGCCTGAACACGGCAGCAGCCGGCATGATCACCACGCTTCGATCCGCAGTAAGTGCCGAATTTGTTATTCGCAACAGCCGGTTTATCGCGCACGCCGCGCCGGTGGCGGATGAAGCCGCGGCGCTGGCCTGGTATGAACACGTCGCTGACCCCGCCGCCACGCACAACTGCTGGGCCTGGAAACTGGATCACGCCTATCGCTTCAACGACGATGGCGAGCCCGCCAGCAGCGCCGGCAAACCGATACTGGCGGCGATTGAAGGTAAACAGTTGACTCGCGTGATGGTTGTCGTAACCCGGCATTTTGGCGGCATCAAGCTGGGGGTTGGCGGCCTGATCCGTGCCTACGGTGGCAGCGCGGCCAAATGCCTTGATGGCGGCGATTTCATTGAAATACATCCACAGCAGAATTGCCGCGTGCTGGCGGATTTTGCTTTTACCGGTCCGGTACATGCGGTGCTGGAACGATTTGAAGCGATCAAACACGCTGAGCACTACACCGCAGATGGCCTCAGCCTGGCCGTCGAGGTCCGGCAGGACCGCGTGCCGGCGCTGCGTAAAGCGCTGGCGGACGTCACCCGCGGCACCGCACGTCTGCTGCAGGACTGAAAATCAGTCCGGCCGTTGCTCCTGCACTTCGCCCATATGCAGGAACACACCGGGCAGCGAGGTGGCGTAATCCGCCCCCATCAACAGGGAAGGCGTGTAATAACCGCCCTCAACATCGGTAAGCAACAGGTATTGCACGATACCCAGTCCGGCGGTGACAGTGAGTTCATAACCATTGGGCGTGGTCATGGTGGCGGCAACGCTGCGCCCATCCGAGCTGCTGGCCTGGCCCCATAATTGCGACTGGGTGTCCTGGCGACGCTGTTCGCTGGGACCTTTGACGCTCTGGTCAATGCGGCGTTTCATGCGTTTTTGCACCCAGGCCAGCCTCAGCAGCGGCTGCACCCAACGCAGGCGCTGCATGCGCTTGATGGTTGCAGGCGGTACCGCCATGTACACCTCGATATCCGGCACGCCGGTGCTGATGTGGGCGGTAAATACATCGCCCCAGGGTATGGTCATGGCCATCCGCGAACCGTGCGCGAACGGAATTTCCCTGCACTTGTACGCCAGCGGAACCCGCACCAGCTTGCCATCACGGCGTACCGCGCCGCCTCGACCCAAGCCTTCCACGCTGGTTTTCGCGGTTCCCTTGCTGGGCCCGCCGGCGGCTTCGAATGCCAGTATCAGCCGGGTTGCTGCCGGCAGTGCCTGCACCAGGCTGGCCGCCAGGCAGTCCGATGGCACCACGTCAAACCCGACGCCGGGCAGCAACACGATATCGGCCCGCCGGGCCTGCTCCGCCTGGCCGTGGGCATTGGCGAAAACGGAGATCTCACCGGTAATGTCCAGGTAATGGCAACCGGACTGCATACAGGCATCAATCATCGGCTGACTGGTGGCTGAAAACGGGCCGGCACAGTGCAGCACCAGCTTGCAGTCTTGCAGCTGGGCTGCAGCATGTTCAGTGTCCTCCAGGCCAAATACGCAAGCCTCCAGCTGGAGTTCATCCGCCAGGGTTTTGACTGCCGCCTCATTGCGCCCCGCCAGCACCGGGGCCATGCCCCGCTTGACCGCTTCGCGCGCGGCCAGCGTGCCGGTGTAACCGTTGGCGCCATATATCATCCAGCGTGCTTCACTCATGACGATCTCCGCGAGGTGGCGCTTTGCAGCGCGACCATTCGGTAATAACGCGAGGGCCACCATTTTTTCAGCCGCCAGGCCCAGCGCGTAGGTTTGTGGGTCAGTACCAGAAAGCGGTTTTTCCGCACGGCACGCATGACGTCGTTGGCCACGTCGTCCGCCGTAACGCCGGACTGTTTCATCCAGCGCTCCACCCGCTGCCGGTACGACGGGTCGCTGGCACGGAACTCATCCAGCAAATTGGTTTGCACAAAAGCCGGGCAAATCACTGATACTCCGACGCCACAGTCGCGTAACTCGGTATGCAGGTGCTCGGACAGGGCCACCACTCCGGCCTTGGCGGTGCCGTAGGCGCTGATGCCCGGCATGCCGCTGAGCCCGGCAAACGAGGCAATGTTGACAATATGACCCTTGCGTCCCGCGGCCGCCTGTTGGCGGAACAAAGGCAGGAAGGTGTGACATCCGCGCACAACGCCCATCAGATCCACTGCCAACACCCACTCCCAGTCACTGAGCGGGGATTCCTCAAACAGTCCGGCGGCGGCCACTCCGGCATTATTGATCAGCACGTCGATGCCGCCCCATTCCTGCATCACCCGGTGGTGCAACTCTGCCCAGTCCGCATCGCGGGTAATGTCCAGCACCTGGCTGAAACTGCGCGCACCCTGGCCTTGCAGCTCTGCGTTCACTGCCGCGGCACGCTCCGGGATCACATCGGTCACCGCAATGGCGTGGCCCTCGGCTGCGAAGCGCCGCGCCATGGCCGCGCCGAGACCGCTGCCAGCCCCGGTGATCACCACGTTAAGTGAACGGTTCATTGTTGCTGGCCCGCATCCGCTGGCATCAGAACAGGCTGCCCTGCTGACGCTCGTCTTCGGTTTCCTTGCTCGGTTTATCTGCAGCGCTGGCGGGCGCTTTGCCTGCAGGTTCCTGCGCCGCTTTATCGCTTGCTGCTGGCGCTGATTTTTCGCCCGGTTGGGCCGCTGGCGCTTGCACAGGCTTGACCGCGGAAGCGGCACTGGCCGGCGGCGCTGGTTTATTGGCAGGGGGCGGTGTTGATGGCGCCTTGGTATCGGCCGCCGTTGGCTTGCCGGCGGTCGGCTTTTTCGCTTCCGCCACCGGCCTGGCGGTTGCGCCGCGGTTGGCAGCTGATCCGGTCGAAGCGGGCTGCGCTCCGGCCGTGTCCTCACCGCGGGCTTCTCGACCCTTGCCCGACGAGCCCAGCAGCGCCAGCAAACGCCCGATACTGCACTGCGCCTCCAGTTCGTGCCGCAGGTTTTTGCGCCCGTTAATGCGGTAGCGGTTACAGCGGCCATGCTTGGTAATGGTTATCAGACCGGCCTGCTGCAGTTCACGGACGATTTTTTGCACGGCTCGTTCGGTAATGCCCACCTGGCTGGACACATCTCTCAGACGGGCTGCGTTATTGCGATACAGGCAAACCAGGACATGGCCGTGGTTGCTCAATAAGGTCCAATCACCCATTATATTTTCTCCACAAAATACTGGCACTCTCAGAGCCACTTTGTCACATGAAGTATATTTCGTGTTTATCAATTCTGCAATAAGCAGATAAAACACCACAGGACAACATTTACACCATGAATCAAACCACCAGCCGATCTGCCGCTGACCTGTTCCGTGAATTCACCCGGCTGGAGTCACTCGGCGGCCTGCTGCTAATCAGCGCCACGGTGCTGGCCCTGGTGGTGGCCAATCTGCCCATAACGGCCCATCTTTATGAGGCCATCCTGGAGACCCCGTTGGTCATTACACTGGGCGGCCTGGGCGTGGATAAACCCATCCTGCTATGGGTCAACGATGCCTTGATGGCACTGTTTTTCATGCTGGTCGGCCTGGAACTCAAGCGCGAAGTACTGGAAGGACAGTTATCGCGTCCCGAGCAGGTGGTGTTGCCGGCCATGGCCGCCATTGGCGGGGTGGCGCTGCCTGCGCTGATTTACTGGTTTTACAACAGCGGCAGCGCGTCGGAACAAAACGGCTGGGCCATTCCCACCGCCACCGATATAGCCTTTGCACTGGCCATCCTGGGGATTATGGGTTCGCGCGTTCCGCTGACCCTGAAGCTGTTTCTGACTGCCATTGCCATCGTCGATGACATTGCCGCGGTGGTGATCATCGCGCTGTTTTATACCAGTGACCTCAGCGTCCTGTCGCTGATTCTTGCCGGATTTGGTGTCACCGCCCTGTTCGTACTCAACCGTTTGCGCATCACCCGTCTGGCACCGTATATCCTGGTCGGTTTGTTTATCTGGTTCTGCGTGCTGAAATCCGGTGTGCACGCCACACTGGCGGGTGTCATGGTGGCTGCATTCATTCCGCTACGCGCCCATGATGATCACTCACCCGCGCGTCACCTGGAACACACGCTGCACCCCTGGGTGACATACGCCATCCTGCCCATTTTCGCTTTCGCCAATGCCGGCGTTTCGTTTCGCGGCATGGGCTGGCAGGACGTGACCGGGGGGGTGCCGGTGGGGATCATTCTTGGTCTG
>JBFIHZ010000316.1:0-4782 GCA_041601535.1 Lysobacterales bacterium | reverse complement strand
GCCGGTATCCGGGTGGTGGGCGTGGACTACAGCCTGGCACCGGAGTCACGCTATCCGCGGCAAATCGAAGAAGTGGACGCGGTGCTGCACTGGCTGCAGCGTTGCGGGGCTGACTGGGGGATCGATGCATCCCGGCTGGCCATTGGTGGAGATTCCGCCGGCGCCAACCTGGCCGTGGCCGCCTGCCTGAGGCTGCGCGATCAGTCATCCGGTCCGGCGCTGCGGGCCATGCTGCTGAACTATGGTGCGTTTGATGCCAACGGGGCGCTGGACAGCGACGGGCGCGAAACGCCGGCCGGCTTTACCCTGACCTGGCCGGAAATGGCGGAGTTCTGGAATAACTACCTGGCTGATCCGGCGCAACAACACGATCCGCTGGCCTGTCCGCTGAAAGCCGATTTGCACGGCCTGCCGCCGGCCTTCCTGGCCATTGCCGAATGCGACATCCTGCTGGAGGAGAACCTGACGATGGCCCGGCGCCTGCAGCAGGCCGGCGTTGCGGTGGAGGCGCAGGTTTATCCCGGCACCACACACAGTTTCCTGGAAGCCATGTCCATTGCCCGCGTCAGCGCCGAGGCATTGCAACAGTCATCCGACTGGCTGGCGCTGCGGCTGAAATCCCGCGAGTGATCTGCCGGCTCTGAAGGTCCTGTACTGATTGCGTTTCAAGCGTATCCCGGCCGCTCTCAGGCGGCCGGGATGGTGTGGTTCAGTGCTTGCCGACGCCCCACAGCGTGGTGCGCATAAACGGCGTGGTGTGAAAGCCGCTGATGTTCGAGCGGGTGGCATCGTGGTATTCAAAGTTCAGCAATACCAGGGTGGGGGCGGCCTGCAGCATGCGCGTGTGTAACTCGTCGTAGATGGCCTGCTGTTCCTGCTCGGATTTGGCGGTCTGGGCTTTGGCCACCAGCGCGTGGGCCTCGTCGTCATCCCACTGGAAGCGGGCCATTTCGTCTTTCGGGCCGATAAACTTGCCGTACACCAGCGCCGGGTGGTTGCGGCCGCCCTGGCCGAAGGCCTGCAACTGGAAGCTGCCACTGCGGTAGTGGGTGTCGAGCTGCTCTTTCCATGGCATCACGTTCAGCACCGCGTTGATGCCGGCGGCCTGCAGCATGCTGCGCACCAGCACCGCGATGCGGTACATCTCGGGGTATTCATCGCGGTTGGTCTGGATCTCGACGGGCTGGCCGTCGTAGCCGGCTTCGCTCAGCAGTTGGCGCGATTTGGCCAGGTCAAAGGCATGGCCCTGATCATGCACGGCCGAGTGGAACTTGCTGTTTTGCGACACCACCGAGGGGTTGGCGGTTTGCCGGCCTTCGGTCAGCACGGCGGCCAGGTATTCAATATCAATGGCATGCACGATGGCGCGGCGCATGCGCACATCGCTGAGCAGCGGGTCGCGGGTCTGGATCAGCAGGTTCCAGAAATTGATCGTGCCGGTGGTGTGGATGTCTATGCCGGGCGTGCCTTCCAGCCACATGCGCTCGGACTCCTGGACATCCAGTACCGCATCAAGCTTGCCGTCTTTCAGGTCCTGAATGGCGGCCTGGCGGTCGGCGTAGATGGGTAACAGGATGGTTTCCGCCAGCGCCAGCTTGGCCCCGCCGTAGCCATCGCGGGGTTCACTGCGTGGCACGTAGCCGTCAAAGCGCTTCAGCCGTACCGCGTCACCCGGCGTCCAGCTCTCCAGCTGGTACGGGCCGGTGGCGATCAGGTGGTTCCATTCACCATCGGCAGTAAAGGACTCACGGTGCAGCACGATGGGCGCGCAGGACACATCGGCCATGCGCGGCAGGAACAGGTTGCTGGGCTGGTGCAGCACGAACTCGACGGTGTGCTCATCCAGCGCCTTGATGGACTGGATGTGACCGCCGGTGGTGCGCTCTTCGATGGTGCCTGAACCGTCGTAATAAACCCGGCAATGCCATTCGGTTTGCGGGTTCAGGTAGTACTCTTTCCAGGCCCACACCACGTCATCGGCGGTCAGCGGCTGGCCGTTGTGGAAGCGGGCCTGGCGGCGCAGGTGGAAGGTATAACGGAGTCCGTCATCCGAAATCCCGAAGGATTCCGCCAGCATCGGCGCGATACTCATGTCATCGCGTTGCGCCACCAGCGCTTCACCCACGTGCTGCATCACCAGCTTGCCGGGGGCGTGAAAATGCATGGCCGGCTGCACGCCCACCGGGTCGGCGCCGAGCGCCACGGTGAGCTGGTCGTAACGTGCGTTTTCCGCGGCGTGAACGGGCAGGCCAATGGTGGCCAGGAGCAATGACGCGGCCAGCAGGGGCCGGGTAAAAAGTTTATATCCGTACAATTTCATCAGTGTTCTCTCTTGGCGGGTGCGGTTGAGGTTTTCAGCATGGGTGGTTGCCGGGTCAGTTGCTGGCAGATTGGCTGAACGCGGCGTAATGGCCGTCAGCGACTTCAAGTAACCGGGGGCGGTGCGCGTTGTCGCCGCGGTAACGCAAGTCTTCCTGCAGGCCGTCTGGCGGAGCGGGCGCGGTGTAGTTGTTCTGCAGCAGGCGGTAGCCTTGCTGCTCGTCGCCACTGAGTTCGGGAACGGCATTGAGCAGCGAGCAGGTGTAGGGGTGGCGCGGCTGGTCGAACAGCGCGTCGCGGCTGGCCAGTTCCACCACCTGGCCGCGGTACATCACCATGATGCGGTCGGCGATCTGTTCCACCACGCCCAGGTCGTGGGCGATAAACAGGTAACTGAAACCAAAGCGGGCCTGCAGGTCCTTGAGCAGGCTCAGCACCTGGGCCTGTACTGTCAGGTCCAGCGCCGAGACCGCTTCGTCGGCCACCACCAGGCGCGGATGCGTGATGATGGCGCGGGCGATGCCAATGCGCTGGCGCTGGCCGCCGGAAAGCTCATGCGGAAAACGCCGTGCCCAGCCGGGGTCCATGCCCACGGCGGTCAGGGTCTCGTCGACCCTTTGCTGGCGCTCCGCCTGGCTCAGTTCGGGAATCAGGCGCAGGCCTTCGCCCACCGTCTGGCCAATGCGCTTGCGCGGGTCCAGCGAGGAATACGGATCCTGGAAAATAATCTGCATATCACGGCGCAGTTGCCGCACCGCTTTGCCTCGCAGGCTGTCTATGTCCTTACCGTCCACCGTGATGGTGCCGGCATTTTTGTCCACCAGCTGCAATACGGCGCGGCCCAGCGTGGTCTTGCCGGAACCGGATTCGCCGACCACGGCCAGCGTTTCACCCGGGTAAATGTCAAAGCTCACGCCATTGACCGCGCGCACATGCTGGCTGGCCACCCAGGGCAGTATCGAGTGTTTGCTGAAGGTCACCTGCAAGTCGCGCACGCTGACCATGGGCTCAGCCGTATCGGCGTTTGCCGTTTGCGCCTCGCTGTCGCTGCGGCGTGGCAGCGCGGCCAGCAGTTGCCGGGTATAGGCGTGCTGCGGGCGTGACATCTTCTCCGCCACGTCACCCTGTTCTACCACATCGCCGCGTTTGAGTACCGTCACGCGCTGGGCGTACTTGGCCACCAGCCCGAGGTCATGGGTGATCAGCAGCACCGCGGTGCCGAGGTCGCGCACCACCTCCAGCATGATTTCCAGTACTTCCTTCTGGATCAGCACATCCAGCGCGGTGGTGGGCTCATCGGCCAGCAGCAGCGCGGGGCGCGCCATCAGCACTGAGGCCAGCATGATGCGCTGACGCATGCCGCCGGAGAACTCGTGCGGGTAGCGCTTCAGGCAGGCGGCCGGATCGGGCATGCGCACGCGCTCCAGCATTTCAATGCCACGCTGGCGAATGCCCGCCTCATCCAGGCCGGAGTGCAGGCGCATGCCTTCGGCCATTTGCTGGCCGATTTTCAGCGCCGGGTTCAGTGACATCATGGGTTCCTGGAACACCATGCCAATCCGGCTGCCGCGCAATGTGCGCATCTGCGCGGCCGGCAAGCCACGCAGTTCCTGGCCCTGGAAGCGGATGCTGCCTTCGGTAACACGCGCACCGGGTGGCAGCAGATCCAGAATGGCACGCGCCAGCATGGTTTTGCCGGAACCCGATTCGCCCACCAGCCCGTGGATCTCGCCACTGGCCAGCTGCATGGACGCCTGCCTGACCACGCCGGGTACGCTGGCATCATCGCCAAAGCGGATCGACAGGCCGTTGATGTCCAGCACGGGCGTTTGGCCGCCGTCTGCGTCATGCTGTCGGCTGTCCTGGGTGTCCATGGGCGTGCTCACAGGCGGTTCATCCGTGGGTCAAAGCGGTCGCGCAGGGCATCGCCAAATAGGTTCACGCCCAGCAAGGTGATGGAAATGGCCAGGCCGGGAAAGATGCTCAGCCATGGCGCGGTTTCCATGTACAAGGTGGCATCGGCCAGCAGACCGCCCCAGGTCGGCGCGGGTGGCGGCACGCCCAGGCCGAGGAAACTCAGCGCGCTTTCGGACAGCAGCGCGCCGCCAAATATCGAGGTGCCGATGACCGTCAAGGCCGAGGTGCAGCCCGGCACCACGTGGGTGAGCACGGTGTACATCTCGGAGTTGCCCAGCGCGCGCGAGGCTTCGACGTATTCTTTTTCCCGCACCGACAGGACCACGCCGCGCACGATGCGCACCACGTTGGGCATGTAGGCAAAGCCCAGCGCCACCACCACGCCGTAGCGCTGCGGACCGATCACCGCCATGATGGCCAGTGCCAGCAGGATGCCGGGGAAGGCCATAAAGGCATCGTTTACCGTCATCAGGATGCGGTCGGTCCAGCCGCCCAGGTAGCCGCTGATAGCGCCGATGATGGTGCCGGCCACCAATGCCAGCTGCG
>JBFIHZ010000315.1:0-4827 GCA_041601535.1 Lysobacterales bacterium | reverse complement strand
TTCGTTTCGGCCACGTCCTACTTCACGCGCGACTGGGAGTACACCCAGGATACTTCGGTGGGCTATGCCTCTTACTTCGGTACTTTCTGTTACTCGGGGTATTACTATAACTGGTCGCAATACAGCCGCTATTGCTTCCAGCCGGCCGGCGTGGGCAATTACTACAATGACCCGATTGGTTACCTGAAGAACACCCAGAAAAACTGGAAGTTCTCGCAGGAGTTCCGGCTGCAGCACCAGGGCGAAACCATCGACTGGGTAGCCGGGCTGTTCTATGAAAAATCCCACGAGGACTGGGAGTTCACCACGTTTGCCGATGGCTATGACGAGTCCCAGTCCATGGCCAATTACCTGGCGGGTAATCTCGTTTGGCGCGGTAACCCGATCCCCGCCCGCCTGCCGGGTGATGCCTGGTGGCGTTCACTGGATGATACCGACTGGGAACAGTGGGCGGTATTTGGTGAGATGACCTGGCACATCACCGACAAGTTCGACTTCACTGCCGGTTATCGCTGGTTCAAGCGCACCATGGACAAGATGTACGCGGTAGAACTGCCTCGCTACAACCTGACCGATGAAGGTGTGTCCACCCCCACCAGCAATGAAAAAGACGGAGTGCCGAAAATTGGTGTGAGTTATGAAATAAACGACGACAGCCTGGTGTACGCACTGTTTTCAGAGGGCTTCCGCCCCGGCGGCACCAACCGTAACCGTGGTATTCCGTTCTTCCCGCAGCAATACGATGCCGACAAGCTGAAGAACTACGAGATCGGCAGCAAAAATACTTTTGCTGGTGGCCGGGTGCGCCTGAACGCCACCTACTTTGATATGTCCTGGGATGATTACCAGCTGGAGGTGGTTGACCCGAGTAACCGCCCCTGCGGGTCGGATAATGCACCACCGGAGCCTGCCTGCGGTCAACCCTGGCAGAAAATCGTGGCCAACGTGGGCAATGCCTCGTCCAAGGGTTTCGAATTGCAACTGGATGTGGCCGCCACGGATCACTTCACGCTGGGTGGCAACGCTACCTGGCTGGATGCCAAGCTGGATGAGGATGTGCAGATTGGTGTGCTGGTTCCGGCCGGTTCGCGGCTGCCTTTGTCACCGGAGTTCAAGGGCTCGGTGTATGCGCAGTATGATTGGCCGGTAGACTGGTTTGGCGCCAGTGGCGCCTGGCTGCGGTTGCAGTGGAGCTATACCGGCAGCATGTTCAACCAGGTGGAACCGCTGGGCCCTGACGACGGTCCGGCGCCGCAGATCAAGCAGCCCTCGTATGATATTGGCGATCTTAAGTTTGGCCTCGATGGGCCCCGGTGGAGCATGCAGCTGTACGTCAGTAACATTACCGACGAGCGCGCCGTGCTGTTTGCCAACCCGTACGAGTTTGACTACTTCTTCGGCCGCTCTCGTGTCACCGTCAACCGGCCGCGGGAATTCGGCATACGCTGGATTCAGCGCTTCGGCGATTAAGCCCCGGCGGGCGACCACGCTCACCAACGGGGCCTGCGGGCCCCGTTTTCACGTCAGCCCCGAACTATTCGGCCACCAGTTCGTCGCAACGCCATGACGCTGTCTGGTCCATGGCCAGCGCGGCGCACAGGCGGGGCAGCAACTGCAACATCCGCTCGCGCTGTGTCCACGGCGGGTTGACCACGATCATGCCTGCCGCCGTCATGCCCCGTTGCGCATCGTCTGCCCGCACCGCCAGTTCATAACGATGAATGTTACGTATGCCGCTATGCGACAAATCCTGTTCCAGCCGCTGGATGCGCGCACGTTCCACCACCGGGTACCAGAGTGCGTACACGCCACCGGGAAAACGCTTCCAGGCCTGATGCAGAGCGGCGCTCACCAGCTGGTAGTCGGCCTTGATTTCGTATGAAGGATCAATCAGCACCAGAGCGCGCCGGCAAACCGGCGGCAGTAGTGCCAGCATGCCGTGCAGCCCATCCTGCTGGCTTACCCGGATGCGCCGCCTGGCCAGGGCAGTGTCCTGGGTGTTGGTCTGCAGCAAGGCATAATCGCCGGGGTGCAATTCAAACAGCCAGGCACGGTCTTGCGGCCGCAAGCTTTGCGCGGCGATCAGGGGAGAACCCGGATAGAAACGCATCAGGTTGTCCGGGATAGTATTATTGAACGCCTGGATGGCGGCGAAGTAATCCTCAAGCTCCGGCCATTGCGCCGGCGTGAGCCGGGCGATGCCGTCGCGATATTCATGCAGCCGGGTGGCGTGGGCTGATTCCAGGTCAAACAGGCCAGCGCCGGCATGCGTATCAATATAGTGAAACGCCGCATCCTTGCGCCGCAGGTGGCGCAGGATGTCGCACAACACGATGTGCTTGAGCACATCAGCAAAATTACCGGCATGGTAGGAGTGGCGGTAACTCAGCATAAGGCAAGGTGCCAGTGGTGGCACAGCAGTGAACGCGAGCCGTGCTGGAGTTGCAAGCCGGGTTGAACCGGCAGGCCTTGTTCAGTCATTGATATCCGCCGCCAGCTTTTTCAGCTTGGCGAGATCGGGCGGGAACTTCATGGCCATTTCAGCTCGCTGCAGTGCCCACTGGGCATGCTGGATGGCCATTTCGCGCAGGGCTTTATCACCGCATGAGGCCAGCGAGGTAAATGCTTTTTGCAGGCGCACAGCCACTTCGATGGTACCGGAGCCGCAATGGGCGATGGATGTGAACGCGTCATCAAACATATCCCGCAGCTGCAGTTCAGGCACTTCCACCCGGTCATAAATAATTTCTTTCATCTCGCCTGGTTCAAGTGGTTCGCGCCATTCCACCAACAGGCGTACAAAAGTGCCAATGATGTCGATGGCGGTGCCTGGGTCATTTACTGCTGGCGACAGGGCCCTGCTGGCTATCTCGGACAAGACAATAAGGCCAAATCGCGGGTCTTCATCAAAAATACGATCGTGCCCCACCATGAACGCATTCGCGAATTTTTGGGTATCCATGGCCTGCGGACTGCCGCCATCTGGAATCAGCCAGGCCAGCGGTTTGCCCGGGGCTGCGAACGCGCCGGGCAGGCAGGATACGCGGACCCGCACGTCGGCGTCTGCGGCACACTCCTGCAAGGATGAGATATCTATGTGTTGCACGTAACCTATCTTGTTGCCACGCACGGCGGTGCCGGCATCGGCCTGACCGCTTTCCGCTGGCCTGGCTTGCAGTGTTGGCGCCAGCTTGCGCCGCGCCAGTGCTGAAGCGGCGGCTTTTTCCACCTTGTCGATGGTGGCACCCAGCCGCCCCAGGCGTGCGATGCGGTCCACCCAGCGCACAAACGTGAAAATCACCAGCGCAAACACCACCAGGGTCAGAACAAACAGTGCAAAGCGGCCGGCCTTGTCGTAATACTCATTCATCAGCGAGACCAGCGATACGATGCTGAAGATAAACGCGCCGATAAAGGTGGACAGGGCATTCTGTGAAACATCATCGGCAATGATGAGCGGGAAGGTGCGCGGCGTTGCGGTGTTACTGGCCGAAGCGTAAGCGGAGACCATGGAAGCCACTGAAAACGTTGCGATGACCAGCATGCTGGATGAGATGATGGACAACAACGTTTCTATGGAGCCCTGCGAAACTTCCGGGACCCACTGGCCGATGCCGGTATCATCGGCCAGCTTGGCGATAAAAGCGCCCGAGATGGAGAGCAGGACCATCAGCAGGGGTTTTACCCACAATCGTTCCAGCAAGCGATTGAGCAGGAATTTCAGCCGGTCGGTCATGGCGCCATATGTCCTCATGGAAAACCTCCCCAGCATCCGTGTCACATAGCCTGCATTCTACACCCAGGCTGCCGCCAACCGGGCAGTGGCTCTTCAGTCTGGTGGAATAGGCTGAATATCGGGCGGTACAAATTCCGCCCGCGCCCTGTCTGAAAACAGCAGCTCGGCAGAGTAATGGCTAAGCATGATCTTGCTGTCGAGCAGATCCGGGTTGCGTGCAATAAACTCACTGGCGGAAGCGCAGGGCGGGCTTTGCTGCATAAAGTGGTGCACCGCCATGATCCAGGACCGCGTGATGGTTTCATGGTATTTACCGCTGCCAATGTCCAGGTGGTTGAGGAAATTCAGCAGGGCCTGCTTCATCGCGGCAAAGGCCTGCTCCTGGCTACCAGCGCACAGGCAGGCATAGGCCAGCCGCACGTGTGCCGCATGGTCAAAGTCATCGGCGGAAACCTCACACGCCTCGAATGCCTTGCGGAATTCCCGGTCCGCCGATGAGCAGCGGTGTTTCATGGCGCCTGGGTAACGGTAAGTGGCTGATCCTTGATGCCGGCATAGAACACGATGATTTCTGCCGGCCGGCTGCCTTCATTGGAGCCGCGATGCCACTGCCCGACCATTTCTATCAGGGCCTCACCCGCACGCAGATGCAACACATCATTGTTCTCCGACACCACGGTGAGTTCACCGCTGAGCAGCACACCGGCATTGATATAGGGGTGCTCGTGCATCGGCAGCGAAGCTCCGGGTGCGATGGTGTATTTCAATATGGTGATCTCCGGCGTGCCGCCGGCATAGCCAGGCAGGTCCGAGCCGTTCCAGCTCGTGGTGCCCTTGATGATGGTTTCCTTGCGGACTGCTGCAGCCGCCTGAACAACCGCCTGGGTATCTCCCTGAGTAAGCTCTTGTGCAGCGGCGTCGGGGCCGGCCCCTGTGTCACCGGGCTCCAGCGCAAAACCTGAATGGCTCAGCAGGCAGGCTGCAATGGCGACGGAACATATTTTCATTGACTGAAACCCCTTTTAGTCAAATAAGTTCACATTATGCTAATGCATTTCGCTTGTTCTGTGTGCGGCGCAAGCCCGAGCAGG
>JBFIHZ010000314.1:0-4838 GCA_041601535.1 Lysobacterales bacterium | reverse complement strand
CGCGGCGCATTCCTGGCAGAACGGCTATTTCAACAACGCCATTCTGCCCATCCGCAACCACATCGGCGAGGTGGTGCTGGACCACGATGAGCATATGCGGCCGGACTCCACCATGGAAAGCCTGGCCAGCCTGAAACCGGCGTTTGTCATCCCCGGGCAGCAGGGCGGCTTTGACGCCGTGGCCATCCAGCGTTACCCCGAAGTGGAAGCCGTGGACCACCGGCATACCGCGGCCAATTCCAGCGGCATTGTTGATGGCGCCGCCGCCGTGCTGGTCGGCAACCGCGATGCCGGCAAGGCCATGGGGCTGAAGCCGCGGGCCCGCATCAAGGCGTTTGCCTCGATCGGCAGTGAGCCGACCATCATGTTGACCGGCCCCGGCCCCGCCAGCGAGAAAGTGCTGCAGCGCGCCGGTATGAGCGCCGCTGATATTGACCTGTTCGAACTGAATGAAGCCTTCGCCTCGGTGGTATTGCGCTACATGCAGCAACTGGACATTCCGCACGACAAGATCAATGTCGCCGGCGGCGCCATCGCCATGGGCCACCCGCTGGGTGCGACCGGTGCGATGATTCTCGGCACCGTGCTGGACGAACTGGAACGGCGCGATCTCAACACCGCCCTGGTCACGCTGTGCATCGGCGGCGGCATGGGCACGGCCACCATCATCGAACGCGTCTGACAGCGCCCCAGCGAACACACAAGAGAATTGCAACCATGAACAACACGATTCAATACCACGTTGATGCCGACGGCATCGCGCTGCTGACCATCGACCTGCCCGGCAAATCGATGAACGTACTTACCCCGGAAATGATGGACGACCTGGAAACCCTGACCGATAAGCTGGCCAGCGATGACGCGGTAAAAGGCGCGGTGATCACCTCGGGCAAGAAAGCCTTTATCGCCGGTGCCGACATCAAGGAGATGGTTACCGCCTATGACCGCGGGATGAGCGAAAAGGAAACCTATGAGTTCAGCCATGCGTTGAACCGCCGGCTGCGCAAAATGGAAACCTGCGGCAAACCCATAGCGGTGGCCATCAATGGACTGGCACTGGGCGGCGGCCTGGAAGTCTGCCTGGCTGGCCACTACCGCGTGATGGTGGATGACCCGCGCGCGGTACTGGGTTTCCCCGAAGTGGGCATTGGCCTGCTGCCGGGCGCCGGCGGCACCCAGCGCACGCCGCGCCTGATCGGCGTCGAGGCCACCTTGCCGATGATTTTGCAGAGCAAAAACATTTCACCGCAACAAGCCCTGGAACTGGGCCTGGTGCATGAACTGGCCGCGGCGGACCAGGTGGTGGAACAGGCCCGTCAATGGGTGCTGCAATCCGGTGACCCGGTACAGCCCTGGGACAAAAAAGGCTTCAAGGTGCCCGGAGGGGCCGGTGCCATGACGCCGAAAAACGCCCAGAATTACATGGTCGGCACGTCCCTGATCGCCGGCACCACCTACCACAATTACCCGGCACCGATCTCCGCCCTGTCGGCCATTTACGAAGGCTGCATCGTGCCGATTGATGCCGGACTGGATATCGAGTCGCAGTACTTTGGCAAGCTGCTGGCTGGCCCGGTAGCGCGCAATATGATGCGTACCCTGTTCGTCAACAAGTCCGCCGCCGACAAGCTCAGCCGGCGGCCCGAAGGCATAGACAAATCGCAGGTCAAAAAACTCGGCATCCTGGGCGCCGGCATGATGGGCGCCGGCATTGCCTATGTATCGGCCAAAGCCGGTATCAACGTGGTGCTGCTGGATACCGACATGGAGGGTGCTGAGCGCGGCAAGGCGTATTCCGCCCAGTTGCTGGATAAGGCCATCGCCAAGGGGTACTCCACCGAAGCGAAGAAAAACGCGCTGCTGGAGCTGATCCACACCACCACCGATTACGCTGATCTGGAAGGGTGCGAGCTGGTCATCGAGGCGGTGTTTGAAGATGTGCAGATCAAGGCGGATGTCACCGCCAAAACCGAAGCGGTGATCCCTGCCAGCGCCATCTTCGCCAGCAACACCTCCACCCTGCCGATCACCGGGCTGGCCGAAGCATCCCAACGCCCCGACCAGTTTATCGGCATTCACTTCTTCTCGCCGGTAGACAAGATGCCGCTGGTTGAAGTGATTGTCGGTGAAAAAACCTCCGATGAGGCCATCGCCCGCAGCCTGGATTACATCCAGCAGATCCGCAAAACTCCGATCGTGGTCAACGACAGCCGCGGCTTTTTCACCAGCCGGGTATTTGCCACCTACACCAGCGAAGGCATGCGCATGCTGGCCGAGGGCATCAACCCGGCATTGATTGAAAATGGCGCGAAAATGGCCGGCATGCCGGTTGGCCCATTGGCCGTGACCGATGAAGTCACGCTGGAGCTGTCCCTGAAAGTGGGTAAAACCACGGCGCAGGCCATGGGGCTGAACTATCCCTCGAACCCGGCTGACGAGACCGTGGTCAAGATGGTCGAGACACTGGACCGCAAGGGCAAACGGTTTGGCAAGGGATTTTACGATTACCCGAAAGACGCCAAAAAACACCTGTGGCCCGGCCTGGCGGAGCAGTTCCCGCTGGCGGCGGAGCAGCCCGGTGTCGACGCGGTGAAGCAGCGTCTGCTGCATATCCAGGCACTGGAAACTGCACGCTGCCTGGAAGAAAACGTGCTGACCCATCCGGCTGACGGCGATGTCGGTTCCATCTTTGGCATCGGTTTCCCGGCCTGGACCGGTGGTGCCCTGTCTTATATTGAGACGGTCGGCCTGCAGCAGTTTGTCAACGACTGCGACCGGCTGGCAGAGCAACACGGCGAACGCTTCAAGGTATCCGACGCCTTGCGCCAACGCGCGGCCGACAATCAATCGTTCTACGGCTAACCCTGTATTCCAACCCGAGATCAAGGACACCATCATGGATAGGCTGATATTCAACGAAGAACACGACATGTTCCGCGACTCGGTACGCCGCTTTATGCAGGCCGAGGTGGAGCCGCACGTTGAAGCCTGGCGCGAAGCAGGAATCTGCGACAAGTCAGCTTTTCTGAAAGCCGGCGAACAGGGCCTGTTGTGCATGTGGGTGGACGAAAAATACGGCGGCCTCGGCATTCCGGACTTCCGCTTCGAACAGATCGTGGCGGAAGAAACCATTCGTCACGGCGACCTGTCGCTGTTTCTGACGCTGCACAGCCGGCTGGTAGGCCCCTATATCGGCGAACTGGCCACCGAGGAGCTGAAACAACGGCTGCTGCCCAAAATGGTCAGCGGCGAAACCATCCTCGGCATTGCCATGTCCGAGCCCAGCGCCGGCAGCGACGTGGCCGGCATCAAGACCCGCGCCGTGCGCGATGGTGACGACTGGGTGATCAACGGCTCCAAAACGTATATCTCCAACGGCATCAACGGCGGCGCCTTCGTGGTCGCGGCCCGCTCGGTACCGGGCAAGCCGCACGGGCTGGGGCTGTTCGTGGTGGAAGAAGGCATGGAAGGCTTCAGCCGCGGCCGCAACCTCGACAAGATGGGGCTGAAAGCGCAGGACACCGCCGAGCTGTTTTTTGAAAATGTACGGGTACCGGCGGCGAACGTGCTGGGCGATCCGGAACGCGGCTTCTACCAGCTGATGCACTTCCTGGCCGAGGAACGCATGCTCAGCGCCTGCCAGGCAGTGTGCCACGCCCAGGTGGCGTTTGACCTCACCATGGATTACATCCTCGAGCGCAGGGCCTTTGGCCGCCCCATCGCGGCGTTCCAGAACAGCCGCTTCAAGATGGCGGAAATGCGCACCGCGCTGGACGTAACGCAAACCTTTATCGACCAGTGCGTGATGCTGCACAACGACGGTAAACTTTCGGCCGACCTGGCCGCTGAAGCCAAGTACCACGCCACTGAAGTGGAATCCCGCGTGATGGATGAGTGCGTGCAGTTGCATGGCGGCGCCGGCTACATGAACGAATACCGCATTGCCCACATGTTCACCGATGCCCGCGTTTCGCGCATCTATGCGGGAAGTTCGGAAATCATGAAGGAAATCATTGCCCGCAGCATCGGGCTGGATGAACGCAAACTGATGGCTGGCGGATAAACGGCGGAGTACACCACGTGGAATTAGCAAACAAAACCATCGCCATCACCGGCGGCGCGCGCGGACTGGGCGCGGCCATGGCACTGCGGCTGGCGCGGCAAGGCTGTCATCTCGCACTGATAGACATGGACGCAACGGCCTTGCGCGATACCGCGGCGCGCTGCGCTGATGCGGGCCCGGGCGAAGTGGCCACCTACGCCGCCAACATCAGTGCGGAGCCGGAGGTGGAACAGCTGTTTAACGACATCGGCCAGCGCTTCGGTGCCCTGCACGGCCTGATCAACAATGCCGGCATCACCCGTGATGAACTGACCCTGAAATACCGCGATGGCGAACTGGTCTCGAAAATGTCGCTGCAACAATGGCAGCAGGTGATGGACGTCAACCTCACCGGCGTATTCCTGTGCGGCCGCGAAGCCGCAGCGAAGATGATTGAGCTCCAATGCGCCGGCTGCATCATCAACATCTCATCGGTGTCACGCCATGGCAACATGGGCCAGCTGAACTATGCCGCCAGCAAGGCCGGCGTGGCCGCCATGGCAGTGGTCTGGGCCAAGGAGTTTGCCCGTTACAATATTCGCGCAGCGGCCATCGCGCCGGGCTTTATCGGCACCGAGATGGTCATGGCGATGAAACCGGAAGCGCGTGAAAAACTCACTTCGGGCATCCCCTTGCGGCGCATGGGTGAGCCGGAAGAAATTGCCGCCACGGTGCAGTTCATCCTGGAAAACGATTACATCAGTGGCCGTTGCTTCGACGTGGATGGCGGCCTGCG
>JBFIHZ010000313.1:0-4867 GCA_041601535.1 Lysobacterales bacterium | reverse complement strand
GGAAAACGGCGATGAATATCACGCCGATGTGGTGGTCTCCAACATGACCTTCCCGCGCACCTTCCTGGAATGCATGGATGAAAAAGACCTGCAACCGGAATTCGTGAAAAAGGTGAAAAACTTCAAGATCCGCGGCTCCTCCGGCAAGCTGAACATCGCGCTGGACGGGCTGCCGGACTTCCCTGCCCTGCGCGGCAACCGCGAACTGATCAAGGGCGACATGCACCTGATCGACTCCATTGAGCGGCTGGAACGCGCCTACGATGACTGGAAAGACGGCATCTGGTCGCAGGACCCATACATCGACATGCTGATCCCGTCGCTGACCGACCCGACCATGGCACCTCCGGGCAAGCACTTCATGTCTGTATTCGTGCAATATGTGCCGCCCAAGGTCAAAGGCAAGGACTGGACCGACGAACAGCGCGACCAGTTCGGCCAGACCGTGATCAACCAGATCAATGACTACGCTCCCGGTTTCAAGGACCTGATCCTGCACGCCGAGGTGCGCACGCCGCGTGAACTGGAGAACGAAGTGGGCCTGACCGAAGGCAATATCTTCCAGGGCGAACTGACCATGGACCAATTGTTGTTCAATCGGCCGATACCAGGCTATGCCCAGTACCGCGGCCCGGCCAAAGGCCTGTACATGTGCGGCTCATCCAACCACCCGGGTGGTGGCGTGATGGCTGCCCCGGGCGCCAATGCGGCGCGGGAAATCCTCATGGACCTGCGAAAACCCAACACCGTGCCGGAGGGCTGGATCGATGACTGAGTCCACCGCGATGAACAACATCATTATTATCGGCGCCGGTCACAACGGCCTGGTATGCGCTGCCTATCTGGCAAAAGCCGGCAAGAAAGTCACGCTGCTGGAAGCGGCCGCACAGGTGGGTGGCGCGGCAGTGACCCGCGAGTTCGCCCCCGATTTCAAGGTGTCTGCCTGCGCCCATCTGCTGAATCTGCTGGATGCCGGTATCCGCAAGGACCTGGGGCTGGATGGTCATGGCCTGGCCATGGCCCGGTCCGGCCTGAAAACCATTGCGCTGTCGCCGGACGGCAATCACTTGACGCTGGACGGCGGCACACTCAGTGGCGGCAATATTTCCAGCCAGGACCAGGCGGCCTACGCCGAGTACCGGCGCTTTATGCACCGTTTCGCCAAGGTTATTGGCAAACTGCATAACCGCCTGCCGCCGCGCATCGCTTCGGGCCAGCGCAGCGACCTGATCGGCCTGGGCAAGCTGGCACTGGACATCCGCCTGCTGGGCCGCAAGGACATGCGCGAATTCCTGCGCATCGCCGGCATCAACATTTACGACGTGCTGCAGGAAAATTTCGACAACGACCTGCTGAAAGGTGCACTGGCACTGGATGCTGTGCTGGGAACGCACTCCGGCCCGCGCTCCAACAACAGCGTGTTTACCGCGCTGCACCGCTTGAGCGGCAATACCGGTGATGAACCGGGCAGTTTTTCCATCCCACGCGGTGGTATGGGCGCCGTGGCCGAAGCACTGGCCGCCAGCGCCCGCCAGCACGGTGCCGACATCCGCACCGGTTCGCCGGTGGCGCGCATCGTGATGGACCACGACCGGGTGACCGGCGTGGAACTGGAAAACGGCGAGGTTTTGAACGCCGACGCAGTGGTTTCCAGCGCCGACCCGAAAACCACTTTCCTCGGCCTGCTGGGCGCGCGCAATCTGGAAGCCGGCTTCGCCCACAAGGTGCACCACAGCCGGGCACGCGGCAACGCCGCCAAACTGCACCTGGCCCTGAGCGAGTTGCCGGACTTCACCGGCCTGTCGCGTGAGCACCTGGGCGAACGGCTGGTTATCGCACCCAGCACGCAGTACGTGGAACGCGCCTTCAACCATGCCAAATACGGAGAGTTCTCCGCTCACCCGGTGGCGGAGATCACCATTCCCAGCATTCACGATGCCAGCCTGGCGCCGGATGGCCAGCACGTGCTGTCGGCCATCGTGCAGTACGCGCCACGCCAGCTCAAAGCCGGCTGGGGGCAAGGCAAATCCGCCTTTACCGAAACGGTGATGGACCTGTTGCAACAATACGCACCGGATATCCGCACCAAGGCGGTGATGGCTGAACTGCTGACCCCGGAAGACCTGGAACAGCAATTCCGTATCAGTGGCGGCCACTGGCACCACGGTGAAATGTCGCTGGACCAGTTCCTGATGCTGCGCCCGGTACCCGGAGCGGCACAGTACGCGGCGCCGGTGGACGGCCTGTACCTGTGCGGCGCCGGCAGCCATCCTGGCGGTGGCGTGATGGGCAGCGCGGGACGCAATGCGGCCGAGGTCATTCTGGCCGGCGCGTCGGCTTAAACGGGAAGGACAAAAGCATATGAGAGCACAACAAATGCACGCCAAAGACCATTTCCATAACTTTGTCTGGCCCAGCCCGTTCCATTCACGGCAGGAATCGCTGAACAAGCTGAAGGAGTGGTCGCGCTGGAGCGACTACCTGTCGGTGCCGGCCTACTACAGCGCCTCGCTGGAATACTTCGCCGCGCGTAACAGCTGCGCCGTGTTTGACCTGACCCCGATGGTCAAGCACCGGGTCAGCGGACCCGATGCACAGGCCTATCTGAACCGCCTTGTGACACGCGATGTGGCCAAAATAACACCGGGGCGCGTGGGTTATTGCGTGTGGTGCACCGATCAGGGCCAGGTGATTGATGACGGTACCATTTTCCACCTCAGCGAAGGGGTCTACCGGGTCTGTTCGCAGGAACACCAGATTGACTGGTTCCTGACCAACGCCATGGGTTTTGACGTGGAAGTGGTGGAAGAAACCCACGAGGTCGCGGCACTGGCCTTGCAAGGCCCGACCAGTTGCGCCGTGCTGAAGAAAATGGGGCTGGACGGGGTGGAAACACTGACGCCTTTTGGTCTGCGCAGTTTTCCGTTTGAAGGTACGGAATTGACGGTTTCACGCACCGGCTATACCGGCGACCTCGGCTATGAGTTGTGGATTGATCCGCAGCATGCCGAGCTGCTGTGGGACCGCCTGTTTGCGGCCGGCGAACTGCACGGCATCAGCCCGCTGGGCAGCGAGGCGCTGGAAATGCTGCGCATTGAAGCCGGTTTTATCCTGGCCGGGGTGGATTTCCTGCCGGCCCAGGAAGCGGTGCGGCCGACCCATACCCGCTCGCCGTTCGAGCTGGGGCTGGCGTGGCTGGTGGATTTCAAGAAACCGGTGTTCAATGGCCGCAAGGCATTGCTGGCGGAAAAAGAACGCGGTTCGCGCTACAACCTGGTCAAGCTGGACATAGACGGGAACAAGGTGGCGCGCGATTCCTACGTCTACACCAAAGACAAGAAATTCGCCGGCACCATCACCTCGGCCATGTGGTCGCCCTCGGCCAAGGCCAGTATTGCGCTGGCCTCGCTGGAAGCGCCGCACGGCCAGCCCGGCGAAGAACTGCTGGTGGAAATTTACTACCAGCGCGAACTGAAATGGAGCCGCGTGATGGCCAAATGCCGGGTGGTGGAAAATGTGTTCTGGGATCCACCGCGCAAGCGGCAGACACCGCCTGCCGACTTTTGAGCACGGCCTGGCAACAGGCCACGGAATAAATCATGAGTGATCGTTGCGCTCATTCGCTGGACCCGCTGCTGCGCCCGGCCTCCATCGCCCTGCTGGGCGCCAGTGAGCGGCCGGGCAGCGTTGGTTTTGAAGCGTGGCAAAACCTGACACGGGGTGGTTTCAGCGGCGCCCTTTACCCGGTTAACCCGTCGCGTGAAGCCGTGTTTGGCACGCGCTGCTATGCCAGCCTGGCGGACTTGCCGGAATCCGTCGAGCACGTGCTGTTCGCGGTGGCCGACAGCCGCGTCGAAGCCGCCCTGGACGACTGCATTGCCCACGGCGCCAGGGCCGCCACCATCTATTCCACCCTGATTCTGGATGATGACACCACGCCAAACCTGCGCACCCGGGTACAGCGCAAGCTGCAACAGTCCGGACTGCTGTTGTGCGGCGCCAACGGCATGGGCTTTTATAATTTCCACGACGGTGTCTGGGCCTGCGGTTTCGATACCCGCCCCAATCACCGGCGCGGCGGGAACGTGACCTTGATCAGCCACTCCGGCTCCGGCATGTCCGGCATTATCGATTGCGAAGAGCGCATTGATTTCAACCTGGCGGTGTCCACCGGCCAGGAACTGGCCGTCACCATGGACCAGTACATGGACTACGCCATCGAGTGCATGGACACGCGGGTGATCGGCCTGTTTATGGAAACCGCGCGCAACCCGGCCGGCCTGCGCGCCGTGCTGGCCAAGGCGGCCCGGCGCGGCATTCCGGTGGTCGCGTTGAAAGTGGGCCGCACCGAACTGGCCGCCCGCCTGACCGTTTCGCATTCCGGCGCCATGGCCGGCCAGGACGAGGCCTTCCAGGCCTTGTTTGACCGCTACGGCGTGCAACGCGTTGAAGACATGGATGAACTGGCCACCGCCTTGATCATGTTTGCCCAGCCCCACCCGGTGGCGGATGGCGGCGTGGTCAGCCTGCACGATTCCGGGGGTGAACGGCAGTTGATGATCGACCTTGCCGACCGGTTGGGCGTACCGCTGACCGAAATCAGTGCGGCAACACGGAAAACGCTGAAATCCCTGCTGGACCCCGGCCTGGAAGCGGTTAACCCGCTGGATGCCTGGAGCCGCGGCGGCCCGGACTATCACCGCGTGATGGAACAGTGCATGGCCGCCCTGATGCGCGATCAAGGGGCTGCGTTTGGCGCGGTGGTGCACGACCGCGCGCCGCTGGGCGGAATCTACACCGACTATATCGGCTATCTGCGCGCCGGCCACGCCGCGTCCGGCAAACCCGCGTTCCTGGTGGCCAACCG
>JBFIHZ010000312.1:0-4885 GCA_041601535.1 Lysobacterales bacterium | reverse complement strand
CCCTTGGTCACCCGCGCCGTTTCCACCGGGATGGCGGCAACTGCTTCCGCTTCGTCCTCTACACTGCCATTGGCCTGGTCCATGCAGCCCTGCGTCAGCAGCAGTGCAAGCAGTGACACAGCAGCCAGTGTTATCTTGCCCAGTGTTATCTTGCCCAGTGTTATCTTGCTGAAGGTGCCAATCGGTCTGTTTTTCATGAAGTTGTCACCCAGGTGTTTTATTTAACTAGTACACTAACACAGCTCGATCAGGCCACTCATATGCCGGACGTCATGTGCCAGTCCCGCCGTTATTGCTGTTAAACAGTTCTATGCAAAAAACAAGCCAGAACAGATGGCATCCTTCGATGGATCAGTAACAAGACGCTGCGAATGGCGCAGAAGTTACACTTCCGGCAGATCTGCCCGGTGGGGACAGCAACGCCACGAATACGCGCCCGCCAATCCCCGATTGGTGCAAATACGTATTTATTGGCTGGAAACACCAGCGGCATAATGGCGCATCTGATGCATGTCGAAGCGTTGGTTTGAATCGCCGCAGCAGGTATAATCGCGGGCTGCAATCCCTTTGACCCAAGCAACGAAGAGACACCCATGCGCTTTAAGCTGATTTTTTCCGTGCTGGTACTGATGACCAGCGTGGCTGGCCCGGTTCAAGCCCAGGCCACCGGTGACGCCGAAGCTGGCGAACTGAAAGCCTATACCTGCACCGGATGCCACGGCATTCCCGGCTATAACAATGTATATCCGACCTATAAAGTGCCCAAGATTGGCGGCCAGAACTATGAATACCTGGTCATTGCGCTGCACGCCTATAAGTCCGGCGAGCGTAACCACCCCACCATGGAACTGCAGGCCAGCAGCCTGTCCGATCAGGACATCAAGGATATTTCCGCTTATTTCGCCAGCCTGGGCAAGGACGAATAATCAGAACATGAATACGGTAATGAACTCACTGTTACATCGCACCGCGCCCGTATTGCTGGGCGTGCTACTCGCTGCCGCCCTGCCATTGACCGCTGTGGCCAAGGGCAACCCGGAAGCAGGCCAGGTAAAAGCCGCCACCTGTGAAGCCTGTCATGGCAAAACCGGCGAAAGCATCGACCCCAACTATCCCAACCTGGCTGGCCAGCACGAGAGTTACCTGATCAAAGCACTGAGTGACTACCGCAGTGGCCAACGCAGCAACGCCATCATGGCCAGCTTTGCCGCGTCACTGACCAATCAGGATATTGAAGACCTGGCCAGCTGGTTTGCCAGCCAGGACGGCCTGGAAGACTTGTCCATCAAGTAAGCCCGAATGCCACACAGGCACACCGGCCCTGCATCAAGCGGGGCGGTGATGCCTCGCCTCAGCTTCTTGATTCAAACGGCTGAATGCCCGGCCGCTCCGGGCGCGTAATAGGGGTTTTTGCCGGTTTCATGATCGGTGGCATCCAGCACCCCGGTAATTTCCGGAATTTTTCCGGTCAAAGTCTGTTCGATGCCCTGTTTGAGGGTGACATCGGCCATGCCACAACCGTGGCAGCCGCCGCCAAAGCGCAAAACCACTTCCATGTTGGCGGTAATCTCGACCAGTGACACGCGGCCACCATGGGACGCCAGCGCCGGGTTAATCTCGGCTTCCAGCAGCCACTCGACACGTTGTTCCACCGGCGCGTCTGCGGCAGGTTCATGGCCTTTGATGCCCGGGGCGCGAATGGTCAGCTGCCCGCCGGTTTCCTGAGTCTCGAAATCGATCTGCGCGTCACTGAGCCACTTCTCATTGCCACTGGCCACATACAGGTTGAAATCCGGGTACTCCACCGTGGTGTCGTCCAGCGCATTCTGGCCCTGCGGGCAAAATTGCAGGTCGCAGCTGGCATTGGGCGTGCCTGGCTGATTGACCGCCAGGCGCAAACCCAGCCCGGCTTCATCCTGTTGCGACAGCAGGCGTTTGAAGTATTCCTGCGCTGATGGGGTTATTTCAATCATAGAGTTTTCCAATACCTGCAGGCCTGGCCTGCTTCAATTATTCGCTGGACTGCGTGCCGGATGCTATCTGTCTGCGGTCACGATGCTAACTGCTAAGTGGCTGCGTTTACGGCCTTTTTCAAGGCATGCGCAAGATACGGCAAGGACTGATCCAGGCGCCAGTCGATACCTGAATGGCTGCCTTCAAACTCCTCGTGGAAAAAATCGATGCCGCAGCCCTCAAGCACCTGTACCAGTGAGCGGGTGCCATACTGAATGTTGTACTGGTCCTGGCGGCCCACATCCAGATAAAGACCGTGCAGGCTGCGCAATGCGGGTGCCGCGGCTGCGGCCATCTGCACCGGATCAAAGGCCAGCCAGTTCTGCCAGCGTTGCGGAATCAGCGCGCAGGTATGCAGGTCAAACGGCAGGCGAATGTTTTGCGGCTGCTGCGGGTCCGGATCATAGCTGGCCGCCATCGCCAGGGTCATCAGGGTATTGAAATCCCGGCCGGACGGGCGGTTCTTGCTCCAGAACGCGCGGATGAAGGTCAGCGGGTCCTGGCCGTGGGCCGCCAGCACCGTGCAGGTGTCCGGAAAGGCGTTGCGGAACAGCAGATCGAAGCCGGCATCACCGGCATGGCTTGCGGCAGCGCCCCAGGTGTCGCTGTAATGCATGGCGTGGTACAGCGCGCCATATCCACCTGAAGATTTGCCGAACACCCCCCGTCCATCGCGGTGGTTGATCACGTTGACTTCCGCCGCCACGAACGGAACCAGTTCATTCACCAGGTAACTGGCATATGCCCCCACACCGGCCGAGTCGACGTACTGGTTTCCGCCCAGCGAGGTGTAACAGTCAGGCATGACCACCACCACCGGCGGCAAGCTGCCCTGCCCGATCAGCCGATCCAGCCGCTGTGGCAGGTTCTCGCCGTGGTTACGCCAGTTGACATGGCCCGGGCCGGAATTGGTAAACGCGGCCAGATCCCACAGATTGATGTACGGAGCGTGTTGCGGTGAGTAGTCCGGCGGTAGGTACACGATCACGGTGCGATCTGCCGGATCACCCCAGGGATTGTCCTGCAGCACCTGCGAGCGGTGCTGCAAACGCAATAGCGTGCCGGCCGGCCAATCCGCGGGTGGCCTGACATGGCTCATTCAGCTGCCCCCGGGCGTTTTTTCCAGGATTTCCCGGATGTGGGCCAGGATGGGTTCCCTCAGGTCATCCAGCTCCAGCGCATGATCCAGTGTGGCGCGGATATAGCCTTCACGGCTGCCGCAGTCATAGCGCACACCCTCAAACGGCAGGGCCAGTACCTGCTCGGATTGCAGCATCGCTGCGATGCCATCGGTCAGCTGAATTTCACCGCCAACGCCCGGCTTGATGTCACGCAAATGGCGGAATATGGAGGGGTTCAGGATATAGCGCCCAACCACCCCGAGGTTGGACGGCGCATCCGCCGGCTGCGGTTTTTCCACGATGGTGCGGATCGGCTTCAACCCGTCGGTGCCCTCATGTACATCCACCATGCCGTAACTGCTGGACATCTCCAGTGGTATTTGCTCCACCCCCAGCACGCTGGCCCCGGTGCGCTCGTGCAAAGCCACCATTTGCGCAATGGCGCCCGGTCCCTGGTTCAGCACCATGTCATCGGCCAGGATAATGGCGAACGGCTCGTCACCCACCACGGTTTCCGCGCACAGCACCGCGTGGCCCAGCCCCAGCGCTTCAGGCTGGGTCACGTGCACCCGGTGGACATGGTCCGGCACAATTTCGGTGATGCGCGTCAGCAATTCGGTTTTGCCCGACTCCAGCAAACGGGTCTGCAACTCAAAGGCCGTGTCAAAGTGATCCGAGATCGCATGCTTTTTGCGGCTGGTGATAAAGATCAGCGTATCAATACCCGCTTCTATGGCTTCTTCCACGGCGTACTGAATCAGCGGTTTGTCCACCACCGGCAACATTTCCTTGGGAATGGACTTGGTCGCCGGCAGGAAACGGGTGCCCAGTCCGGCCACGGGGAATACGGCTTTACGAACGGGTTTCAACGGATTTCTGCCTTTTCTGTCAGCCGGGACGGTTGATCTGGACCACCGCAGCGGATTCGGCGCCTTCCGCAGTCACTGACTTGGCCAGCTCCGGTACCAGTTTGAGCAACACGCTCTGGATTTTCTTGGTGTCGTAGCGCTTGATCGCCAGTTCGGCATCCCGCAGATCCGCATCCAGGTTCTGCAGGTTGGCCGCCCGCGGACGCGCCAGGAATATCTTCTCGTGCTTGGTCTGCTCGTACGGTTCAAGCTCGTGGAACAGTTCTTCAAACAGTTTTTCGCCCGGCCGCAAGCCGGTGTAAACAATCTGGATATCCCGGCCCGGCACCTTGCCCGACAGGCGAATAAGCTGTTCCGCAAGGTAAGTGATTTTCACCGGCTCGCCCATATCCAGCACATAGATTTCACCGCCACTGCCCAGAACCGCAGCCTGCATGATCAGCTGGCTGGCTTCGGAAATGGTCATGAAATAACGCGAAATTTCCGGGTGCGTTACGGTTACCGGGCCGCCGCGAGCAATCTGCTCCTTGAACAGCGGCACCACGCTGCCATTGGAATTGAGCACATTGCCGAATCGTACGGTGATGTAGCGCGTCTGCGACCGTGCATTCATGTTCTGGCAATACATCTCGGCCACCCGCTTGGTGGCGCCCATGATATTGGCCGGATTTACTGCCTTGTCGGTAGAAATCAGCACGAAAGTTCCTACCCCATGTCTTTCCGCAGCTTCTGCCAGGCGCATGGTGCCCAGCACATTATTGCGAAAGGCTTCACGTACCTGGGTTTGCAGAATGGGCAGATGCTTGTAAGCAGCCGCGTGGAAAATCATGTCGGGCTTGTATTCCCCCACGACTTTTTCCACCGTGGCGGAATCACAGATAT